>CAMLFX010000160.1 GCA_946479435.1 uncultured Sphingobacteriales bacterium | reverse complement strand
AAAGCTTTTGCAGGTGTCGATTACTCTTATCATAGCGATGTGTACGCTTTTATGCATAACAATGAGGTTATGCCTGGCCAGGAAAAGAACAAATCCTGGAAGAGTGCCGTATTTATAGGCAACGAGTTTTTAATAGGTAGGGTAGGCATTCTGCTGCAGTTAGGCTTTTATGTGAAAAAGGGATTGTATCCTGATGTTTATTACGAAAAATTAGGCGGTAATGTATACATCATTCAAAAAGAGAAGGGTATATTGAAAGAGCTTTTTGCATCTTGTTTGCTAAAAGCACACAAAACTGATGCTGAACTGGTAGAGCTAGGCCTTGGTGTTGGTTTTTGATCTTTGCTGATACTTTACCATATCATTTGTTTTTCTTTTGTCTGTTCCTTTATACTTTTGATATACAATGAGTGAACAGCAATCCGTTTTTCTTGCGAAGAGTGCCGTAAAGGCCGGCGACTTTGAACACAAAAGGAAGATCAGCTTTAATATACAGAAGTATAATGATGCTGTTATAAAAGGCAAACTGCAGTTCGATGATCTAGACCTTGCGCGCAAAAAAGCAAAGAATACAAAATGGAAAGCTATTGAGCAGCTGGATAAACACCTGGAAGATTTCGAACGCAATTTTACTGAAAGGGGTGGTAAGGTAATATGGGCTGAAAATGCTGAGGAAGCATTGAATGCCATATTACAGATATGCAAAGAGAAAAACACCAAACAGGTAGTAAAAGCAAAATCGATGGTGACGGAAGAAATTCATCTCAACGATTTTCTTGCAAAAAATAATATCGACTCTGTAGAAACAGACCTTGGCGAATACATACAGCAGCTTGATGGCGAAGCCCCGTACCATATTGTTACACCCGCTATGCACAAAAGCAAAGAAGATGTAGCAAAGCTGTTTCACGAAAAACTAGGTACCGAACCCAATCTTTCTCCATCAGAACTTACACAGATAGCCCGCAAAAATTTACGCGAAAAATATACCTCTGCCGAAGTAGGTATTACGGGCGGTAATTTTTTAATAGCTGATATTGGTGGTGTATGTGTTACGGAAAATGAAGGTAATGGTCGTTTGTCAACAGCATTCCCTAAAACGCATATTGCTATTGTTGGTATAGAAAAAATATTACCGTCTATCAATGATCTTTCATTGTTCTGGCCGCTTTTGGCAACTTACGGCACCGGGCAAACTGTCACAGTATATAACACAATATTCACCGGTAGCAAAGCAGGTGATGAAACAGATGGGCCCGAAGAAATGTATGTGATCCTGCTGGACAACGGCCGCACAAACTTACTTCGCAAAGAAGTGCGCGAAAGTATGTATTGCATCCGCTGTGGTTCTTGCCTGAATGCCTGTCCTGTTTACAAAAATATTGGTGGGCATGCTTATGGTGCAACCTATAGCGGACCCATAGGCTCTGTAATAACACCGCACCTGAAAGGTATGGATGAGTTCAAGCATCTTAGTTATGCATCCAGCCTATGTGGCAACTGTACAGAAGTTTGCCCGGTGAAGATCAACATACACGAAATGCTTTTGGAGAACCGCCATATTGCGGTGGAAGACCACTTGAATAAAACCAGCGAAACATTTGGCTGGAAACTTTGGAAGCGCGCTATGCTTAATCGTGGCCTTATTAATATGGCGAGCCCCGGCATGAAAAACACTGTTGTGAATAAATTATTCAAAAGCAGCTGGGCCGACGGACGTGGAGAAATGCACTTCCCGAAGAAAACATTCAATCAGCTGTGGAAAGAACGTAATCCATAATATTACCGGATGAAAACATTGCTTATATATAGCCCGCAGACTTCTCCCAGACTGAAGTATGTTTTCGATTGGTTGTTTACCGAGCAATTAGGCCTGAACTATATTATCACCCGCGATGCATTTGCTGAAGCGCAAATATGTTACGGCACCTCTGTACCAAATGCTTTATGCATACCCGATGCATGTTTGCTGTGGCAACAAGGCACAACGCAACAAACATTTGCAACAGGCACCTGGAACTTTATGCCTACGCTTTATCACAATGCACCCGAAGGGTTCCATTTACCTTTCGATATTTTCTCTTCATTGTTTTTCCTCCTTTCGCGCTATGAGGAATACTATCCTTTCACCGCTGATAAGCATGGCAGGTACCCCGCTTCTGATAGCGCCATGTTTCATCTTGGCCTTGAGCGCCCTATTATTGATGAATGGGTTACTGCCTTTGCTGAAATGTTGCAGAAATTTAAACTGCCGTTAAAACAAAAAGAATTTTCATTCATCCCAACTTATGATATTGATATTGCCTGGTCGTACAAACATAAAGGCGTGCAACGCAATATTGGTGGCCTGGTAAAAGATATTTGGAAAGGGAAACTGCACGATATTAATGCTCGTTTATCCGCACTGGCAGGTATAGCCCAAGATCCATACGATTCCTTCGATTGGATGAGTGCCTTGCACCGGCAATATCGTTTATCACCGATATATTTTATGCTGGTTGCACAGCAAA
>CAMLFX010000159.1 GCA_946479435.1 uncultured Sphingobacteriales bacterium | reverse complement strand
CGCAGGGCTGGGATTTTCCGTATTATATCGATAACAATTCAGACCTGAAACGTTCACTAAACTTCCAGACCGTACCGTTTACTATGATAGTAGATAAAACTGGTAACGTAGTTTATATGCACTCGGGCTATGAAGAAGGTAACGAGAATGAAGTATATGAAAAGATAAAAGAGCTCAGCAAACAATAAAGCCAACATAACTAATTTTTTAAAAAGGCACCTGTAAATCAGGTGCCTTTTTTGTCATGTAAACATTTCATTCTCTCTTCCATATCATTCATAGCCATTTTAAGTCATTCTATTGATATATGAGATTTTAGAACCGATGGGAGAAATACATTCGTCTTATAATCATTCACTAATAAACTATAAATTTTATGAAACAAATTGTGCTTGCTATTAGCGGAATTACTCTATCATTATTATTAACAGCTAACAAAGCTAACGCACAGTGGACGACCAGTGGTAGCTATATTTATACCACTACGGGTAGTGCAAATGTTGGTATTAATGATAATACCCCTTCAGAAAAACTATCAATTGATGGTAAATATTCTTTTAAAAGACAAAATTCAAGTCTAGCGAGGGTAATACAAGGTAACTGCCAGTCGGGTAACTTGGTGCTATTTGCAAACCAAAACAACGGAACCGCAGGAAATGCTACACAAAATAGCGCTACAGGAGGTGCTGCGATTAGTTTGAATAGCAATAACACCAACGCTGGAAGTTTAGCATTCATTGCTGGCGGCGATAAAGGATCTCTATCGGGTCCAAACATTGCGGGTTTTGACTACTTGGTATTCAACAATGGTACCTTTGATATATTAATGCGTATAATGAAAAATGGCAAAGTAACAATTGGAGATGCATGGGTTAATGCACCCGGCAATTATAAGCTATACGTTGATGAAGGCATACTTACCGAAAAAGTAAAAGTAGCTGTATTGGGAACTTCTAATTGGTCTGATTATGTTTTTGCTGATAACTATGAGCTGATGCCTTTGGCAAAAGTTGAAGAATATATAAATGAAAATAAGCATCTGCCTGCGATTCCGTCGGCAACTGAAGTTGTGAAAGACGGTATTGATGTTGCCACTATGGACGCTAAACTTTTACAAAAAATTGAAGAATTGACATTGTATGTAATCAAGCAACAAAAACAAATTGATGAGCTACAACAGCAAGTACATCAATAAATTGTTAACCTCTTTACATACAATGATCATGAGAAAATCAATTAAAATTGTTTTGTTTGGAATTGGCCTAAGTATATCAAATAATACATACGCACAATCCCTGGTAAATGGTGAATTCAACAACCCCAATCCATTTATGTCTCAATATATTCCCAGTACTTTGAGCAGTTGCTATACATTCGATAATGGATACTTGCCCAACTGGTATAGATCGCATGGCACGCCAGATTTAGCGGGATCACCACTTGAGTATATGGAAGTAAAAAGTGTTAAAGATGCAGTAGATATAAGTGAGGGTGTTGTTGGCGGGTACAATTTTCAAGCAGGAATAACATATACTATAAGTATAGACGTAACTACATATTGTGACTGCCCCCCAGGAGGATATTCTAATACTCTTAACGTTTATGCTGCAAACAATATAGCTGAGGGCAGTATTGGTACTGATTGCCTTGCACCTGTACCTTCGGTTTCAGACAAACAGCTAATAGATTCCCGCACATTAAGTTCTTACAGCAATTATACTTTTTCATTCACACCAAGTGCCAATTACCAACAAATATGGATTTATACCAGTAACCCAGCAACGCCAGGCGTGTACTCGTATGCTATTTCAAATAAAATAGATTACATAAGGATTACAAGTTGCACTAACTATCAGACAAAGGAATGGTATTATGGAGGATACATACCCTACGATAATGAAGGCGGCAACACTAGAAATCCCGGTCCTTATTTCCTATTCTCAAACGCAGCGAACAATGCAAATCACAATACTACCTTAATTTCAACGTACATAGAAGCTTATAACAATACTTCGATTACGGTCGATGATAAATCATATTTTCTTGCACTCGCAGTTACTGATTGTGCCATAGTAGAAGATTATCCGGGCCCAGCAGGGAAGCCTGAATCAGGTAGTCATTTTGATCAATTTGCTTCAAATCAGTTAAGTATATTTCCTAACCCATCTTCGGGAAATATTAATCTTGCATTAGGCATCAAAAGCGATTATGATGTGAAGCTTATTAACACAATGGGGTCTGTAGTATATGCAAGTAAAATAATACAGGGTAATTCATTGGCAATACCTGAACTTGGTCTACCTAATGGTACATACACTATTTATGTTATTGATGCAAATGCTAACGAGCATTATGTAAAGAAATTGAGTATAGTACGTTAACAAAAGCGCAATAACAGGAACAATAAATAAAGCCCATGCAATTGCATGGGCTTTATTTATTGCGAAAATACTTACTTCTTAATAGTGAAAATGAATGTGCTGCCTTTACCTTGCTCTGATGTAATGCTGATAGCACCACCACTTTTTTCAACCAGCCTTTTTACAGTTGACAAGCCGATACCATGCCCCCTGTTGCCCTCCCGGTCGTTGCCCAGTGTAGCAAACAGCTCAAATATTTTTTCGTGCTGTGCTTCGG
>CAMLFX010000158.1 GCA_946479435.1 uncultured Sphingobacteriales bacterium | reverse complement strand
CTATGGTCATAAAATTGTCATAAGGCAATTATTGTTCATTTGTTGGAATGATATTTTAGGTTGTGGCATACAAATCATTGTGTATCATGGGCACTTATATTAATCCGAATAATGATAATAATAACAATAGTCATAACGACTATTCGGTAGAGCGTTTCGAAAGAGAAACCGGGCTGGTTTACAGCCGCAATATGGAAACCTACCGCCAGTGGAAGCTGAACAAGCTGATAAATATTACCTCCCAAACTATGGCCCGCCTCAATCAGGTGACTGATAAAATACACGAAGCCTGCAAACAGCATAAGCGCAGTCTGTAACACCGCCTATTTTCCCCAATATTATTACATACTTGTACTGTAACAAGTGGCGCACCGCCATTTGCTCTTTAGCCCGATATACACACTATTCTCAAGCATTGATGTGTGTGGTATCTATGTATTCATTACATTGATTTTCAGCTAGTTAAGGTTAAATTAACGGTTTGTGGCACGGTTTATTTTTACTATTAAGTAGCTGTACTGCTTTTAAAAAGATAAAGCGCAGACCGGGGTTTTTGATGAAAGGTGCTGGCCGTACCTTAGAGATAATACCTTCGGTCTTGCGTTTTTTTATTCTCTTTTCTGCATGTAGTGCAATAGGCTATGGGCGATGTTGGCTTAATGAAGGCTAACGAGTTATATACATGAAATTTATAGCAAGGCTGCACTTGCGTTTTGTTTGTTTTTTATAATAATTATTGTAAAAACAAATAATACGCGTACCTTGCATCTGTCGATCCGACATTTTCTATTCCAAGCGTTACGCCGCTACACTTTCAATAGTTTAATGCCTTTTTTAAAATTATAGCGCAGGCCTGGGCTTTGTGAAAGGTGCCTGGCCGTACCCATAAGTATTGCTTATTGCCTGCGCTTATTACCACTACTGTACACTATGCCAAAGGGCTGATGGTACACAAAGCTTAAACAAATAACCGCGGCGTAAATATTTTAGCTCATGGTTACTCATACCGCAGCGCCCGAAGAAGAAGCACCTGCAAAATTCCACTGGATGGATGCCCTGATACTTGCTGTTATGCTGGTACTGGTGGTTACGGGTGCCTATATGTTGCTTAGCTAAAGCAGCATAATAATAATGACATTTTTAAAACAGAAGATATGAACAAACAAATAATGAAGCTGGCGCTAACGCTGGTGGCGGGCATGTTGTTACTGGTTGGTGCGGCTAACGCGCAACCTGCTTATAAGCTGAGTGGCGAAGGGCAATCGATAAAGATGTCTGGCACTTCTACCATGCACCAGTGGGCCATGTATTCCAGCACCTTCAGTGGCGATGCGCAGTTTAAGTTTAAAGCGGGCAAGGCAAATGAACTGGCTTCAATAAAGTCGCTAACGTTCGCACTGCCGGTCACCAGCCTGAAAAGCGGTGAGCGCAAGCTGGATAATAACGCGTACAAAGCATTGAAGACAGAAGAACACAGTAATATACTGTACAAGCTTACTTCAGCCACCATAACCGTTATGTCGGCCGATAACTACCTGGTAAAAACGCATGGCGACATGAGCATAGCAGGTGTAACAAAAAATATAGCGATGGATGTGTACTGCACCGTGAACGCCGATAAAAGCATTAGCTGCAAAGGCACTAACAAAATGAACATGAGTGACTATGATGTAACGCCCCCAACCTTTATGGCGGGTATAATGAAAACAGGCGATGCCATCACGCTCGATTTTACGGTGAGGTATAAGCAATAGAGGTTATTACAGTCAGGAGATCACAATAAAAGCAAAAAGATAGTTATGAATATAAAGTATAGCCTGGTGCTATTGCTGGGCATAGCGCCCGGCGTATTGCAGGCGCAGCAAGGTATGCAGTTCTTCCGCCCCAACGATATGAGGGGTATCAATATGTTTGAGCCCGCTAAGACCGATACCGTACCGTTCAATAACATGAAGGTGCGTGTAGGTGGCAATTTTACGCAGGATTTTCAATCTTTAAAACATGAGAATACTGCACTGCCAATAATGGTGGAAGATGTGAACACCAATAAACTGATGCCTATCACCAGCGGGTTTACACTGGCTATGGCCAACCTGAATATTGATGCGCAACTGGAAGATGGCATACGCATGAGCCTCACCATGTACCTGTCGGCACGGCACCATGAAGAAGCATGGGTGAAAGGCGGGTATGTGCAGATAGATAAACTGGCCTTCCTGAAAAGCGATGTGATAGATGAGCTGATGAAAAGCTTCACCATAAAGGCGGGCGCCTACGAAGTAGATTATGGCGACCAGCACTACCGCCGCAGCGATGGTGGCAATACGGTGTACAACCCCTTTACCGAGAACTATATAATGGATGAGTTTGCTACCGAAATAGGTGCGGAGGTATATTACCACCCTGCAACCAGCGGCTTTATAGCTATGCTGGGCCTAAGCAATGGCGCACTGAATCCTACCGTGGTGGCTACGCAAAAAATTGATACCCTTACGGGCAAGCTGAACCGTACCACACCGGCCATACATGGCAAACTGGGCTACGATAAGCAGGTAAGCAAAGACCTGAGGCTAAGGCTTACGGGTTCGTTTTACGTGGTGAAGAGCGCCAACAGCAATACGTTGTTCTGGGGCGACAGAACGGGCTCCCACTACTTTTTTGTAATGGA
>CAMLFX010000157.1 GCA_946479435.1 uncultured Sphingobacteriales bacterium | reverse complement strand
GGTAGTTGCGATACACTTTCTATTGCTTGCTGCACGCGGGGTTCGCACTTACCGTTATCTATTCTTTGAAAAGCCATTTCGCTTTCAATACTTATCATACGCATCAGTATATCGCGCCCCGGCATCTCCAAACTAAGAAAGCCAACCTTATGCCCCTGCTTTGCTGCGGCCAGTGCTATACTGCCTGCCAGGGCACTTTTACCTACCGATGGCCTTGCACCCAGCACCACCAGCTGACCGGCACGGAAGCCACCGTTCAGGTCATCGATACGTTGTATTGTTGTAGATATGCCCTGCTCTTTTTCCTGCTGCGCATCGGCTATATGTTGCTGCACCTGTTGCGCGGTTTGTTGTGCAGTGGCCCAGTCGTCGGCAGTGTGTATGTCTATAGCCTTGCTGATGCTTTGTTGCAGTTGGGTGGCGCTAACTAAAATATCCTCGTGCGGCAGGCCGCTGCTGGTAAGTGTAACCAGCGTTCTGCGTGCAGCCAGTTCGCGCAGCATAAGGCACCATTGTTGCAAATGCGCGCGGTTATGTTTACCATCATCCAGCAACAGCAAATACTGCGTTACATTGATACCGCCGAGCTGTGTAATGCCCCTGCTGTAAAATTGCTGCGCCACCAGCAGCATATCGATAGGGCTGCCTTGCTGCCAGAGTGTGTGCATGGCGTTGTACACCTGCTTGTTATCGGCATGATAAAAACAGTCTTCGGTAAGCAGGCCGTGGGTGCTGCCAAACACACCATCCACCTCTACACAGGCGGCCAGTACGCTGCGCTCCATAGCGGTGTCGTAATGGGTATGGGGCTGGTAGCCTGCGGTGCGTTTGTATTGCGATGGGGAGTTCATTATGGTTTAAGTTGCTGACCAAGTTTGCTGTAATATTCTTCTTCGGCTGCGCGCTGTGCCAGTACTTCTTCGGCAGTAGGCTGTGGTGGCGGGCTGCTATTGCTTTGCCGGGCGCGGGTTACGGGCTTCCATTTGGCAGGGTCGGCAGTGGCTACGTCCTGGTACTTCAGCCAGTGCAGGAAGTGCTTGCGGTAGTCGCGCGGGGTTTTATGGTGCTGCTGTTCTAAACCCAGTTGTTTGTTGAAGGCGGTCAGCCATTGGTTTACCTTCTCCGGCTCTATACCGAATTGCATACAGATGGGGGTTACGAAATATATCTCATCGTTCATTACGTTTTGTTGTAATGTTGCTATTGGTATAACTGCTTCCGGATTGATAAAATTTGTTGCTGTGGTGGCGGGTGGTATTTCCTCCTCCTTATTGTTTTGTTTTGTAGTGTTATGTAATGTTATGTTATGTGCTGCTTTTCGCTGCTCAGTCGCTACCGGTTCGCTACTCATTTGCTGCACGTCCGCTACTTCTTCGCTACCTGTTTGCTGCTTTTTGGCTGCCCTGTTTGCTTTAGTTGTTTGTCCACCTTTACTACCATTAGCCTTAAAGCTCTCTCTTCTTCTTTCCAGGTGCTTCATTCGCTCGTGCAAACTTTCGCTCCAGATATAGGTGCCGTCTGTTTGCAGCAGGTCGAACTTATTAATGCAGTCGTCGATGAATACTTTTACTTCTTCTTTCGATATTCTAAATGCCAGTGCAATGGTGTTGTAATGGTAAGGCTTGCTGATATCGTATTTATAGTCGTCTTCCATGCGCAGTATCTCTATTAGTATCCACCAGTAGCCATAGCCTGTCATGCCATAGTTCTCTATAAGCTCCAACATCTGAGGTGTGTTGTACGTACCTACTTCGTGGGTAAACCACTGCGATTCTTTCTTTTTCATGTGATAGGTGTTTATACTTACTTTCTTTTTATCGCAAAAAAGAAAGTAACAAAGAACTAGCGAAGCGACTCATGAACGCCTTTAAAAAAGACAAACATGTTGTGAATAAAAAGGCGACTCCGATCTGATCGCTCCGCCAGATCGGTATGGCTTTACGCTGCCACGATGCGTGTTATGTTTTCCGTTATGTGCCGGCGCTGGTGCTTGCTTCGCTGCGCAAGGCGCCGATTTTGTTATTTAACTTTTCAATTACTTACATTTTTCATTTACATTCAAAGACCGGCATTAGCTGCGCAGGCGTTAAGAAAAATAGACGTATCGCAGCGACCGCATTGAAAATGGAGCATAGCGATATGAAGCACATGTATGCAAGGCTTAATGAAGCGCCTCAGCCTGATAGTACGCTTTTTTCAATGCAGCGCAGAGACGGCATTTTTTAGCCGTAGCAGCGTAAGCCTTGAGCTTTTCTTTGCTTCTTTCTTTTGTGTCAAGACAAAAGAAAGAAGGGTAAGAAGAGAGTACACTCCTCGCAATAACATAAGAGATAATGACGGCATAATTTTTACATTTTAAAATTTACATTCTACATTATCAATGGCACGTCTCTGGGCATATCTTACCGCATTGCGCATCATGGTGGTTATCTACTCCATCACGCTGATCGTCTATACATTACCCGGTAGCTGGCAGTACGAGCCTGCTATTGCCTGGTATGGCGTTATGGTCATCATCCTCATGGCCGTTATCGATGCGTTTCATTATTTCATCCGCAACTATACTTTTCGCCACACGCTCAACCGCATACTGGCGGTGCTTTTCTTCCTGCTATACCTGTACGGGCTGTACCTGGCGTTTTAAATCAAAAACAAAAGCGTTTGTCGCTTTATGCAACCGGCTTAGTTACTCCTATTAAGCGTTCCTTGCGTCGCACTCTTGTGCG
>CAMLFX010000156.1 GCA_946479435.1 uncultured Sphingobacteriales bacterium | reverse complement strand
TACAATTGAATTTTGTAGACGGTAGTAGCTATGAGTATTTCGATGTTCCTAAAGGACTATATGCAAAGCTTAATTCGTCAGATGTACCGGCGAGATTTTGCCGCCGACATATATATCATGCTTTCGTATACCGCCAGGTAAATAAAGCTGTAGAGGCCTGATCTTTAAATGCTTGAGGCAGAGAACTTACTATAAAGCAGGCTGTTGGGCTTGAAGTAAATATATCCGTTCGGGGAAATCTATCACGGTATCGAACCGCTTCAGGAAGTCATTACCAAAGAAGCCTGCTTTATCTGTTACGGCGTCGCCACCGGCTACAGATGCCGAAACATCATACTTTTAGAATTTGGCGGTAGTGGTAGTTAATTAATTTGTAAAAACTGTTAGTATTGATTGTGCATAAACAGCTATCTTATCAGGATAACATCACCTTTGTAGAAATAAGCTTTATTACCTGGACCATCAAATTTTAAATGATAGAAGTATGTACCCAAGTCTGCCAATTGCCCGTTAAATGTTCCATCCCAGCCTTGTAAAAAATTACCACTGCCATATACTTTCTGGCCAAAGCGGTTAAATACATATAACTGGTAATTGCGCACAGGGCACAGAACATTTATCACAGGTCTGAAGATATCATTTTTGCCATCCTGGTTGGGTGTAAATGCATTGGGCACACCTAAAAGACAATTATCACAAAACATTTCATTTATCAACATGGTATCGCTTTCTTTGCAAAAGCCCTTGGTAGCGGTTACGTGATAAGTGCCCGCTCCTGTAACATTCAACTGGTTCTCGGTACTTCCATCCTGCCAAACATAGTTGACATCACTATTATTTATTTGTAGTGCCATTGTTTCTCCTGCACAAAGGGTTGTATCGCCCGGCAGCGATATATCAAGCACTTCTTTTGTTATCTGTATAGTATCGCTAACGACACAACCTTCCGGCGACGTGGCTGTCACCCAATATTTACCTGCGGTGTCCGCGTGATACGTTTCCTCTGTCGATCCGTCAAACCATAAATAAGATGTTGGTTGCCCGGTGCCGGCATGCAATATTTCAGGCATGCAGCTCACATTATCATCGCCAAGCGAAAGCTTAAAATCAACTAACCTGACTTTAAATGTATCCTCACGGTATCTGCAATCGGGTTGTGTACTTGTAACTACATACGTACCTGAAGTAGTTACATCGAATGTATTTCCCGATTGGCCATTTTGCCATTCATAATTTGCAAATCCCGCAGGGGCATTTAGAGTTACCGATTGTTGAAAACAATACAACATCGACGTGTCGGACTGCGCTATGCGGGTGGGTGAACGCCTGCTGAACATAGGCGAAGGCATGGCCGATGTGGTCCAGGTATTAGGCGCTAAGATTATTGCATCAGGTACGAAATTGCAGCCAATGCCGGATATGTTAGGGTTATTAATTCTTGCCAGGAAACTTTGTCCAAGGGTAAATGTGTGGTATATTTTATTATCGGCCCCAAGTTGCATAGCGCTTTGTTTCCAGCCATAGCCGATATTGGGTTGTTGTATGGATAGATATTGCCATGATGTAGCATTGTATATTACTACAGGCACACCTAGCGACATACCGGAGCCGCCGGATATAATAGGAAATTGACGTACCTGGAATATTTGCATGGTGTTGGAATAGCCACTTACATACAACAAATTTTCATCGGGCGACAAGCATATTGCAGGCGTAGTGTGGCTACTATAGTTTTCTCCCCTGGGATATGCCCAGGCAAGTGTTACAGGATTGCTAACCTTGCCGGTAGAGGGATCAAAATCATAACTGCAAATATCTGCCGATTCATAAGTAGTTATTATTTTATTTCTTGTGTATGAATAGATAATATTTCCCGCACGACAACCCTGCATGGTTGCATTTTGGGCGGGGGGGAACAGGGTAGGAGTACCGTTTGTTGTGCTTACAACGGCATTAGTATCTATGCCTGTTGGGGTAATATGATATGCGTGAAAATTCAGGCCTGAACTGTATGGCTGTACCAGCACCCAATAATCGCAATTGTTACCCGGCACCACAGTCATAAAATGTGCTGCTTTGTTATCTAATAATATATGCTCTTGCCCCACCACTATATCTCCCATACCACCATTCAGCCGCATATCCACCAGGCTATATGTTAACTGGGCATTGTAATAAGGGCCCCAGGGTGCTTCCCCTTTTGAAGGGAATGTTTGAAATACGTAATATAGATTTGTATCACTACTGTGTGGTACTATGGCTGATGTCACTTCCCAGCCAAAAGCATTTGATGTGTTCCAGATAGGGTTGCCTGCATTGGGCATTTCATTCCCATTTTTATCCCATACTGAAATACCATTTGAATAGAATAAGATATTACCCGCTTTATCGCATTGAGTAGCCGATACAGAACCATGTGTTTCAATACCTGTTTTTATAGGTGTAGCGCTACCATTATTGAAATCGATACCGGCATTTTTGCCAAATGTCCATACCGGCGGTGCCTGGTATTGTGCATAAAGCTGCAAGCTTATTAAAAGCAATAGTGATAATGCAGATAGGATCTTTAGCATATGCGTTAGGTTGATAAGTTCACGTGGCAACTATATCTAAACAGGATTACTATATTAGCAAAAGTAAAATATTTCCGGATATGTTATTGAAACTGCTTCAAATTAAAAGCCCCGCTACAATAGCGGGGCTTTGCGATGATGGGTTAGAAAACTTTACTTTACCAGCTTACCCTTTTTCAACTGGTCACC
>CAMLFX010000155.1 GCA_946479435.1 uncultured Sphingobacteriales bacterium | reverse complement strand
GCTCTGCGCAGAACAATTCTATGTCTTTTTTTACAACTGAAGCACCCATAACCATAACGTGCCACAAGCGTCTTGCACCATATCTTGAACAAGAGGTAAAAGACCTTGGCTTTGAAGTGGAGGAAACCTTTATTACCGGTGTACACCTTCGTGGTACAATTAACGATTGTATCAAGCTAAACCTGAACTTGCGTTGTGCAAGCCAGGTTCTGTATGGTTTGAGGAATTTCGAGGCTAATAATGCCGACGATGTCTACAACAACTTGTCAGAATATCCCTGGGAAGATATCATACCTGCTGGCGGTACTTTTTCGGTTACCAGCAATGTACTGAACGATACTATTAACAATAGCATGTTTGCCAGCCTGAGGGTAAAAGATGCTATTGTTGACAGGATACGTAGCAAGACCGGTGAGCGCCCCAATACTGGTGCAGAATTGAATGGCGCTGTTATTCATCTTTTCTGGAAGCATGAGTATGCTGAAATATTTATTGATACTTCGGGTAATTCATTAGCCCGCCATGGCTACCGCAAAATACCGGGCAAGGCCCCCATGCTCGAAGCATTGGCCTCAGCTACTATTTACGCTACGCAATGGGATAGAAAGTCTTCCTTTGTCAACCCCATGTGTGGTTCTGGTACTGTGGCTATTGAGGCTGCACTGATAGCTACTAATACACGTCCCGGTTTGTTTAGATTGAACTACGCGTTCATGCACCTGAAAGGATATAATGAAGAAGTGTACCTGAATGAAATGGATGAACTGGATAAACAGATACAAGATGTGCCTGGTTTGAAAATAATTGCTTCAGATCTTAATCCGTTGGCTATTGAAAATGCAAAGAAAAATGCAAAAGCAGCAGGTGTAGCAGATATGATCGATTTTTCTATTTGCGATTTTGCTGATACAAAAGTACCTGCAGGTAGTGGGGTAGTATATATGAACCCTGAATATGGCGAGCGCCTTGGTGATGAAGCCGAGCTTGAAGAAGTATACAGCCGCATTGGCGATTTTATGAAGCAGAAATGCAAGGGTTACCTGGGCTATATATTTACCGGTAATATGAACCTGGCTAAAAAGATAGGCCTGAAAGCTAAGCGTCGTATTGAATTTTATAACAGTACTATCGATTGTCGTTTGTTGGAGTACGAACTATATGAAGGTAGCAGAGAAAAGAAAGAATCAGTATCTTAATGCTACATGATCAATGTACTTCTGATATGGGATTATGATACGCCTATTACACGTATTACAACCACCAACCCCTACAATTGCAATTTCGATCAGTGGCTGCAGGAAGAAGGCCATGTAAAGTATATTCTTGAAGTAGCTAAGAACATTAATGCAAAATTTACTTTTGCGGTAGTAGGCTTTGGCGCCGAACATTCAGTTGCTCCTTTTGATGTACGTCATATAATAAAACAAATACACGCTGAAGGCCATGAAATAGCTTCTCACTCCTGGAAGCATGAATGGCTGCCGCATCTTAGCCAATTTCAATTAGATAAAACTGTTGAACGCAGTAAATATATCCTTGAGCAATGTCTGGACAATAATTACACTGTTAATGGTTTTGTATTGCCACACGACAGGCCTATGAGTTGGCGCTCTAAACTGGCATTTAGTGCAGGAGACAGGTCTCTATACCCCTTCTTCCCCGGAGCCGATATTGATGGTATAGCCAAAAGTCTGAAAAAACATAGCTACAAATGGCTACGGTATAATACCCGCCCAATTACACAAAAACTAAAAGACTGGAGTGGTTCTGATTTAAAGCTAAAACTCAATAAGAAATTTATTCAGCAAGATAATTTCCATTTTGTACCTGAGCATTGCATGGAATTTGGCGAGCGAACTATTAAAGCCTTGAATTGGTCGGTAGCAAATAATAAAACACTGGTTATAGCAGCACATCCTGCTGCACTCAGTTTCAAGCAAAAGTATTTGGATGACTTCAATCGTTTCATTAATGTATCCACCAAGCTTCAGCAAGAAGAGAAGATCACCTTCTGCACAGTATCCGATTATCTAAACCTGCCTGCCAATGCCTGATACGAGTAAATACGATAAGGTATTGGCTTTGTTGATAAAGCAGGGTTTTACTTTTTCTTTTTTAACTGCTGCCGATGTTCCGCTTCACCAGGCATTTGTACAACGCAACTGGCCTGGTGCTATAACTCGTGGTAGTTTCGAATACAATAAATGGAAGTTAGGTAAAAGAGGAGGTGGCAGCATCAATCTATTGATCTGCAAAAAAGACGGAAACCTCATTGGACAGATAGCTTATGTGCCGCAGCAAATCGTCATCAATAAAGAAATACACAATTGTTATTGGGGCTGCAATTTCATGGTTGATGCTGAATATAAAGGATCTGGTATAGGTGCTGCTTTGGAGATATATGCCAAACAATATTTCCCAATAATTCTTGGTAATTCACCTACGACTGATTCACTAAAGTATAAGACGCAACTTGGTTTTAAGAATATACAAGGTGCTACTATAATGATGTTGCCTTTCAAGGCAAATCATTTTCTACGGTTAAAACTGCACAGTTTAAACCAGGGGCTTAAAGGATTGCTGTCTTCAGTCATCAATCCATTTTTAAATGTTTACTGGAATGTGAAGTTATCATCTGCATCGGGCAAGATTTGGAAGCATACAGGTATAAATGATATAGCAAACCTCATTCCTAACAAACAAAAGTCTATCCCTGTTCCTCATATCCTACACGACCAATCTTTCCTTAACTGGCGTTTGAACATGCCCGAACCGTTCAGGAAAAATAGTCCCAACATTTTATTATCAGAAAACAAAAGCAGTTACTTCATCTACAAGCGAAATGCGAAC
>CAMLFX010000154.1 GCA_946479435.1 uncultured Sphingobacteriales bacterium | reverse complement strand
AGTTCAATAATGAACCGCAACCGATGGGTGTATATATCTATACGATCGAGGCGATTACCCCAACCGGAAGGAAGTTTACCAAACAAGGTAATATCACGGTCATACGATAATACATTGAGTATAAAATATAAGCACCAGTAAGGCTACCCGATCGGGTAGCCTTACTGGTAAAAACAGATATATAGAAATCCGATCATTTTTTTTATCTTTATCACTAACTGCCAACTATTATTTATAATAGCATGTCTAACTAGTAATGTTTATCTTAAAATCAACATAAATTAATTATAAACATATTTATTAATGAATAATACTTTTTTTATTAGGTATAGAATTCTATTTTTTTTATTGTTAGTAAGTTGCATTGGTGTAAAAACTGTAAATGCTTCACACTACGCCGCTGGTGATCTCCAGGTTACGTATATAGGTGGAGGTATAGATAAATGTGCTGCCAAGCCAGAATATCTATATGAAATAGTCATGACCATATATGGTGCATGTGAGCAAAATAGTGCCACTATTGGTGCTCCACAATCAATACGAATAAGTTCTATAAACGGAGGGGTTGATACTAATTTATCAATGGATGTTATCGATCATACCACAAATCTACCAACGACAAATCCTAATTATAATGGCGAGATAGTATATCAACTTTGCCCAAACTTTGCTTCGTCAAACTCATGTATCAATCCTGCAAACGCAGAAAAATTTCCGGGTTATAGGAGATGGACTTTCCGGGATACGATACTATTACCTTCTGCACAAACAGATTGGTTATTTTCTTATTCCAGCAGTGCAAGAAATGGCGGGATAACCAATCTGGCGTCTCCAGGAAGCTTTTATTTTGAGGCAGGTATTAATAACGTTGCTAAATTTGATGTGAGTACACCTAGATTCACAAGTTTTCCACTTCCATATATTTGCCAGGATGTGCCATTCCAATATTTAAATGGACCTTATGATCCTGATGCAAGTACCCTAGGCCAATATATAAGAACAATATCTCAGGTTCCTCTTTCCGGTCCGGGGGCATCTTATTCATATAATGGAGGTTATAGCCCGTCCGATCCTATTTCTGGTACAGGGAGAGATTATAGTGTAAACCCGGTTAGCGGAACTGCTAAATTTACAGCAAGGAATAAAGGCAGATTTGTATTAGGTTTCCGTCTTAATAAATATGCAGAGAATGATGTACGTGATCCTAATGATGATTTGCTGATTGCTTATACTATGCGAGATGTGCAAGTATCTGTATTGGAATGTACACGCCCCGTACCTGTGTTTGAAAATGATGGTGTGCCGCAAAATTTAAAAAATGCAACCTGGAAATCATTTTCAAAAACAGATTCGGCCATTTATGTATGTCCCGGTAGCAAATTAAGTTTTGATCTAACGGCATATAATGATGATCCAACTAAAAAGAATTTTGTGTATTGGGAATCAAATAATGCACAAAGCTGCAAAGGCTCTACTTTTACAAAAGTTATAAATGGTGCAGATACCATCAAATCTAAATTTGAATGGACGCCTACCAATAACGATATAGGCGATCATACCTTGTCGATAATAGCGAAAGATTCTACTTGTGATACAGATCTTCGGATTATTTTACCGGCACCTGTAGTCTATGTAATAAGAGTAATTAAAGGCCTTGATGCAGGGCCGGATTTACCTACTTGTCAATTTAATCCTAAAGGTTATCGTGTATTGGTAAAAGGTACTGAATATAAATTAAGAGTTAATTGGAGTGTATTAAATGGTGGCTCTTCATCAAGCATAGATAGCCCAACCAGTATAGCACCTTATTTACGTGCATCAGGTACTACTGATTTTATAGTACGTACACCTGATCTTACAGGCACGTGTAAATCTAGCGATACAGTAAGACTGTATGTAGATACACTCAATAAAGTAACCGCATTCCCGGGTGATGCGAAAAATAATGTTGTGCTTTGCCGCCCTGATTATTTACAACTGGATGCTATATTTACAGGTAAACCTCCGCTTACAAACGTATCATGTGGTATTAATAACCCAGTTATCCGCAACACAAAACCTGACAGTGTAACCTTTTACGGTTCTTTTGCATTCAAGGAGAAAGTAACGTACGATACTATAGGCGCCACATCTCAAACGTTCTCAAATTTAGTACGGACCTCTAAACAACAGTTTTTGTTTACACGAGATGAAATGAATAGATACGGCCTTGTATCATCAACGTTAACTCATGTTGCATTATTGGTTGATACTTCAAATAAACCTGATCAGGAATATAGTAATTTCACCATATCGCTAAAGTGTACAGACAAAGTATCCTTAAGTAAAGCCGATGGTTTTGAAACAGGCATGCAAACTGTATATACAGCGCCAGTACCTATAACCTTTAAAAAAGGATGGCGTGAATTTAAATTTGATACACCTTATAACTGGGATAGTACCAAAAACCTGATAATTGAATACTGTTATGGAAGTAATCAGGATACGGAATTGTGTAATGCGAATATTTTGACGTACGTTCCAACCAGTTATATATCAGGACTTGTATATATACCTAAGAAAGCTGCTTCATTCAATACCAGAATACCTGATCCTGATGTTTTAGATGCATGTGCAACTACTGTAAACAACGACATTACAGATTTCTTTAGCCGGCCATTAATGAAATTTAAATATTATGAAGTTCCACCCGCTGAAATAAAATTCAAATGGACTCCTGGCATATTCCTGTCTGATTCCACTCTTCAGCAACCATTAGCATATGTGCCAAAATCAATTCGATATGTTATTGAATCTGCTGGCAGGAACAAATGTTTAGTATATGACACTGTGAACATATACGTACCGGAGCATGACTATAAGCTGACGGGTGATACTACGGTATGCTTTGGCG
>CAMLFX010000153.1 GCA_946479435.1 uncultured Sphingobacteriales bacterium | reverse complement strand
GCATCATATTTCAAAATATATTGTCCGGGACTGCTAATTGTCAGGCTATTGTTGAAAAGGCCGTCACCTAGTTGACATAACCAGTATGTGTTGCCGTTATCATCCACGTCCATAGCCAATGTTCCATTGTTTGACACAGCAGTTTGACCTACGGTATCCGCTTCCGGCATCTTATACCATTGGTACACACCTGCTGTATCATATTTAACCAACAAGAGTGATTTATAGCTTGTCGGTAAGGAAACATCAGTGCTAATGTTAGCTCCATATCGGGTGTCCAGGTAGCCTACAATATAAACCCCATCCTTCGCATCGGTTTGCAAGCCTTTAGGATAGTCATCTCTGCCGCCACCTATTACCTTCGCCCAGCGGAATGTACCGTCCGGCCTAAAGCTGGAAAGGACGATATCGCAATAGCCATAAGAAGGCAGCGGATTGCCCGCTACGTTGCGACCTGCCGTTAAAGAAGGAGCCAATATATACACATTGCCGTTACGGTCGGTTGCTATATCGGTTACCGTTTCATCGTCCGCGCCCTGGCTGGGGTCAGAACTGCCGCCGCTGCGGCCCCATAAGAAATTCTGGGCTGTAGCTGAAAATGAAAAGTGCAGCAGAACGAAGATCGTTAGGCTAAGCTTACCAATGCATAAAATAATTTTATCTCTGTTGTTCAATTTTGTTGAATTTGGAAGAAAATAAAAAAAATTCAGCGCGGCAATTGAGCGCTCTATTCCTTTGTGGGTAAAGGTTTCAGCAATGAATTGCCGCATTTCGGTTGTAGCAAAACTGAACATCACATACAATTCATTTTAATGCAAAAAATGAATAAATACCATAGCAAATATACGCCAAAACGGTGTGCCGGGAAATTTTAATTTCCTACTAACCCTTTACTATCTTTCTGATCACATTCCCCCCGTTCTTATCTATCAAACGGATGATATAGCTGCCTGTTGGATATGCTGACACATCTATCTTTTCCTGGTTGGAATGAAGCAGTTGGGTTTGTAAAACCCGGCCTGCCATATCACTAAGTTGCAGCGTTGTACCCACACCTGCATTACTAATATTAACTTTATCATACGCAGGATTAGGATAGATAATCACGTCTTTATCCGATACAAATACATTGACATTGGCAGGCCACATATCGCCGTATTTAATAACGAACCAGTCAGTTTGCCCGCCTGTTGAGGTAAGGTTGTAGAGTGAATTTACATTCATATCGGCAGCAAATTCACCGCCTATGTACACATTACCACGTCCATCGCTTGCCATGCAGGTAGAGAACTCATTGTAACCAAACGTACTGCCTACCTTATCTATACCCAATACCGCACCGTTACCTGCATCAAAACGGGTGATGAACATATCGTAGCCTTCATTTACTGGCTTATTATAACCCGTGCCGCTATAGCCCGGCCATTCCAAAAGTCGGGGAAATACACCTGACATTACGACCTCATTATTTCGCAGTGCAATACCTGTAGCTCCGCTTGCTGCATTCACCACAGCGTCGGCCCCCCAGATATTAGTCCCATTCTTATCCATTTTTATGATAAAAGGTGTTCCGCTTCCACCTCCGTGTGTTACTTCATAGCCATTAAAATTATCATTCGGAACCCCATTTAAAGTTGCGTTTGACGCACCGCACAAATAAATATTACTACTAGCATCAATTACGGCCCTTCCAGAAAAACCACTACCTATCCTACTATTCTCTCGTTTCCAGTTAAAAGTTCCATCAAGGTTGAAGCAACCAATATACATGCTATTGGTGATAACATTACCACCCATAGTAATCGTACCCCCCGACCGATATCCTGACAAATAAAATCTTCCATCAACGTCATCTATTTTCATATTCATATTCGGAAATGCCTGCATGTCTGCCTCAATATCCGGCTTTATATAAGAAAAATTTCCACCAGCATCATATTTTAAAATGTAAAGTCCTAATGCTGGTACCGTAAGACTGCCTTCATAAACACCATCGTATAAAGACATCAGCCAGTAAACATTACCGGCATCATCTACATCCATCGCTACCGATCTTGTATAATTCCAGGAATTGCCATCTGGTAAAGTGCTGGCCTCTGGCTGCCGGTGCCACTGATAATTACCGGCAGTATCGTACTTCACCAATAAAAAGAACTGATAATTTTGTGCCAGAGTCGCATCCGCATCTATATGCCCCGGGCTACTGTTACTGCTTACCGCGGCACAGATATATACGCCATCTTTCGCATCGGTCTGTAAACCCTTGGGCAAATCATCATCGCTACCGCCTATTACCTTCGCCCAGCGGAAGGTACCATCGGGCCGGAAGCTGGAAAGGACGATATCGCAATAGCCATAAGAAGGCAGCGGATTGCCCGCTACGTTGCGACCTGCCGTT
The DNA here is from genome assembly GCA_946479435.1 of uncultured Sphingobacteriales bacterium. The sequence goes on along the minus strand of CAMLFX010000153.1, from coordinate 525 downwards.
AAAGAAGGAGCCAATATATACACATTGCCGTTACGGTCGGTTGCTATATCGGTTACGGTCTCATCGTCCGCGCCCTGGCTGGGGTCAGAACTGCCGCCACTGCGGCCCCATAAGAAATTCTGCGCTGTAGCTGAAAATGAAAAGTGCAGAACGCACCATGCAAAAAGTAGCATTATTTTTTTCACGCTGAAGTGTTTTTTAGAAGTGAACCGCAGCAGGTTTTACTGCGGTTCACACAATTTACAAAAAAATGATTGACCCCCTGTTAGCGGGTTATACTCAGTGTAGCTTGTTGTAATAGTAAGCCACCCTGGCGCATTACCACCTTATAAACACCCGGCGTAAAATTGCTGAGGTCAATATCGAACACCCCATTATTGCCATTCAGCGGGGTACTATATACCGCCTTGCCCACCATATCGTATATCTGCAAGTAACATGCCGAATTGCCCAGGTAACTGTACGTAACGCGTGTGCTGTTGGCGGCAGGGTTAGGCGCCAGGAACATACCCGCAGCGGCCGCAT
>CAMLFX010000152.1 GCA_946479435.1 uncultured Sphingobacteriales bacterium | reverse complement strand
TATCACTTCACCTATTATTTTCGCCGGACTACCACCCACTATCGCCCTGTCAGGTACATCTATGCTTACTACGCTGTTCACCATTATCATGGCACTGGTGCCTATCGTTACGCCCGAATATATAATACTCTGCGAACCCACAAAACAGTTATCGCCAATGGTCACAGGTTTGTATCGATAAGGGTGTTTGCCCCCGCTCAATGTCCATGCAACAGTATCATGTGTGTAGATATATACTCCCGGGCCTATACCACAATTATTGCCAATAGTTAATCCGCCTGTGCCGTCCAGTATTGTATGCGGACCTATCCAGGTACGCTCGCCTACTTTTACATCGCCAAAAAAGGTTGCTGAATCATATACGCTTGTTTCCTTACCAAAGCCCAGGTACTTCGCTTTCTCCCAGCGGTCGGTAAATAGTTCATTGGTGGGCAGTACACGGTCAAACCTCTTTCTCAGTCGCGCTCTTTTAAAAGTAAAGAAGCGCTTCAACATTCGGCTTAGCAGGCGGTTCATAATGTGTAAAAGTATTGGTAGCTATTAATAATTGCAACTAAAATTTAGCATCCAATTTACTCTCATTAGAAAGTATCTTTATAACATGGAAAAAGTACTGTACGATTCTATCGGGAAGACATACAATACCACTCGCCGGGCCGATCCTTATCTCACGGGCCGTATGTATGCTTTATTGCAACCAAAGCCCGGAGGCCTGTACCTGGATGTGGGCTGTGGTACCGCCAATTACCTGACTGCATTGGCGCACATGGGCCTAAAATTTGTAGGCATCGATCCATCTGCCACTATGTTGGCGGAGGCTGCTAAAAAAGATCATGGCGCCACGCTTATCAATACCGATTCAACTAACATACCACTACCCGATAACCATTTCGATGGTGCACTGGCTTCTTTTACACTACACCATTGGCAGGATAAGCCAGGCGGGCTTACAGAAGTATGCCGCGTATTGAAACCGGGAGCAAGGATAGTGTTTATGAGTTTTACGCCCGAGCAACTTATGGGTTACTGGCTGCACCACTATTTCCCTGAAATGATCAGGCTTTCTGCCGAATTGCTGCCGGGCATAGAAGGTATGGAAGAGTTGCTGAACCAAAGCGGATGGCAATTGACAGAAACTGAAAAGTATTTTATACAAGACGATCTGCAGGATCATTTCCTGTATTCAAACAAGCGCAGGCCCGAACAATATTTAAAACCCGAAATAAGGGCCAATGCATCTTCTTTCAGTGCGTTTTCAACACCGGAAGAAGTGGAAGCAGGACTGGTAGAATTGAAAAAGGATATTGATTCAGGTAGAATAAAAGACATCATGAAGCAATACGAAAATAATCTGGGGGACTATTTATTTATTGTAGCTGAAAAATCATAGCCATGAACCTGAAAACAGAACGTCTCATATTGCGTCCGCTAACCATGGACGACCTTAATATAGTACACGACCTTCATTCTCATCCTGAAACAGACAAATTCAACACCTTGGGCATACCGGGCAGTAAAGATGTTACGCGGGCTATTATACAGTCCTGGCTCGAAAATCAAAATGGCCCTTCTTATACCTATATCATAGAGCAAAAAACCGATAAGGCATTTGTTGGCATCATATCGCTCAGCAATAGCAGGAATAAATGGCACCGTGGCGAATTATGGTACAAACTGCATAAAGACTATTGGTGCAAAGGGTATGCTACCGAGGCAGTAAACGAGATAATACGTTTTGCGTTCGAAACATTGAATATGCACCGCGTTGAAGCCGGTTGCGCTGTAGAAAATATTGCATCAGCCAGGGTAATGGAAAAAGCAGGCATGCAGCTGGAAGGAAGAAAACGAAAAGTACTGCCTATACGTGGCCAGTGGTGCGATGCCTTCAGCTATGCTATTTTAGATGAAGATTATTTTCGCCGGCTGGAAGAACAGCAACAATTATGAATTTCTTTATCATCTGGTTGCTGCACCATTTGTTTATGGTAGGTGTACTGCTGCTACGCCGCAGCAAACAATTGCATGCTTTTACTCACAATGGCCGTTATACGGCGTTGTATAAAATACTAAAGCCTGTAGCATTGTTCCTGGCTACAAGTACACTCACCTACTTTTTTCTGTTCAAGTTGCTGCTCGGATGGCATTTTCATACCTGGCTTGTTGAAGGATGGTATGTATTGATATCCTTTACCGTATGCGATATACTCGCGTTCGCAATGGTATATAATGTCTCACAGACAGATCAGTTAACAAAGGCCGACAAACTGATAATGAAATTTCGCAGGCGGTATATAGTCACCAGGCTTATTTTTTTCTGCACTTTTTATTTAAGAATCATACTTTCTATACTGGGCATGGCAATTATACTGGGCATAGGCCTTGTATTTATTCTGTTTCCTTACGAACGTGGAAAAGACACGAAGCTCATAGGTTCTTATTATCTCGATTACAGTGGTTACGGCCTTCAAAACCGCACCTACATAACCAGGCGATTCGGGCCTTTTTCCAAAGACATCCAAACTTTTGCTAACGGGTTCGAAAAGAAATCAGCTATTGATAAAGAACCGGGTGACAATGAATACCCCGAACCATTCCCCTACCGAATGGAACATGGCGATGATACCGTTTATATTTATGCTCCTAATAGCGTGGTAGAATACGAAACATATATTGCCGTAAGAACGGAACCCAGGCAATATATTAAAGCATACCGCGATAAAAAACATAAAGATATAGTTATCGAGTACTGGGAAATGGAGCACCTTATTGAAAAAACAAGATTGCCTGAATAAACATAAATATGTATATTTGCTATGATAATCTAGTCGGCCTTCTACATGATCATCACATATAAAAATTTTAATTCGTTGTTCAAAAATGTTCAATAGTGAAAAATAACACGTGCCGCAATATAGGGCTGGAATGTGCAATGGCAGGGCATCATAGTAACCAATTGT
>CAMLFX010000151.1 GCA_946479435.1 uncultured Sphingobacteriales bacterium | reverse complement strand
ATTGTATGCTCTGGCCATATTTTATTACCGTATCATTGGTCAGGATATGTACATCAGGCAGTGGAAGTACCGTTACTGTTGCAGTTACTGTATCCTGGCACCATACACTATCGTACACTACTACTTTATATGTTGTAGTTGCCTTAGGTGTCAATATTACATCTTTACACTGCACGCAGTTCACACTGTTGCTCGCATCCAGGAATTTACCATCCTTGTACTCATGCCATGTAAACGCAAAACCCTGATTTACACTCTGTAAGGCTTGTTCACCAAAACATACCGTAGTATCACCTGTCAGCTTATAGTCATGCTCAGGTACGTAGATCTTTATGGTATCGTATAAAATACAACCATTTCGTGCCTTAGTGCTTACTACATAAGATGTACTCTTTTGTATATATGCAAGCGGCTGTTGTATAGTTGAGTCTGATAGGAATTGGCCAGGCGACCAATGGAACGGCGGCGCATCGGCCGATCCACTTGCTTGCGCATCTTCTAAAATGCTAGGAGCTTCATTATAAAATAACCTTACTAAAGGACGGCTAAATTTCTCCGAAATTTCAGCATTGGTAGTAGTAGGACATACATCTAATGCGTCAGGGTCAGGTATCCTGTTATTATTCACATCGTTTTTCTGAGGATAATAAGAAAGACCCGCAACATATTCTGTAGGTACATACCTGATAACATTAGTATCCGGTCCATTGTTAGGATCGCAAACTTCAACGGTAGCGTTGTTATTATAGCAAAATTCAATTATCAGATTTTTAGTACTATCCCAATTGTATGGCTTATCTAATTTGAACTTATTCCATCCTTCGGGGAATGTCAAAGGAGTGGCTGCCAGGTATACTACTTGCATACCCGTTTCAAAACCATCATTTTTATTTAATACCGTTTTATCGGTACATTTTATAGAAATAGAGAAATTGCTATATTCATGATCACGAGCTGTATTCCGCGATTCGAAGAATGCAAGGTCGGTAATGGTAGATGGCACAAAACCATAGCGAGCCATTTCTGTCCGGTTCAGCAAAAATTGTTGTTTTTGAGTACGTACCATCGTTGGGAAACCAAATGAATTGTTACCTAGTGTATCATACTTTGAATTAGTTACAAAAGCGAAAGAACCATATATTAATACACTATCTGCTTTCTTTTTATCAAGGATTGGATCCACTATACCGCAACCTCTTCCCGGTTCACCAAAAGGATTTGTAAGCGGGCTCTTTCCGCCGAATACAGCGTCTAATTGCAAATAATCGGGGCGACACAATACAAAATTGTTTTGGGCATCACCCGGGAAAATCTGTAGCGAATTGTCCGGATCAACTTTAAATTCAACAGTATCCCTTACTTTACAAGTACCTCCTAAATCCGGTGTGAATACAACAAATTTAGTTCCGCCGGCTGCAGTAATAAATGGTGTAATGCTATTGGGAGAATCAATTGTGGCATTTGGATCACCACCTGATAAGACAGACCATTGAACACGTAGTTTATAATCCGTACCTCTAACAAGTACTTTATATCCCTTAGGGTTATTTTGGCAGGTTACTAGATCGGGGCCGGCATCTAGCCCTTTAGTAACACGTATCACATATACCATTGGTTCAGGCAATGCGAATGGAAGATCCGGATCGCAGCTTGAGTCGATTGCAGTTATAGTCAACCGGTAGTCTTGCCCTGCTTGGGCCAAAGTTGGTGTCCAGCTAAATTTAGCTTTAATAGTGTCCTTGCCATTAGTAATTTTCGTAAAGATAGAGCCAGGGCAGCTTGATAGATTATTAGATGCCCAACGCAGGTCATTTATTCTGGCAGTATTACCATTACGGGCCTCCAGATTGAACTCTAATTTACTACCCGGACATACATATATAGCAGAATCCTGATCAGTTAGTGATTTGAATGTAGCACCACTAAGGTTTGTTGGCGCACCATTAGCTTGAGTTATTATAGATGGCGGTGGTTCTGAACAAGGAAATACCGCTACCTGTATATCGCGTTGTGTATATGCTATACGAGAATCATCATTCGGGTTTTTTATATCATTCTCGGCATATTTATCCAATTGAAACGCGAGCGCATACACACCGGCATTGGGCACCAGAAATTCCGCAGTACCACTTATTGGATTTACTCTATAACCTGTAGGTGATTGAACAGGATTGCTCAATGAATAACCAGGTTCGTAAGGAACGAGTGTTACGGGGTTAGGACCACCATTAGCAGGGTTCTTATTCGTAACTCTTAGGTATTGGCCTGTGTTTGTCTTATCATTATCTATGGGACCATTCAAGTATTTAAACGGACGGCCAGCGCATATATAAGGTAAAGGGAATGTAGTGAATGCGGGCGTACTTACATCATATCTCGCTACGTTGTTAATACCGGCTTCTATGTAAAAACCCTGACCATACGGCATGTTAATTACATTCATATTACGGCAGCAGCTTTGATACCAGAATTTCCAGTCTGTTTGCGGAGAAGGTAATTTTACTTCTCCTCTATACTCCCATATTTTATATCCATAATATTTCCCACCAGGATAGCAAGTGCTTTGGTTAGCAAACGCAGGACAAAGGCTTGATATTATAGTACCTGTATAATTGGGTGGTACAGGGTTGCCATTTGCATCAACGCAAGGGAGATTAACATTTTTAGTACCACTACCCTCATTAACAGACTCATAGCTAATACTACTACTCAACGGCATTAGTATACCCGTACAGTCGGTATATACCTTCATAATTATCTCATATGTGTAATCAGGCTTAATGTTACACGGATCAACCACTCCTTTATACTGGATAGTGATATCTGCCGCCGCAAAGTGATCTGCTATTGCTTTGTTTACACCCGTAAAACAGCATAAAAACACAAGCATAGCAGCTAAAAAGGCCCTCTTTTTCGAGATAAGGTAATTTTTCTCCATTTTAAAATAAACTATTAGGAATAAATATACAAATCAATTGTTATTAAGCAAACGCATTGTTAAAATTCAAAACGATTTTAAGCCTGCTTTAATTAAGACATTGTCTGAATTAAATTGGTTGGAAATATTACCACAATTTGTTTTTTAAGTGTTAAAATAAACAACGCCCCGCGGATGCGGGGCGTTGTTTATTAATATGATTATTATTGAACTCTT
>CAMLFX010000150.1 GCA_946479435.1 uncultured Sphingobacteriales bacterium | reverse complement strand
CGAACTTCCTTCATTACGGTAATGTATATGCAAAAAGCGCTCCTACATTTCAAAAAACAAGATCGGCATTTATTGCCGCGCCTGCCATATTTCCTGCAGCTACGGCTGCCGCTACAGCACGCATCATTGTAGTATTATCGCCTGCAGCGTAAATACCATCAATAGTTGTTTTCTGCTTAATATCTACCTGTATAAAGCCTTGTTCATTAATTGCACAACCCATTTTTTGTGGTATAAGGCAATGTTGCCTGAATGGCGGTTTGCTGTAAATAGCGCTTATGGCCATGTTGCTGCCATCTGTAAAACCTATGCACTGTATTTGTCCGTTCTTATGTATTAGCTCACTAATACCTGTTTCTATTATTGAGACATTTCTTTTTTTCAGTTCGTCGGTTTGTTCTTTAGTTAGTGTACTTGCACCATTTGTAGTAAGTACCAGGTCTTTCGTCCAATTGGTAATGAGCATGCCTATATGATACGCTATATCGCCATTAGCAATAATCGCCGTTTTCTGGCCGCGGACTTCATAGCCATGGCAGTATGGGCAATGGAGTACAGATATGCCCCAGCATTCTGCAAAACCAGGTATATCGGGCATTATATCATATACGCCTGTAGCAAATAGCAGTTTTGGGGCAGTGAAATTTTGGGCATCATCAGTTTCAACTACAAATTGTTCATGTTGTTTTTCAGCAGCTACCACTGTTGCGTTATGAAAATGTATAGTATCATATAGCATTACCTGCTGCCTGGCCTTCGCTGCAATATTAGAAGGCGTTTCGCCGTCTTGTGTAATAAAGTTGTGTGAGTGCGGGGTTTGCCTGTTGCAAGGCTTGCCGCTATCTATTACCAATACTTTTCTCAATGCGCGGCCTAATGACATGGCTGCTGACAGGCCCGCATAGCTTCCCCCTATTATTATAACATCGTAAGTTGATTTTGTACCCATTTTGTCTGCTTTTATTTGGCTAAGGTAAATGAAATGTTTATTATTGCAACATTGTTGCAATAATAATTCCGCTTTATGAAAAGAAGAAATACAGCTGCCAAGCAAATGGTATTGGACATACTCAGGGATGCCAATACGGCGCTTAGTCAGGATAGCATAGAGAAGAAGGTGGCGGGTGAAATGGACAGGGTGACCATATACCGTGTGCTGAATAGTTTTTGTGAAGATGGCATTACGCACCGTATCACTTCTGATGAAGGCAAGTATTATTTTGCTATTTGTAAAGGGTGCACAGGTAAACATGCCCATAATCATATACACTTCAGGTGTAATAGCTGCGATAAGGTGGAATGTATTGGAGATGATTTGCCTGTAGTATTACCTAAAGGGTATGTTGCAGAAAGCTTTAATTGCTGGATATCGGGCTACTGCAGTAGCTGTAAAGCATAAAAAAAGGGTAACATTTGTTACCCTTTTTTTATCTGGAATGAATGAATTTAAGCTTGTTGTACGCTTTTTACTGATGAGCGTTGTGCCAGGAAATAAACACCGAAAAACAATACGCTGCCAATAAGATCGCCGGCAATTGTTTTTTCGTAGAAAGGCAATGCCATAGTGTATGTAGTTACCAAACCTTTAAAACCAGTACCCCACATACCGCTAAGAAAGGAGCCAAAGTTTGATATTACGAAAAACAGGAAAGAACCTGTAAGGGTAAAACCTGCTACTTTAACAGCATTTATCTTGCCCATAAATGTACCTAACACTGTAACCAGGGCTATCGCACCATATACAAACCATTGTTCGGCGCCATAGAAGCCCGGTATTGATGTGAAAAACTGGAAAAACAGGTCGCCCAATACCATAGCTATAAGTGGCGTAGCTAAGGAAATACGCTTGTCTTTAATGATAGCGCCGCTAAACAATGCCAAAGCGCCTATCGGTGCAATATTGAATAAGTGCATTTCGCGGCTAACAATACGGATGATGGCTACAAATACTATCAGTATGCTTGCTAAAAGAATATTCTTCTGGTTCTGTTTCATATACTTGGTTGGAAAGGCCAAAATTAACGAGTAAAAGCCAAAAAGTAAAATGGAAAGAGAGATACTCCCTTTCCATTTATACATATCTGTGGATAATAATAATTATAGTCCTTTTCCGTGGCAGCTTTTGTATTTTTTACCACTGCCGCAAGGGCAAGGGTCGTTGCGTCCTATTTTAGGGCCTGCCTGTACCGGGGTACGTTTTACAGCGGTATCCTGCGGCTCATCATAATAATCGTTTTCATTAGCGGCATAATCTTGTCCTGCCGCATCTATTTCACGTTTGTTATTATGCATCTGGCTCATGTCGGTACGCTGCTCGGGCATTTGTGCTGCCTGTGGCGGGGTATCCTGCATAGGTATGCCCGCACGCATCAGGAACGAAACAATAGCCTGGTTGATCTCCCTCATCATTTGCTTATACAATTCAAATGCTTCGAATTTGTATATAAGCAATGGGTCTTTCTGTTCGTAAGAGGCCATTTGCACCGAATTGCGCAGATCATCCATTGCACGCAGGTGGTCCTTCCACGAATCGTCGATAATACTTAGTGTGATGCTTTTTTCTAAAGTTTGCACTATAGGCTTGCCTTCATTAGTTACTGATTCTTTCAGGTTAGCATATACCTGCATGCCTTTTACACCATCGGTGAACGGTATTACTATATTCTCAACGCGGTCGCCATTCTCAGTTAGTATCTGGTTGAGGGTAGGGTAAATATGTTGGCGCAGCGCCTCCATTTTACGTGTATAGAAATCTTTAGCCTGATGGTATAATTTATCTCCAATTACTTCAAGGTTAGCCTTGGCAAATTCATCAGCTGTAATATTTTGTGGTTCTATTGCCAGTTGTTTGATGGCTTCCATGCGGAACGCCTCAAAATCCCGATTGTTTTCAAATTGCAATGCAATGTCAGCCGATGTTTCGTAGATAGCGTTATCCAGATCGATAGACAACCTATCCCCGAACAACGCGTGCCTGCGGCGGTTGTATATACCATTACGCTGCGCGTTCATGATATCATCGTATTCAAGCAGGCGCTTACGTATGCCGAAGTTGTTTTCTTCTACTTTTTTCTGCGCCCTTTCAATAGACTTGGTGATCATGCTGTGTTGCAATACTTCGCCCTCTTTATGGCCCATTTTGTCCATCAGCGAAGCAATACGTTCAGAACCAAACAGGCGCATCAGGTCATCTTCAAGCGAAACAAAGAACTGAGAGCTACCGGGATCGCCCTGGCGGCCTGCACGGCCACGCAACTGGCGGTCAACACGGCGGCTTTCATGGCGTTCAGTACCTATAATAGCCAAACCACCGGCTTCTTTAACGCCTGGGCCCAGCTTGATATCGGTACCACGGCCAGCCATGTTGG
>CAMLFX010000149.1 GCA_946479435.1 uncultured Sphingobacteriales bacterium | reverse complement strand
AGGTTGGCGATGCTATCTATGGATTTCGATAAGCCTGTAGCAATTCCCATCACAAGGCCTTGCTCATTCAGATCAAGTAAAGTTGACTCTATTGGAAAGCATTCTATGATGTAGCCCGGTTTCTGGTCTTGGGTATCGTACAGACCGCCTTCTCCACCATATACCTGCAATCGTACCCTTGCTAATTTTTCTAAATGATTCTTTTTTACAGTTCGCTGTACTTCTTCCTTTAAAAAAGCTGGAGTAAATAGTTTGGGCGTATTGATACCCAGTGTTTTTAATCCTTCAAATAGACGCTGCCAGTGTAGTTCTTCCAAATTGATAATACCCTCTTTTACCAGCATCGTTTCGAACAGACCATAACCATAGCGAAAAGCCCTGTTTTCTGCAGGAAGGGTAGCATCAGCCTTTTCGACCAGTTTGCCGTTTATATTGGTATAAAGTGTAGCCACAGCCCAAAGTTTAAAAACTTCCCGCAGAAAACGTGCTTATCGTACTTTTGCCCAAACTTTTACAGGATCATGAAGTTTGAACAGGGTGTGCCGGTGCAATGGCTGGCAGAATTTACAGGCGCTACACTTATTGGCGATGCGGAACAATTGGCTACAGGCATTAACGAAATACATAAAGTAACCCCGGGCGATATATCGTTCGTGGACTTTGAAAAGTATTACAATAAATGCCTGAACTCAGCTGCTACTGTCATCATCATCAATAAAGAAGTAGAATGCCCTGCGGGTAAAACCTTATTAGTAACTGCAGATCCTTTTAGTGCCTATGTGAAGATCGTCAAACACTTCCGCCCGTTTGAACCTGCTAACAAAATGGTGAGTGATACTGCCATGATTGGCGAAGGTACACACCTGCAACCCGGTGTGTTTGTTGGTAATCATGTACACATTGGTGAGAATTGCCTGATACACCCTAACGTAACGATATACGACCATACTATAATTGGTGATAATGTAATTATACATGCAGGCACTGTAATAGGTGCCGATGCATTTTATTTTAAGCGCCGAAAAGAACGCGAAGCACAATATGACAAGTTAGAAAGCTGCGGACGTGTGATCATTGAAAACGATGTAGAGATCGGTGCTGGCTGCACTATTGATAAAGGAGTAAGTGGCGATACAATTATTGGCCTGGGTACTAAGCTGGATAACCATATACATATTGGGCATGGTGCTGTGATAGGAAAGAACTGCCTGTTTGCTGCGCAAGTAGGTATAGGTGGTAAGGCCATTATTGAAGATGAAGTAATACTGTGGGGGCAAGTAGGCGTAAGTAAAGACCTCACCATAGGTAAAGGCGCTATTGTGTACGCACAAAGCGGCGTGCCGCAAAGTATAGAAGGTGGTAAAGTTTATTTCGGTAGCCCGGTGGAAGATGCACGCGTTAAAATGAAGGAACTGAACTGGATAAAGCGCATACCTGAAATATGGGAAAAACTGACCAACTCTAAGAACTATTAAACTATTTCCCCGAACCTTCCCACTCACTTTTCAAAATACCTGTTATTACCAGGTCTTCCAACCTGCCATTCATAAAATAGCTCTGGCGAATAACGCCTTCCACTTTTAGCCCTAATTTTTTGGCAAGGGCTGCACTGCGCTTATTGGAAGGCATAAAGTGGATCTCTATCTTATTCATTCCGGGCTTTTCGAATAGGAAGTCAATTAACCGTTCCAGGCACCTTGTCACTATTCCCTTTCCTTCATGTTCTTTGCGTATCCAGTAGCCTACCTGTGCTTTCTTCAACATGTGGTCCCATTCGTGCATACCAATCCCGCCAATTATCTCTCTGTTCAGCACTATACCTAATTCCAGTGCCCGCTGGTCTTGCAACTGCTGCTGCGTACGCTGTATGAATTGTTGTATATGCTCTTGTTTGGTAGTGGCATCCACCCAACGCAACCACGGGCGCAAGTGCGTGCGCGACTCATCGACCGCACGGAAGAGCGATGGTGCGTCTTCCGGCGTGAATGAACGTAATATCAGGTCATCATCTATGAGTATAGATACCATAGAGTGAATATAATAAAATTAGTGTTTGAAATGGCGTGTCCCTGTAAGCACCAATGCCATATCGTGTTCTTTGCAGAATTGTATCGTATCGTTATCGCGCATTGAGCCGCCCGGCTGTATCAATGCTTTGATACCAACCTCATGCGACATACGTGCGCAATCATCGAATGGGAAGAATGCATCTGAAGCCAATACGGCACCTTCTAAAGAAAAACCAAATTGTTTCGATTTATCAATAGCCTGGCGCAGTGCATCGATACGGCTGGTTTGTCCGCAACCTTTACCTATCAGTTGCTTGTCTTTAACCAAAGCAATAGCGTTCGATTTTAAGTGTTTGCAAACTATGTTGGCAAATTCAAGATCTTGCTTTTCCGCAGGTGTACAATCGCGTGCACCAGATTCTTTCCATTCCGCATAGTTAGCGGTATCAGCATCTTGTACCAATACGCCATTCAGTATGCGTTTGTATTCTTTCTTAATTGAAAGCTTTTCTTTTTGCTGCAATATGATACGGTTCTTTTTGCTTTTCAATATTGCTAGTGCATCTTCATCGAAAGAAGGAGCGATCAATATTTCAAAGAACAGTTCGCTGATCTTTTGTGCAACGGCAGCATCTATGTTTTGGTTAGTTACTAATACACCACCAAAAGCACTTTCAGGATCGCCGGCTAGAGCGGCATCCCATGCAGCAGCAACGCTATCGCGTTCTGCGATGCCACAAACATTGGTGTGCTTGATAACTGCAAAGGCAGGTTTTTCAAATTCGCCAATTATCTGGATAGCTGCATCCACATCAACCAGGTTATTGAAAGAAAGCTCTTTACCATTCAGTTTATTGAACAATGCATCCAGGTCACCATAGAAAGCTGCATTTTGGTGCGGGTTTTCTCCGTAGCGCAATGATTGCTTGTTGCCGTAAGATAGCTGGAAGTTATCACCATTGTTATTATTGAAATAATCGGCAATTGCTACATCATAATGTGCACACTCTAAAAATGCAGCAGCAGCGAAATTGCGGCGGTCTTCGAGAGAAGTTTCGCCATTCTTAGCTTGCAGTAATTCCAATAAGCCAGTGTATTGATTGCGCGATGCTACTATTACTACATCTTTATAATTTTTGCCCGCAGCACGTATCAGCGACACACCACCTATATCTATTTTCTCTATAATCAGTTTTTCTTCGGTAGTATTCTTTACTGTTTCTTCAAATGGATACAGGTCAACAATAACCAGATCAAGCAAAGGAATTTCGTATTCTGCTACGTGTTTTTGATCGTCTTCAAAATCGCGGCGTGCCAGGATACCACCAAATACTTTGGGATGCAATGTCTTTACGCGGCCACCTAATATAGATGGATAGCTGGTAACGCTTTCAACGGGTGTGCACGGTATACCTAACTCTTCAATAAAAGATTGTGTACCACCTGTAGAGTACAGGGTAACCCCTTGTGTGTGCAGTTCACGAACAATAGGTTCCAATCCATCTTTGTAGAATACAGATATGAGTGCAGATTGTATACGGCGTTCCATATAGAGAAATTTTAGCTAGATTTTGAGCCGCGAAGATAACAAGCTTATGGGAATTGCTTGTTAACGGGCTGATAATATAAATGCGCCCTCGTTTGCCACCGCATGGGCAGGCATTTTGGCTGTTTTGCAGGCATCAAGCCAG
>CAMLFX010000148.1 GCA_946479435.1 uncultured Sphingobacteriales bacterium | reverse complement strand
TTGCTAACTACTTTTGATAAATAATAAAAACTAAATATCATGAAGACGAAAAAAATATGGGCGAATTATGCGGTAAGCGACCTTGACCGTACTACCAAATTCTACAACGCAATTGGCTTTAAAACCAATGGCTCATCTAAAGACCTGACCAGCTTCATGGTGGGCGATGATGATTTCATTATCCACTTCTTTTTGAAAGAGGTACTATCGAAGAACATACCGGGTATGGTAGATGCCAGCCAGGGCAACGAGATCGTATTCACGCTTTCTGTTGATAGCAAAGCAGATGCTGACCAATGGGCTAAGGAGATAACACAGGCAGGTGGTACGCTGGTTACACAACCCGAGGAGTTTGGCGAAGGCTACTATGGCTTTGTTTTCACCGACCCTGACGGACACAAGTTCAATGTGTTTTATATGTAGAATTCAGAGTACAGTGAATAGAGTACAGTGAATGCATAAGCGATGAAGTACTGTTCACTACAATCTATTCACTGCTCACTGTACTCTGTTCACTACATTATTTTTTGCAGCAGTCATCCAGCTGGGCATAAGCTTCGGGGTCGGCTTTCATGTCATCGGCATCGAAACCAACTTGGGTGATTGCTTTCTTTATTTCATCAGGATTGGTCTTTTCTGAATTGTACACCACCACCAGTGTCTTTGCCTGTTCATCGATATCAACACGCTTGATACCTTTCAGATCGTACACGGCATTCTCTAAACGCTTACCACAACTGGGGCATTCCTTGCAGTGGTCGCAATAGATACTGCTTTTAATGTTTACCGTCAGCACTTTGCTTTGTGCTTGGGCTGATATGGTTGCTACCGTTAGCAGCAGGAACAGGATTATGTGTTTCATGTTGTTTGTATTGTTATAAAGTTACTGCTTATTTGATGCTTTCAGGTTTTGTATGTAGTTATGCACTTCCTCCAGGCTCCATTTATCCCAATCAAATTCACCATCGGATATCTTGCAAAAGGTTTTCCCATTTACTACAATGCTTAGCGTATACGCCGGGGCTCTCTTAGCACCTTCGGGCTTTGTTTGGAGGTTTGTTACAACATCTTGCAGGTGGGCAACATCTTGCTTATACCGCTTAAACATATTGGCTCTTTGCAACACCAGTATATTATCACTGGTATTAACAGTAAGGCCATACACGCGGTATTTAAGACCATTTATAACTGCCGACAGTAACCAGCCTGCCGAAAGGATGCTTACCATTTTTATATACCCGTTAATGCGGCCGGGTTGTACAGCACCACCGCCTATAGGCATCTTCAATGCAAAGCAGATGAAGATAGCTGCTGCTGCAACTGTGAATACCAAAGCAAGGATAATGTTTTTACGTTTTTCTCTGAAAGATGCCTCTGCATCGCAGCTCCATGTTTTTTCCATAGGGTTTATTTATTTTTCTATTTTCCATCATTGCGAGTGCAGCGAGATTGCTTCGTCGTTGCACTCCTCGCAATGACGGAAGTGTTCGCAACATTAGCTAATCAGCTAATCATCACATCAGCTAATTAATGCATTGAAATCAATCCCATCAAAAGTACCCGAACTCATGAGCAACAAACATACCGGTTGGGTGCTGTCTTTCAGCAGTTGGGTTATTTTGGTTTCCAGTGTTTGTTTGTTATCGATAACCGTAAGGCCATCTTTACCAAAATAGCTGCCTACTTTTTGTGCATCTAACTCAGGTAGCCCTTTTAGTTGCAAAGCGTGGTGACTGAAATATACGATCGCGTCATCGGCAGCATCCATACTGTTGGCATACTCGCTTAGGAATTGTTCGTTGAGGCTGCTATAAGTGTGCAATTCGAAACAGGCTATGAGCTTGTGCGTAGGGTATGCTTCGCGTACGGCATCGAGGGTTGCTTTTAGCTTGCTGGGTGCATGGGCAAAATCGCGGTAGGCTACTACCTTATCGGTCTGCGCCAGTTTCTCTAAGCGCTTGGCGGCACCGCTAAAGGTGGCTATAGCTTTGTAGCTATCGGCCTTGGGGATACCCAGCGATTCGCAGACTGCTATGGCTGCCTGCATATTCAGCAGGTTGTGCCTGCCAAATACCGATACTTCAATATCGCCTTGTTTGGTTTCCAGTATCGCTATACCATCTTCGTAACGGAAGTTGGGCATGTTGTACGGCACGGCGTTCAGGTGCTTGCCCGATGAGGCTACCACTGCGCGTACTTCGGGGTCTTCGTTATTGTAAAACAGCGGTGCGCCTTCCTGCATGCCTTGCAGGTATTGCTCAAACTGGCTGCGGTAGTTATCGTAAGTAGGGAACACATTGATATGATCCCAGGCTATACCGCTGAGTACCGATATATGCGGGTGGTAGAAGAATATCTTCGGGCGTTTTTCTATGACCGATGCAGGGTATTCATCGCCCTCCAGCACTATGATGGGTGCATCGCTCAGTTGTACCGAGCTATCGAAACCCGCCAGCTTCGCGCCCACCAGGTAATCGAAACTGAGCTTCTGCGCCTTGAGTATGTGCATGACCATACTGGTGATGGTGGTCTTACCATGGCTACCTGCTATCACTACCCTTTTCTTGTTCTTGCTTACCTCGTACACATATTCGGGGAAGGAGTAAACGGGTATGCCCAGCTCCTGTGCGCGCAGCAGTTCGGGGTTATCGCCTTTGGCGTGCATGCCCAGTACTATGGCATCCAGCTCCGGGGTTATTCTTTCGGGGTGCCAGCCATAAGCTTCGGGCAATATGCCTGCGTTTTGCAGGTTGGTTTTGGCAGGGTCGTTTATCTCGTCATCGCTGCCGGTTATGGTATTTCCTTGTCGTTGCAGGGCTAAGGCCAACTGGTGCATAACGGCACCACCAATGGCTATAAAATGGATATTTTTCATTATCTTTACGAAGTCGCGTACAAGTTACAGACGTTTTTTACTATTTACACAAGTTAACGAACATGAAATTTTCTACATTGCGCCGCATTGTTCCCATTATAGCTGTTGTTGCATTGGCTTTATTCACGGCTTCATGCTCAAGCAGCAAAAAATACGGCTGCCCCAACCACCTGAACAGTGGTTCTTTCTCTGTACGTTAATACTTACAAGGTTTATACCCATTGCAATACACCTGCCCAATGCGGGTGATTTTTTGTGTTAGCTGGTATTTACAACTTGGGGTATACGATTCAGATCCTGATGCCGCATCCAACTGCTGAAGTGCTTACGGTAATCGGCCATTTCTTTCTCATGCACTTCCTTGAAGTCTAAGTACGTATTAAATTTTTCCAATAAATAAGTGACATCCTGCTTGCTGATATCCATGCTTGCAAATACACCCATGTAGGTTTCATTGGCAAGCAATTTCTCTTTCAGTATACCGATAGGCTCTAATACCCCTTTTACATACTTAGAATAATCAACCCGTTGAGGAGGAGGAGGTTGAAATCCTATTCCTCCTTCTTGTTTTGTATTGTTTTGTTTTGTTTCCTCATCACTGTTTGTTTGTTGTGTAGTGTTATGTGCTGTATTGTTCTGTGCTTCATTTTGCTTAAGCACTGCTATAGCCTTGCTACTATTCTCTTCAATATTACCAAGGCTTTCAACGTCTGTTTCTTCGTCATTATTTTCAGCATTATTAGCTGCCCTTGCCAACCCACCCTTTCTACCGTTCTCGCGCAGTATTGCTTTCTTCTCTTCCAGGTGCTGCATACGTTCTATAAGCGCATCGCTCCATATATATTCACCGTCACTTTGCA
>CAMLFX010000147.1 GCA_946479435.1 uncultured Sphingobacteriales bacterium | reverse complement strand
TTTCCAACAGGTGTTTGTTCTTGGGGTCTATATCCAGTTCTGTTTTGCTGTAAACCTCCTGAAGGGTTTTTATCAGCCTGTCTTTGTCTTCTACTTTAGTATCCTGTAGGGTTTCTATGGTGCGCTTTATACTGAATAATTTTTGTGCGACAGCAGCCTGGTCTTTAGCCCATTTATCGTACTTGCGATTGTTCTCTGATATTTCGCTAAGGTAGCGGGTGCGCGCCGGCGGAATGATATATATCTTCTCGCTCATCTCGTCGCTTATCTTAAAGTTCGATTGCAGGTTTGTATCGTTGGTTTTCTTCACCACAATATCCATCAGCGATTTGTACATAGTGTTGGTACCGGGATCGTTGAACTGCGAAGCGATGGTTCCAAATACCGGCATATCATCCGGCCGCTTATCGAACAGCTTATGGTTGCGCTGGTATTGTTTCTTCACATCACGCAGGGCATCCATAGCACCGCGCTTGTCGAACTTGTTGATGACAACAATGTCCGCAAAGTCAAGCATGTCAATCTTCTCCAGCTGTGTAGCAGCACCATATTCAGGCGTCATTACGTACATACTCATATCGCAGTAGTCGGTTATCTGCGTATCGCTTTGACCGATACCTGAAGTTTCGAGTATGATAAGATCGTACCTAGCTGCTTTCAGGATATTGACTGCATCAAAAATGTATTTAGATACTGCCAGGTTGCTTTGGCGTGTAGCCATAGAGCGCATATACACACGGTCGTTGCGGATGGCATTCATACGGATACGATCGCCCAGTAAAGCGCCACCCGTTTTACGCTTTGAAGGATCGACAGAAATGATACCGATGTTCTTATCCTGGAAATCGATAAGGAAACGGCGTACTATTTCATCGACCAAGGAGCTTTTACCCGCACCACCTGTACCTGTTATACCTAGTATAGGTGTGGTTGATACAGCTGCATCGGCAGCTACTTTTTTCAGCATGGCTTTAGTCTCCGGCAAGTCACCAAAGTTTTCTGCTGCTGATATTAAACGTGCTATTGTTTTAGCATCTTTTTCTACCAAATGGCCTACCTCACCATTCAATTGGTTGCCGGTAGGGTAATCACTTTTTTGTATCAGGTCATCTATCATACCCTGAAGGCCCATTGCACGGCCATCATCAGGCGAGTAGATACGTGTGATACCGTAAGCATGCAGTTCATCTATTTCTGTAGGCAATATTACACCACCGCCGCCGCCGAATAGTTTTATATGGCCGCAGTTGCGCTCCTTCAACAGATCGTGCATGTATTTGAAGTACTCCACATGCCCCCCCTGATAAGAGGTAATAGCTATTGCATTGGCATCTTCCTGTATGGCGCAATCCACTATTTCCTGCACACTGCGGTCGTGCCCAAGGTGAATTACTTCCACACCTGTACTTTGCATTACCCGGCGCATAATATTGATAGCCGCATCATGGCCATCGAACAAGGAAGCAGCAGTAACAATACGGACTTTATTCTTAGGAGTATAAGACATACTTACGAAATGTTATATATAAGGCTGCAAAGGTACGAAATGCCTTAGAAAGCAATGAATAGGCAAACCTTTTTTACAATTTATAATTAATACCGAATTGCATAAAGCTCATCCAGTCGTATCCTACATCTAACTTAAGTCCTAACCCTGAGTTGCCAAGGGCTATTCGTGCACCTATTTTGCCCGAAGGAATGACACCAAATTGCTCTCCATCTTTCCAGTTCTCATAGGCATTTATACTATAATCACTTGTTCTATTGCGAAAAGAGGCGCCTGCAGAAGCAGATAATGCAATAATTTCATTTTGAAAGAAGTAATAGACAATTTGTGGATTGATCATATAGGCAGTAACTGTATTGTAAGACATACCGGTGCCAAAATTGTTGACGGCTGTTGAAAACGTATAGGCTGCTTTCTCTTGGAAAAATGCCAAATCAGCCTTGATGCTGATATTATTTGTAAAACCGTATTCATAATTAAAGTAAGTAACAGGAAATATGCTTCTATCGACATAATTACCGCGCATGTAATTGCGGGATATTGCATTAGGGAAGCCTATACCTATACCAACGATATGTCTATTCTTTACACTTACATTATCGCGTATAAGAGTATCTGCTCCAAAAGCATTCAGCGATATCATGAGTAATAAGATCGGCAATAGGTATTTCATATACCTAAGCTAATATATATTGATTGAGCCTTTGCACTTTAAGTCAAACTTTTACACGATAGTGATAAAACATAAAGCGCCGCAATAATGCGGCGCTATATTAAAATAATGTTTTAAAATTTAGAGTTTTGAAAGAGTTTCGCTGATGCGCTTCAGTGTTTCTTCTTTACCTATCATTTCAGCTATCAGGAAAACGCCCGGGCCGTATTTACCACCTACCAGCATAATACGCAAGGGTAGCATTACATCGCCCTTCTTAATACCCTGCTGCTGCACGGCATCGTTAAAGCTTTGTTCAATGCTTGCGTGGCTCCAGTCAGATAAACTGTTTAGTTGTACTGACCAATTAGTGAAAAAAGTGTTTTTATCCTCGTTCCATTTGTCTTTTATAGCAGGCAGTTCTGTTATTTCTGGTGTTTTGAAGAAGAAATGACCTTGTTCCCAGAAATCAGGAAGTAATGTACATCTCTCCTTTATTGCACCAGCTACTTGTGCTACATAAGCATCATCGCCCTGTACTCCGTGTTTTTCAAGGTATGGCCTGATAAGCTCAACCAGTTCTTCATTGGTCTTTTTCTGTATATACTGATGGTTGTACCATTTAGCTTTCTCAAAATCGAACTTAGCGCCACCTTTATGTACGCGGTCGATAGAAAATTTAGCTATCAGTTCATCTAAAGAAAATAATTCTTGCTCTGTACCATCATTCCAACCCAGCATTGCCAGCATATTAATGAAGGCTTCCGGGAGAAAACCCTTTTCTTTGAAACCTTCTGTTGTCTCGCCCGATTTTGGATCGGTCCAGTTCATAGCATAAACAGGGAAACCAAGACGGTCGCCATCGCGCTTGCTTAGCTTACCATTCCCATCGGGTTTCAATATAAGCGGTAAGTGCGCCCATTTAGGCATTTGCTCTTCCCAACCCAGGTATTTCCACAGCATTATATGTACGGGTGCGCTGGGCAGCCATTCTTCCCCACGGAAGGCATGGGTTATTTTCATACGATAATCATCTACCACTACAGCCAGGTGATAGGTAGGCATCCCATCTGCTTTCAGCAATACTTTATCATCAATAGTGTCCAAATCAAACTCTATTTCACCCCGTATCATATCGGTGAATTTAACCCTGCCATTTGCAGGCAGTTTTATACGGATGACATAAGGTGTTTTATTGTTCAATAGCTCAACTACCTTCTCCGGTGCCAGCGATAAAGAGTTGCGCATGCGGCCACGTGTATGTTGGTCGTACTGAGGATTGGAATATTTATCGGTACGCATTTCATTGCGCATATCTTCCAGCTCCTTAGGCGTATCAAAAGCATAATAGGCATAACCGGCATCTACTAACTGATGTGCATATTGATAGTAAAGATATTTTCGTTCGCTCTGCCGATAGGGTGCATAAGGGCCCCCTTTCTCTACACTTTCATCCGGCTCCAACCCACACCAGTGCAAGCAATCAACAATATATTGTTCTGCGCCTTCTACAAAACGACTCTGATCTGTATCCTCGATACGCAGTATAAAATCGCCACCGTGATGACGGGCAAATAAATAATTATATAAAACAGTGCGCACGCCACCCAGGTGCAAACCACCGGTAGGACTAGGAGCGAACCTTACACGAACTTTATTTTCCATAGGCGGCAAAGTTAGTTCTTAGGCTTTAAAGAAAAACATCGCGATA
>CAMLFX010000146.1 GCA_946479435.1 uncultured Sphingobacteriales bacterium | reverse complement strand
GGCAAGATCAACTATATCCTGAAATTCCTGCGATTTGTTGTAGTCTAACTGTAAATAGTCTTTAACTACTTTCAATCGTTCCTGTTCATTTTCAGCAAGATGTATATTATGCATTGATAAATAAATACTATAACCATGCCATAATCTTTCGCATGGTTATAGTATAGAGCCGGAATTGGTTGATAGTTTAGCAAGGAAGCTAAGGTATCAGACGCCATTTTGATTCAATCGGTTCCTGGTATTGAATAACCAAAACCCGATTGTAAAAAATGTTTAATTATCGCGTAAAGGCTTCAAGACCGCAGTCCATTTCAGTAAAGCATTATACATGGTATCGGCTGCTTTGTTCAGTTCATCGTTTGGTGTAAAATTTCCCTCTTCATCGAAGAACTGGAAGAACATAGGTACGCTTACGGCTTCGTTAAGCGGCATCATGCTCAGGGTTGTCAGTACCTGCTTCATCATTTGCGCTGCACGGGTACCTGCCGATACACCACCATAACTAAGTATGCCCACCGGCTTGTGTTTCCATTCGTTGTGCAGGTAGTCGATAGCGTTTTTGAAAACCCCTGTAAAGCCATAGTTGTATTCAGGAGTAACGAAAATAAAAGCATCGGCATCGCTTATCATGGCGCTCCAGTCTTTGGTATGCTGATGCTGGTATTGCATCATGATAGGGTGCACGGGTTCATCCATAAAGGGCAGGTTGATCTCTGCAAGGTCTAGTATCTCGATATTAAAATCGCTGTGCTTCTTTCCTTCACTTGCTATCCAGTTGGCGAATGCGGGTGATTTACGGCCGGGGCGTGTGCTGGTAATAATGATCTTCAAATTGAACATAAAATCGTCTATTGATTGGTGTTTATCTAAAACTTAATTGTTTCTTTTCTTGTTTAGCCAGTTTGTTATCGATGCTTAATTCGCCCGAACCGAAGTAAGCGATCATTAATGCAGCGCCAGTCATGGAGATATTTTTCATGAACATGACCATATCCATCTGGTGCATCATCGGGTCGGTAATAGTCCAGAATTTGTGCATGGCAAAAGTTACCGGCACCAGGAACAAAACAAGCAGCCATGCGCCCAGTTTGGCCTTGTAGCCAAGTATAATGCTTAGTGCGCCCACAAATTCCATAATGCCTGTAAATGGTACCAGTATATTGGCCATAGGTACGCCCTGCGCAGTTGCAAAGCCTATGCTTTGCGCGGAAAAATGCCCGAAGGCTGACATGATGAACAGGAACGAGAATAGTATGCGGCCTGTCAATAGAATGTATTTCATAACGTTTGTTTTTTTGTTGACACAAAACTACCTACCTTTGGTATCCAACGGATACTACTATACCAGAGGATACCAGTATCCCACAGGATACCGCATAAAAACCAAGAGTAATGCCATTTAAAAAAACTGAACATCAAACCGAGGCTGCCTGTAAAGGGCGCCTGATGGCTGTAAAAGATGCACTGGATGCTATAAATGGTAAATGGAAATTGCCAATTATTATTGCACTGAGTGAAGGGCCATTGCGTTTTAAAGAATTGCAACGCACGGTAGAAGGTATAACACCAAAGGTGCTATCGAAAGAGCTGAAGGATATGGAGCTGAATGATTTTGTGAAACGCTATGTGTACGATACTACACCGGTAACAGTAGAGTATGAGCTTACTGAATACAGCGCTACGCTTGAAGAAGTGATCAGCGCACTGGGTACATGGGGCTACCAGCACCGCCAGCATATTATGGAAGACAGCAAAACGATGAAGAAAAAGAAAGGAATGATAGCGGCGTAACTACATGTAGTATGCTACGTCAATAAAGAGATTATCCAAACTGTCTTCTTTGCTTTATATTTTATCTGTGGCTATTTTATAAGCAGGGTCTTCAATGATATTTACATCTATAATACCTTCTGCATTCTTCAGTAGCTGGCGGCAGTCGGGACTTAAATGTCTCAGGTGCAGTTTTTTACCGGCTTTGTTGTAGCGTTCTGTTATGCGGTTCAGTGCTTCAATACCCGACATATCGGCTACGCGGCTTTCTTTAAAGTCGATAATTACTTCTGCGGGGTCATTAGTTACATCAAATTTATCGTTGAAGGTAGTAACGGAACCAAAAAATAATGGGCCATATATTTCATAGTGTTTTACACCTTGCTCATCGGTATATTTTTTAGCGCGTATGCGTTTGGCGTTCTCCCATGCAAATACCAGTGCGGCTATTACAACGCCTATCAACACTGCTAATGCAAGATTGTGCAGCAATACCGTCACTAAGGCCACAACTACGATGATAAGAACATCGTGAGCGGGCATTTTACCAATAGTACGCAGGCTGGCCCATTCGAAGGTGCCGATGGCTACCATGATCATAACACCTGTAAGTGCCGCCATAGGCAGGCGTTCGATAAGGCTGCCGCCAAACATAATAAACACCAGCAGCATGACAGCCGCTATAATACCCGACAAGCGTGCACGTGCGCCCGATGATATATTGATAAGGCTTTGCCCTATCATGGCACAGCCACCCATACCAAAAAAGAAACCAGAAGTAACATTGGCCATACCCTGCGCCACACATTCTTTATTGCCCCTGCCACGTGTTTGTGTTATCTCGTCGATAAGGTTGAGCGTAAGCAGGCTTTCTATTAAACCTACGCCTGCTACTATCAGCGAATAAGGGAAAATAATTTGCAGGGTTTCCCAGCTGAAGGGTACGATAGGCAGGTGGAATGGCGGGAAGCCACCGGTGATGGGTGCTATATCGCCTACTGTTTTTGTTTCGATATTAAAGCCAATGATGATAGCCGACACTACCAGTATAGCGGTAAGGGATGCCGGTATGGCTTTAGTGAGCCTGGGCATACCCCATATAATGAACATGGTAAGCAGTACGAAGCCCAGCATTACCATCAGTTTAGTGCCCGTAAGCCAATGATATACGCCACTGGCATCAGGCGCCTGGAATTGTACCAGCTGCGCCATGAATATGACTATGGCCAGCCCGTTTACAAAGCCATACATAACGGATTGCGGTACCAGCCGTATGAACTTACCCAGTTTGAAAACCCCCGCCAGTATTTGAATGATGCCGGCAAGAATAACGGTAGCGAAAATATATTCCTGCCCGTGCGTTTTAACTAATGCTACTATTACTACGGCAACTGCACCCGTAGCCCCCGATATCATACCCGGCCTGCCACCCAGTATTGAAGTAACCAGGCCCATAACAAAAGCGGCATACAAGCCAATTAGGGGCGACAGGCCAGCTATAAGTGCAAATGCAACTGCTTCCGGTATGAGCGCCAACGCTACCGTAAGCCCCGAGAGCACCTCTGTTTTATAATTTACTGTTTGCTTAAAATCGAATAAATGAAAGAATGCTTTCATGCTTTGTATGCTGAATGTATATAATGAATAAAAATGGCTAAAGGCTTTCAGGTAATGAAAGCCATAAACATAAGCACCTTTTATATCAAGGTGGAGTAACTGCTGATCTGAAACAAACGAAAGCCATAATGCGAAGATAGAATAATATGGTTATTTCAGCTTATAGCCCTTCGGTATAGAGAATGGATAGTCTTGTTCCTTATCGAAATCGAACCCGTTAAAGTTCATATCCATATAGTAAGGCTCGCCATTGTTGCTGAGATTAATAACACGGCTGGTGGAAAATTTCCGTCCCTCTACGTCTTCATAATTGCCATACTGTATCATGCCTTGCGTGCCATTATCGCTGGTCTGCATTTGCAGTGTACGCATGGTATTATCAGCTTTATTGTAGGTAATTTGCTGTAAAAGGTCTTTATCCTGCAGCTGTATGCTCATGGTTCCGCCGAAGTCTGTGGCATCGGTAGGTGTACCATCTTTATCTATCACATTCCCGATTATCAGGTTTTGCATGGTGGCAAAATCTACCGGTACGGGCAGCAACTTATTGATATCAGCAATAGGCATTTTATACACTTCACGCTCCAGGTAGTTGATAACAAAAACACTATCGGGGCGTACATATACACGCGCTACATTCACCAGCCCGCCAAGCGCCTGCAC
>CAMLFX010000145.1 GCA_946479435.1 uncultured Sphingobacteriales bacterium | reverse complement strand
TGATACAACGTGTTTACGAACAGGCATCGAAAAGTAAGATGCTGGATAAAGTAGTAGTTGCTACTGATGATGCACGCATTAAAGAGCATGTAGCAACTTTTGGTGGTGAAGTGGTGATGACTCGCGAAGACCACCCAAGCGGCACTGACCGCTGCTGGGATGCCTTACAACAGGTAGACGGTAACTACAAGTATGTGATCAATATACAAGGCGATGAACCTTTCATCGATCCGCAACAAATAGATAGCCTGGCGTTGACTTTAGATGGTACTACTGAACTGGCTACACAGATGATACCTGTGGATAGCCATGAAATACTATTCGATATAGGCGAAGTAAAAATAGTGCTGAATGAAGATATGGAAGCGCTGTATTTCAGCCGTATGGTGATACCATTTATAAAAGGTGTTGATCAAAGCGAATGGCACAAGCATCACAATTATTATCGCCATGTAGGCATGTATGCTTACCGTACCGATGTGCTGGAAGCAGTTACCAAACTATCTGTCTCTTCACTTGAAAAAGCAGAATCGCTTGAACAACTGCGCTGGTTAGAAAAAGGCTACAAAATAAAATGTGTAGTTACCACATTCGATAGTCACTGCATCGATACACCGGAAGACGTAGAGAAAGTTCTCAAACTCATGAACCCTTAAGGTAGCAGGTCGTAACCAATGTTATGATATTTTGTAGGGTGGTACTTAGTAGTATCGCTAAGGTCTATTTCCTTTCCATGAAATAATACATTGTAATGCTCCATGGCAGCTTGTTTTGCAGGTTCTCTTCCTTGCAAGGATAAAAAGTTGCTATGGCCTCTATCAGTGATACTATTGAAATTGATATAAGTAGCAATTTTACTGATAGGCTTCTTCACTTTTTCGCCCAACTGCTTTTTAAAGCTCAATAAATGTGCCCCTTGCAGGGTATGGTCGCGCGGATTGTAATGTATGTAGATATGATTAGCGAATGTTAGTTGGTCCACCCATTTCTTATGGCGCCTTTCAGGTACACATGGTGCGTTAAGTATCAGGTTGTCTACCCATACTTTATCGCTTAGTAATATCACTTGTTTACTCGTAACGGTCTTACGCATCACGTTATTACCCATGCTGTGAAAGAACAGGTTCAGCTTACCATTGCCCATAGCATGTGTTGTGCGCAGTTGTTTTACCGTATCGAACACCGGCACAAAATCTTTATAGGCTGCACGTGCATGCCTGATAGCAAACTTGTAATTAGGTATACGTTTCAGGTTGCTGCGTATACTGGGATAATCGAGCAGCAACACATTCACATTATATTGTCCGGATAGGGCTATTGCACGATCAATATCATTCGTAAATATCTTACCCATACCTTCCGTATACACCACCCAATCTCGGTTTTGTTTAGGCATATAGCTGATGGCTTTCTTGAGATTGCTAACAGGTAGCACATGCCATTTGCCGTTATACGCATAGACAAAGAAATACCGTACACCAAGGGTATCTGCTTCCTCACTCATAAAGCGTAAACTATCGTCTGTTCGTTGTGCACGGTTACTGGCTACTACTATAGCCGTATCAATATCATTTGTGTTTTTAACAGCCAGTGTCTTCTCCAGTTTTAGCTTTGCCCAAAATATATCAGAATTAAAGTATTGCTGTGACTGCGATTGTAATGATATTAGGAGAAATAGGAACAAAAATAAACGGTACATATACGCTGCTAAAATGTGTTTAAAATTAAGGGTTAATCATTAACCCCAAACGGGGTACTGCTTTTTGGGTATTTATCAATAATTTCGGCCCTGTTCATATTAAACATTGCTCATGTTCATTAATAAAAAAGCATGCCTTCTGGCAACGGCGGCCCTTGTGAGTTCCGCAACCTTCGCGCAGAATAAGATGTACACTATGGCCGAGGCTACCAATGGCATGGCCACCACACTGGCGCCAACAGCCCTTAAGCAAACAACCTGGGAGCCGGGCACGCATAGATTGTATCATGTAGTGAAGAAGGGTAGTGATGCCGCATGGGTGGCTGTCAGCTTCCCTAAGGGCAGTGCAGACACCATTCTGCATGTTGGCGACCTTAACATGAAAGCCATGCCTGCACTTACATGGCTCAGTAAAGGACAAGCATACTACCAGGATGGTAATGTGATAAAAGAAGGCATCAAAACAGGTACAGGTTTTCAATGGAGCAGTTGGGTAACACTACCCGAACATGCCGAGAATGTAACTGTTGATAAAAGCCGTAACATCGCTTATACAGTTGATAATAATCTTTGGTTCATAAATAAAGACAAGAAAGCAATTGCCTTAAGCAAAGATGATAATAAGAATATCATTAGCGGACAGGCTGTGCACCGTAACGAGTTTGGTATTGAAAAGGGTATCTTCTTCTCGCCACAAGGCAACTACCTGGCTTACTACCGTATGGATCAAACCATGGTGAACGATTACCCTATCATCGACTGGTCGGTAATGCCTGCGCAAGCTAAGATCATTAAATACCCTATGGCAGGTGGTACCTCGCACCAGGTTATGGTGAATGTGTATAATCCAACTACGGGCAATACAGTCACGCTAAAAACAGAAGGCCCTAAAGATCAGTACCTGACTAATATTAGTTGGAGTCCCGATGAAAAATATGTGTACATCGCTGTACTGAACCGCGAACAAAACCACATGTGGCTGAATCAATACGATATTGTTACAGGTAAGAAGGTACGCACACTCTTCGAAGAGAAAAGCGATAAATATGTAGAGCCACTAAACCCGCTTACCTTCATCCCTGGTCATAATGATGAGTTTATCTGGTGGAGCCAGCGCGATGGTTACATGCACTTGTATTTATACAACACTAATGGCAAGCTCATCAAACAACTAACTAAAGGCAAATGGATAGTGAACGAATTGATAGGCACTAACAAAGAAGCCAATGAATTCATTATTACCACTACCAAAGATTCTCCTTTAGAAAAACATACCTACACCCTCAACTGGAATTCCGGCGAACTGACACGCATAGATAAAGAAGCAGGCTGGCACACTACTACTGCAACTGAAGACGGCGAATATGTATTGGATGTGTACACGGCTGAAACTACACCCAAGAAAATATTGGTGCGTTCAACCAACGGCAGGTTTGAGCAAACAATATTGAATGCTGCCAACACACTAAAAGATTTCAAACGTCCTGAAATAAAAAGAATAACCCTGAAAGCTGACGATGGTACGCCGCTGTATGGCAAACTGATACTGCCTGTCAATTTCGATGCTTCTAAAAAATATCCTGTTATTGTTTACCTGTATAATGGCCCGCACGTGCAGCTTATTAAAAACAGCTTCCCTGCTAGTGGCAACCTTTGGTATGAGTACATGGCGCAACACGGCTATGTAGTATTCAGTATGGATGGCCGTGGTAGCAGCAACCGTGGGTTGGCTTTCGAGAATGTAACTTTCCGCCAATTAGGTACTGTTGAAATGGAAGACCAGATGAAAGGTGTTGACTACCTGAGATCACTACCTTATGTAGATGCTAGCCGTATGGGTATTCATGGCTGGAGTTTCGGTGGTTTTATGACTACTTCATTTATGCTGCGCCACTCCGACGTATTTAAAGTAGGCGTAGCTGGTGGTCCTGTGCTCGACTGGAGTATGTACGAAATAATGTACACCGAACGCTACATGGATACACCACAGGAAAACCCGGAAGGTTATAAAAATAACCTGCTGTTCGATAAAGTGAAAAACCTGAAAGGCAAATTGCTAATGATACACGGCACATCCGATAACACAGTTGTCTGGCAACACTCCATCAACTTCCTGAAGAAATGTATTGATGAAAATGTACAGGTAGATTATTTTGTTTACCCCGATTACGAACACAATGTGCGTGGCAAGGATAGGGTACACCTCATGCAAAAGATCACCGACTATTTCGATCTCTACCTGAAACCATAATTATAAAGGCTGATGAATTCATCAGCCTTTATTCATTTTACAGGTTCTCTTAGTATGGTTTTTAGTTTTTCAGGGGCTGTCTTTCTAAAATCTGATAGGTATATTTCATGGTGAAGGCCGTTGCGTCCTAAACCATTTTCTTTACAGTATGTCGCAATTTGTTTCAGTGTTTCAGGTTCTGTGTCAAATGG
>CAMLFX010000144.1 GCA_946479435.1 uncultured Sphingobacteriales bacterium | reverse complement strand
GTGAATACCGCATACCTTTTACTCGGCAGTAATGAAGGCGACCGCCTTCAATGGTTATATGATGCTTTGGCACAACTTGACCAATTTGGTTTGTTTGCCGATCTATCCCCTGTATATGAAACTGCGGCCTGGGGATTGGAAGACCAACCACCCTTTCTAAATGTTGCTTTATGCATGCAAACAAAACTGAGTGCTGACGACCTACTGAAAGCTATACAAAGTATTGAACTTAATCTTGGCCGCCAGCGCGAGCTGAAATGGGGACAACGTACACTGGATATAGATATACTTTTTTATAATGACGAAGTACTGGATAGAAACGACCTTAAAATACCCCATCCTTTTTTACAGGAAAGGCGTTTTGCATTAGTCCCGCTAAATGACATTGCCCCCAACCTGATGCACCCTGTATTAAAGCAATCTGTGGCTACTTTGCTTGTATATTGCCCCGATCAGTTGGCAGTAGTACCTTATAAAGGTGAAGAAGAGGAAGCGGAATAGGCTGTTTTGTCAATAGCTTGTTATTTTCCTGAAACCTTGTATTTTAAGTTTAGTTTATTTAAATTGAGTAGCGTAATTTCGCAGTCCCTTTAAGGGGCCTTATCTAGCTTATATAATAAAAATCTCATCTTAATGAGTTAACTGCTACTTAGGTTTAAATTTATAGTGTTATGGGTGCAGGTATTTCTACCGCCAAATCGAAAGTGAATCTTAAAAAATCGCTACAGGAGCATTTTGGCTTCGACGCATTTAAGGGAGAGCAGGAAAAAATCATCAAAAGTATTCTATCTGGGAAAGATACATTTGTCATTATGCCTACCGGCGGTGGCAAATCTTTGTGCTATCAGCTACCGGCATTACTCAGTGAAGGTGTGGCACTTATAGTGTCGCCACTTATTGCACTGATGAAAAATCAGGTCGATCTGATACGTGGCTACAGCAGCAAAGACCATGTAGCGCACTTCCTTAACTCAACCCTTAGTAAAGCGCAGCAAAAGAAAGTAAAATCGGACTTGCTGAGCGGCCACACAAAATTGTTGTATGTGGCGCCCGAAACACTTACCAAGCAAGAGAACATTGACTTCTTTGCTGACTTGAATATCTCATTTATTGCCGTAGATGAAGCACACTGTATATCGGAATGGGGACACGATTTCCGCCCGGAATACCGTAAGCTACGCGGTATGATAGAGCAGATAAACCCTGAACTGCCCATTATTGCCCTTACCGCTACGGCAACGCCTAAAGTACAGGATGATATTGTAAAGAACCTGGAACTGCGCGACCCGGAAGTATTTGTTGCTTCATTCAACCGGCCTAACCTGTACTACGAAATTGTACCCAAAGGCAAAAGCGACCAGGTACTGAAAAGCATAGTGAAGTTTATACACACTATGAAAGGGAAAAGCGGCATTATATACACCCTTAACCGCAAAACTACTGAAGAACTGGCCAGCACATTAAGGGCCAATGGCATATCTGCAGTAGCATACCATGCGGGGTTAGACAGCGGCATAAGAGCGCAGCGGCAAGACCAGTTCCTTATGGAAGAAGTAGATGTAATAGTAGCAACCATAGCATTTGGTATGGGTATCGACAAACCCGATGTACGGTTTGTGATACACTACAACATTCCCAAATCGCTTGAAAACTACTACCAGGAAACAGGCCGTGCGGGGCGCGATGGCCTTGAAGGCAAATGCCTGCTGTATTACTCGCATAAAGATGTACAAAAGCTGGAACACCTGATGCGCGATAAGCCCCTGAGCGAACGCGAAATGGGTGCGCAATTAATATCGGAAACAGTAGCCTACACTGAAAGTGGCGTATGCCGCAGAAAACTACTACTACACTACTTTGGTGAAGAATACCCCGATGGGAATTGCGGTAACTGTGATAACTGCCTGAACCCTAAAGAAAAACTGGAAGTAAAAGACAGCTCGAAAATTGTATTAGATACGATCAACGAACTGGACGAACGCTTTAATATAGATTACGTAGTAAATATAATACTGGGCAAACCCAATCCGCAGATCAAAACTTTCCGTCACGATAAGCTGAAATCATTTGGTAGCGGACTTATCATGGAAATGCAGGATAATTTCTGGCATTCACTTATAAGGCAAATGATGCTGGAAGGGCTGATTCGTAAAGATATTGAAGAATACGGCCTGCTGAAAATAACTGACAAAGGCCATAAATTCCTTAAGAAGCCATTTAGCATAATGGTGGTTCTCAACCATGATTATGAAGAGGCAACTGAAGAAGAGGATGAAATAAACATGGCTGCCAGCACCGTAGTAGTTGACACAGTTCTTTTCGATATGCTGAAAGACCTGCGCCGCACGGTAGCAAAAGAAAAAGGCCTGCCGCCATTTGTTATCTTCCTTGAAAATTCATTGGAAGATATGGCGCTCAGCTACCCCACCACGCTCGATGAGCTTGAAAAAATAGCCGGTGTAAGCAAGGGCAAGGCGCTACGCTATGGTAAAAAATTTGTAGAACTTATAGCTAAATATGTAGCAGAAAACGAAATTGCAAAGCCTGATGATTTCGTAATGAAAAGCGTGGTCAATAAAAGCGGAATGAAAGTGTTCATTATTCAGAACATCGATAAAAAGATACCGCTGGAAACAATAGCACGCAATAAAGACCTAAGCCTGCAGGATTTGCTTATAGAAATGGAAACCATTGTAGCCAGTGGCACTAAGCTGAACCTGGATTACTGCCTGGAGCAAGAATTAGACGAAAACGAACAGGAAGATATTTTCGATTATTTCAGAGGCAGTCAGGATGATAACCTCGAACATGCCTACGATGAATTTAAAGATAGGGATGTAAGCATTGAACAGTTACAGATGATGCGTATCAAATTCCTAAGCGAGTTTGGGAATTAATATATTAAGAATACTTTTTAAAAAGCCGCAATTAGCATTGCGGCTTTTTCTTTTATTAATAAGTTTGTGGTGCATTACACACAATACATGAAGAAACTGAACACGCTGCTCTTTGCCTGCGGCATAGCCATACCATCATTTGCCCAAAACTACCAGTTTAAAAACAGCGACAGGGTTATAGAGCCTGTAGGTAATAGCAATGTAGCGTCTCAACGCTTCAACCTGCACCTGCAAGCCACCTATATATACCAATACAAGCCTTCATTTACAGCACCATACAGTGCAAGCAACAGCCTTACAGGCACCGAAGAAACACAGAACTCTGTAACGGGCACATTATATGCCGGTTTGCGCCTATGGAAAGGAGCCGCTATATATGTGAATCCCGAACTGGCAGGTGGTAGTGGCTTAAGTGGTGCATTGGGTATGGCAGGCTCATCGAATGGCGAGACCTTCCGTATAGGTAATCCTTCTCCCTTCATGTATTTGGCACGCGCCTATTTTCAGCAAACTTTTTCATTGGCACGAAAAGGTGAAATGGCCTGGAACTCTGTTGAAGATGACCAGAACCAACTATCCGGTTACGAACCTAAACGATACATACGTATAAACGCAGGAAAATTTTCACTAGGCGATTTCTTTGATAATAATGAATACAGCAATTCACCACGTACTCAATTCCTGAACTGGGCCCTAATGAATAATGGCGCCTGGGATTATGCAGCTAATACACGTGGATATACCGTAGGCTTGGTGGCTGAAGTGAAGATGGACAAAATGAGTTATAAAATTGGTTTTGTTACGCTACCCAAAGAGGCCAACGGACCAGACCTTAACTATAACATAGGAGATGCTTACGCCATTAATGCAGAAGCCACAAGAGCTTTAACTATAAATAACCGCCCCGGTAACGTGAGGGTGCTGGCCTATTATAATACCAGTAATATGGAAAAATACACCGAGGCAATAGATATTGCCACTACACATAATACCACACCAATACTAAACTCACCCATATTGGGAGGAACGAAAACAGGCTTTGGGCTGAATGCCGACCAGGAACTGAGCGACCTGTTAGGAATATTTGCCCGTGTTGGCTGGAACGATGGAAAATATGAAACCTGGTGTTTTACGGAAATAGACCGTACTGCATCTTTAGGGCTTAAACTAAATGGCCAACAGTGGAATAGGGAAAGTGATCACGCAGGTGTTGCAATTGTGGTGAACGGCCTTTCAAAAGAGCATCAGCAATATCTTGCTTTTGGGGGTAAAGG
>CAMLFX010000143.1 GCA_946479435.1 uncultured Sphingobacteriales bacterium | reverse complement strand
GCCATGCCTGGTCGTTTTGCAGGAGGCCCCACTCGCCGAGGGCATAGATGCGGTACTGATTGTTATCGTACCGTTGCAGTTGTTCTATCTGCTGTTTATCGATATCGGTGAGGTAGGGGTTATCGAGATAGGTGCTGTGGAGTATGGTGCAGTCTTCAACACCAGCATCGAAGAAGTGTTTTTTGAGCCAGTGCTCTTCGTGCACGGGGTTGAAGCAGAGGGTTATTTGTATATCGCTACGGCCGCGCGCACGGCGGTTGAGCTCGAGGTAGTCTTCGAATTCGAGTTCGGCGGCTTCTTCCACCAATATGCGTTGCAGGCCTTCGAAGGACTTGAGTTTATCGGGGTCGTCGAGTCCGCGGAAGACGATCTGCGAGCCGCTGAGGGTGTGGGTGAGTGTGCGGTCGGATTTGTTGTAATGGAAATGCTCGGGGATAGTAAGCTCCCTGATGCGTGCGAGGAATGATGGTATGACGCTATCGCGCAGGGTACTGCCGACTTTGCGTATCACCAGTGTTTTGATGCCGGGGTTGGTAAGGGCTTTGAGTACTTCTTTTTGCGCGGCTGCAAAGCTTTTGCCGCTGCCGGTACCGCCGTAGTTAAGCACAAACCTTGTGTTGGCTGCTTGCAGTTTTTTGAAGACGGGGGTTGTACGGATGTTGGGTTTGATGGTGATTTCCATTTTGCTGCGATTTCTTTTAAAAGGAAAAGTTTCTGTTTATGTCTTCTTTCTTTTTATCTCAAAAAGAAAGAAGGAAAGAAAAGGAGATTGCGATCCAATTGCTCCGCTGGATCGCAAGGGCTCTGCGCTGTTGCGACGCGTGGTTTCGCGGGCTTGTGTTGCTTGGCGCGTTCATCACTCGCGAACATTTTTTAATTAGCTAATCAGCTAATTATCACATCAGCTAATTGTTACTTGAATTCTTCTCCGTCGATGATGATGCGGTAGCCGGTTATTTGCTGCTCTGGGGTCGTGGTGTCGCCGAGCATGCGGTTGTCCATATCGAGGGCGCGGAGACGATCGGAGATGTCGATGGGTATGCGCTTTTCGAGGGTTTGTCCGTCTTCTTTTACGAGGACAGTTGCTTCGATTTCTCCGAGGACTACCTGGCGTAGGAAGTGGCGCTTTTCTTCTTGTGTGAGGGCGGGGAGGGTGTTTTCTGTGGTGTTCATGATAGGTGTTTATAAATAGCAAAAATACTATAAATAAACTAAATAATCAATAAAAATATTGCTAATGCCATTTCATTTGTTTACGTATCTCGGTGGCTAGTTGGGGGCTGTAGGTTGGGGTGATGCTTGTTTCGGTGAAGGTTTGTGATTGGGTGTACCAGGCGAGGTTGTATTTGACGGTGATATATGCTTTGGCGCGGTCGTCATCGGTGAAGTTCTTGAAGGCTACGTTGTCTTCTTCCAGGGTTCTTATGGAAGTATTGAGGTGCAGGCTGGCGTGTGGCGCAAGTACGAAGCAGGGGCGGCCAGCTATGGTTTTTACAGGTGCTTTTTTATTAGCTGTTTCAACAATGGCGTAACATTCCAGTATTTCGGGGATGGTGTTGCTGCTGCGTGTATCGATATAAGGATAAGTATTGAGCAAGCGGGTGTGCACACTATCAACTATGATGATGTTGTCCCTCTGGTGTTGCAGACCTGCACCTTCCGGGCTGCTGTATGCGAATGTGGCTTTTTCGGTTTTGAGTCTGACGAGGTAGAGGGTATCGGGGGTGTTATTGATGTAGGTGTTTTGCAGTAGTATGAGGTGATCGTAATGCTTGCAGGTGGTAGCGCCATCTATAGAGATACTGACAGGTGCAGACTGGGCTAATGCTTGAGTGCAGATTAACATCAGTATATATAAGAAGTACCTCATAGTACTAAGATAATTGTAAAAATATTTTTGAACGCGGTTTTATGACTGCCATAGGGTTGTCAGTGGGTGGCGGTTCCTTTGTATCAAGAAATCGAACAACCAATTTTAAACTGATAATTATGAACCAAGACGCACAAACAGCAGCGCCGGTATTTATTACGCCAGAGGCGTTGATCTATCTTTGGAACGGGCATCGCGGCCTTACCCGCAGGGTAATAGATGCTTTCCCGGAAGATAAATTATTCAACTACTCTATAGGCGGCATGCGCAGTTTTGCCGATTTGACAAGAGAGATGATGGCATTGGCAGCAAACGGCGTAGAAGGTATGCTGACTGGCGACTGGAAAGGTATAGAAGAGCTGGACTACCATAATGGTGATGCAAAAGCAACTACGAAAGAAGCTTTGCTGCAACAATGGGATGAATCAACCGCACGACTGAATGCAGCATGGCCCCAATTGCCTATTGAGCGCTTTAGCGAAATGGTGAACGGATTTGGCCAATACAATATGCCGGGTTTTGGTTTTATCAGCTACCTGATAGATAATGAGAACCACCACCGTGGCCAGGGATATGTTTACCTGCGTTCTTTAGGAATTGAACCACCACCATTCTGGGACAGGTTTTAATTTTTACTAATAATAAAGGGAGCAATTATTGCTCCCTTTATTATTGATAGGTATACGGTGCTATTCCTTTATGAGTTTTTCAACTGTTGTTTTCCCGTTGTTTGTTATCTGTACCATATAGATACCAGCTGGCAATTGTGCGATATTGATGTTTTCTGTTTCTTTTGTTTGCAGCATTAGCTGGCCTGTGAGGGAAAGCACTTTTACAGTAGCACCGCTACTCTTTACACTAAATGTATTGGTAGCAGGGTTGGGATAAATTAACTCATCATTCATTACCTGTTTTATTTCTTCTGTAGTTAGTGCACAACCTGCTGCGTTAAGTGCTGCTTCCAGTATCTCATCGCGTTTATGGCGTATGCCATCTTGTGTAAGCTGTACCAATACATCGCCGGGCTTACGTGGGCCAACTCCTATACGTTGTGTACTATCTCCATTGGGATAGTACACCCCTAACGAGGTGAAACAAAATCTTGCACCTTTAAATATATTTGGTGCAAAGGTAATATTGCCATCTGCTCCCGCAGTTTGCGTACCCACAGTAATGACATTTGGCAACTGTTGCAGGTGCATTGCTGTAAACTCGGCATAACTCTGATTTGTTTCGTATGTAAGTAATATTACTTTGCCGGTATATGGATCATTATTTTCTTCCCCTATAGTAGCATAGGCTTTTTTATAAGTACCGGGATATTTCACATCAGCTACAGTAAACATAGCCACGGTCGTTTTATTGGGGTACATAAGGGCGCATAACTTCTGGAGGTTTTCAAATTCTACATAGCTACGTATATCTATGATCAAAGTAGATGATGAACTTACATTATAATAGTAATCTTCTAACTGATCAATTTTTATGTTGGATGGATTAATGTATGCAATACCACAAGGGAAGTAACCAATTTTAGCTCTTGCTTTCATGCTATCGTTTGCATAAAACATTTCATAAGTATTGGGTCCGTAAATCCTGTTTGTATTGCAGATGTCACTTACGCCGTTACTATCCTTATATGTTATGCTGCATGGTTCCTTTTTACCTGTTATCATATAACTTCTTACAAACCTGCGAAATACAGTTTCGTTTCCCGCTGAAATATAATTGCGTAAACTATCTTCCCATTGTGTAGTGGTTAATCCATTGATGTGGGTTATTTCATCTCCTCTATTTATTGTTAGGAAGGGAGCAACAGCTATATATTTGCCTGATGCATAGCGAATAGAGAATTTTGGTGAATTAGTACCATTAAGCCAAGTGATATTTGGATTACTTATTTCAACATGTGCGTCATTTAGCTCTTTATTCAGCTTTACTAATGCAGCTTTAAACTGATACTCATTTGTGGCATCAGACACTAAAGGTGCAATGTTATAAAAAGAAGTATTCCATGGCTTATCGAGAACGTATTTGTATGGATTAAAGTAGTTGAGAATATTCCAGTATTTAAAGTAGATCATCAGACGCTTTTCTTCGGATGGGAATTGTACAGTTATATCTTCCACATAATTTGTATCGGCAGGAAAAATAAGCCAGCCATTATTGGCGGGGTCTGAGTAATCATTATCCGCGATCCAACATATATCATGCGGTACAAAATTAGCTTTGATATTATTGAGCACAGCGCTTACATCGCTGCGCAGTAAGACATCGTTTGTCCAGCCCCAGTCGCGGTTGC
>CAMLFX010000142.1 GCA_946479435.1 uncultured Sphingobacteriales bacterium | reverse complement strand
GTAGTTTCCTCCTCGGGCGTAATCATGGATATTTTGCTGATCTCCTGCAGATACTTTTCCACTGCCTGGGAATCGCGGTTGGTGATCTGGGTAGCAATTTTGAGCTGCCTCATAAGAATAGAAAATTTTAATATTTTAACACGTACTAATAAAAACGAGAAAAGTGGTAAAAAAGTTTTAGCTTTTTTTATCTCAAACTCTTATCTTTATTTGCCGCAAATAATGTTCCGTTTTTTAACAGTATTTTGTTAAACCTGTATAACTCACCGCAATCAACTCCTAAAACCTTTGTTGGTACAGCGTTTCAGCGCTTATGGATATAATCTATCCCAGAATAGGCATTAGCATAAAAACGGAATACTGCCAAAAACAGAGTGTAAATCTATAACGCTTATGTCAAAAATGCTACCTTTGCGCCACTAAATATCTTCAACTTTAACATATTTATGGAAAAAGACCTGTATCAGCACCCGGATTACTACCTGGTTGATGAACTTTTGTCAGATGAGCAGAAACTGATCCGCGATTCGGTTCGTGCTTACGTTAAAAAAGAAATATCGCCTATTATAGAGGAGTATGCACAAAATGCATCGTTCCCTACGCAGATAATCAAGGGTTTGGGTGAGTTGGGATGTTTTGGGCCTTTTATACCGCAAAAATATGGCGGTGCCGGCCTCGATTATACTTCTTACGGAATTATGATGCAGGAGCTGGAGCGCGGCGATTCAGGCGTGCGTTCTACCGCATCGGTACAAGGCTCTTTGGTTATGTTCCCTATCTACAAATTTGGTAGCGAGGAACAAAAAATGAAATTCCTGCCAAAACTGGCAACTGGTGAGTGGATGGGCTGCTTCGGCCTTACTGAACCTAATCATGGCTCGAACCCTGCAGGTATGACCACCAACTTTAAAGACGCAGGCGACCATGTAATACTGAATGGTGCTAAAATGTGGATATCGAACGCGCCATTTGCACAAGTGGCAGTTGTATGGGCCAAAGATGAAGCAGGCGATATACGTGGCCTGATAGTAGAACGTGGCATGGAAGGCTTTACCACTCCTGAAACACATGGTAAATGGTCGCTGCGGGCGTCTGCTACCGGCGAGCTGGTATTTGACAATGTAAAAGTTCCTAAAGAAAACATACTACCCGGGGCTAAAGGCCTGAAAGGACCTTTGAGCTGCCTATCGAGCGCACGCTACGGTATAGCATGGGGTGCATTGGGTTGTGCTATGGATTGCTACGATACGGCACTGCGCTATTCTATGCAACGTGTGCAGTTCGACAGGCCAATTGGCGGTTTCCAGCTTACGCAGAAGAAACTGGCTGAAATGATAACCGAGATCACCAAGAGTCAATTGCTTAACTGGCGCCTGGGTGTGCTGCGCGACCAGGACCGTGCTACGCCTGCACAAATATCGATGGCTAAGCGCAACAGCTGCGATATAGCACTGAAAGTATCGCGCGAGGCAAGGCAGATATTGGGTGGGATGGGTATAACCGGCGAATTCAGCATTATGCGCCACATGATGAACCTGGAATCGGTAGTAACGTATGAAGGTACACATGACATACACCTGCTGATAACAGGTATGGATGTAACCGGCCTGAATGCATTTAAGTAATAGACCTAACGGATAATAAAAGTAAAAAGCCCCAACATCTTTGTTGGGGCTTTTTAGTGTGCTATAATTATTGCGATACTTTATTTGATTCTCTTTTGCTCATCCATTCCTCCATACGCTCTTTTTCATTAACCGATATAGCTACTTCAATCTTCCACTTATCGTGCTTATCAAGTCTTAATATGTATTGGTAGTCGCAGTTATAAACAGGCTTGTTCTCTTTATCGAAATACTGCCAGTTCACTTTTACCTTAGTTATTTTATCGGTGTAAGGGCGTTTGCCCCATACTTCGGGGCGGGCGTGTACTATACCAAATTGTTTGTAAAAGCTGATACCCTGGTTGAAAAGCCCTTCCAGTTTACTGGCGTCTTTAAATACTTCAACTGAATCGTCGGACAGGAAAGTGCAGGGCAGGGAGTAGTGCATTACCATTGCTTTGCTATCGTAGTTTTCTAATGCTGTAGCGTAGGTATCAAAAAAACTATTAACCCTATATTGTGCTTCGGAATACTTGCTCATGTTCTCTAAACTTTGAAGGATAAAGTTAGGGCAACTGCTCGATGCGCTGAAACATTTTAATTCGGGAAATGCTTGTGCCATCATTTATGATTTTTTAAATTCATTGTATTATGGAAATGATTGGTAAAGTATTGGTGGGAATCATAGCACTGCTGCACTTATATATTCTCTGGCTTGAAATGTTTGCCTGGACAACACGCGGGCCAAAGGTTTTCAAGAGTTTTCCCGAACCATTGTTCAAAGACACCAAAGCATTGGCCCCGCTAACCAGGGTTTGTATAATGGCTTTCTAGCTGCGGGTCTTATATGGAGTTTGTGTATTAGCGATGCTGTGTGGAGGGATAATGTTGCATTATTTTTCCTTAGCTGTATTGCTGTTGCAGGGCTTTATGGTGCAGCTACTGCGCAAAGGACAATATTATTCGTACAAACAATACCGGCAGCTATCGCCATGGCTTTTATACTGCTACAGTAGATAATTTGTAGTTTTGTGCCCATGTTTATCAAGAACCAGGTTTTTAAAGATGAGGATACGCTACTGGAAATGTTGTTTGATTTCGGTTTAGGCGAGCCATCGCCACTTGTCTCAGATCTTTTGCAGCAAATAGATACCGCTATGAAAGGAGATGCCGCTTTGCAGGAACATTTTAAAGGCATGGAAGAAGAAGATATGCTGGAACTGGAAAGCGATATACAGCAGGAAAACCTTTCGAGGGCATTGATGCAATTGTTTACCTCGTTTAAAGTGCAGAATGCACATTTTTATGGCATCAATGAAGAAGGTGAAACACTTTTATATAGTGTTGACCTGCATTGATTTCCCCTTTTTTTTGCCCCCGTGCTTATTTATTCTCCTGCATACAATTGTATAATTTCGTTACCATATAAATTTATTGATGAAAAGACTAATGTTTTGTGCAGTCCTGGCTTTACCGGTGCTGGCACACGCCCAGGACGACCTGGTAAAAAAACTAGATGCAAACAAGAGCGACAGTTCTAAAAAGAAATTTACGTTTACCGATGTTATTAACCTTGAAAATACATCGGTAAAGAACCAGGGCAGTTCAGGTACCTGCTGGAGTTATTCTACTAACTCTTTCCTGGAAAGTGAAATGATACGTATGGGCAAAAAGCCTGTTGACCTTGCCGAGTTATATACTGCACGCCATGTATATGAAGACAAGGCCGATAACTATGTACAACTGCATGGCAGCCTTAGCTGGGGCGATGGTGGCGAATGCCATGACGTGATAAATATGTATGCTAAATATGGTGCCGTACCGCAAGATGTTTACAGCGGCCTGAACTATGGCACCACTAAAAATAAGTTTGCTGAAATGCAGGCTATTTTAAAAGGCATGCTGGATGCCGTTGTAAAGAACCCGAATGGCAAGCTGACACCTAACTGGAAAAAAGCTTTTGACGCCGTGCTGGATGTGTACCTGGGCGAAGACCCTCAATCTTTTGTATGGAAGGGTAAAAAATATACGCCACGCACTTTTGCTGATGAAGTTGTGGGTATTAATCCCAATGATTACGTAGAAATATCTTCAGTAAAGCATTTCCCTTACTATGAAAAAGGGCTATTCCTGCTGCAGGATAACTGGAGTTTTGATAAAGTGTACAATGTAAAAATGAATGACCTGACGGATATTATAGATAACGCGCTTGAAAAGGGTTATACCGTAGCATGGGCAACTGATGTGAGCGAAAAATATTTCAGCTGGAAGAATGGTGTAGCGTTTGTACCTGAAAAAGATTGGGATGATATGGAAGAGGATGAACAAAAAGCCTTGTTCAATGGCCCAAAGCCTGATCGCAAAATAACAACAAAAATGCGCCAGGAAGGGTTAGATAATTATACTACTACCGACGATCATGGTATGCATATAGTAGGGCTAGCTAAAGACCAAAGCGGTAAAGAGTATTATATAGTTAAAAACTCCTGGGGTGAGAAGAATGATTACAAAGGTTATATCTATGTATCGAAACCTTATGTGCTGTATAAAACAACTGCGATACTGCTACATAAAAAAGCCGTTCCTTCCGATATAAAATCTAAACTGAGTATCTAATTATTTTCAGCACATCTATAAACAATAAGGCCACTCATGATTGAGTGGCCTTATTGTTTATATTATTATTGAACTCTTTATCTTACCAGT
Organism: uncultured Sphingobacteriales bacterium; assembly: GCA_946479435.1. The sequence continues at coordinate 26 of CAMLFX010000142.1, read as the reverse complement.
GTCACTTCACCTTTGTAGCTTTCCAC
>CAMLFX010000141.1 GCA_946479435.1 uncultured Sphingobacteriales bacterium | reverse complement strand
AAACCATAGATGTATCGATGCTACCGGAAGGTGTGTACAACATTATACTTAAAGGTGATAAGGGCGGTGCGCAGCACGGTAAGTTTACTGTGGTAAGATAATAAGCAAACGCTACACAGGTAGTTCAAACTCAATTTCAAAAGTAGTGCCCCGCCCTACTTCGCTTTGTACGGTGATGGTGCCATCCATCGCGCTTACCTGTTCTTTCACCATGTATAGCCCAACGCCTTTCCCTTCGGTATGGCTGTGAAACCTGTTGTATAAACCAAACAGTTCGTTACTGTTTTGCTCCAGGTCAATACCCAGGCCGTTGTCTTTAAATATCAGTTTCAGCACGTTTTCATGTTTCACCGATGATATTTCTATTACGGGCGTAACACCCGGGCGCTTGTATTTAATACTGTTCGAAATAAGATTGAAGAATATACTGTACAGGTAACTTTTCAGCGTTACCATTTCATCTGCCGCGGTGAAGTTTGAAACGATCCGCACGTCCTCATCATCCAGCAAAGACGTTATGCTCATTTCAATATCTGCCAAAATTTCTGAAAATCTTACAGGTATTTTATTTTCGTTGATAGGGCTATTTATATTCAGTATATCGTTCAGGTCGTGTATCACCTCATCCAGTTTTCTCACCGAATTCACAATACCCTCTACCAGCTCCAGGTCTTCGCCTTCATATTTGTTCAGCGTCAAAAGGTCGGCAAGGCCTATAATGGTGGTAATGGGTGCACGCAGGTTGTGCGATATCACATAAGAGAACTGCTCCAGTTTCTTGTTCCGTTCTTTTATATGATCCAGTAATTGCTCTTTATGAAGGATCTCCTGCTTTTGCTTGGTAACATCTATTGCGAAGCAGGAAAGGCCTATAACCTCTTTATCGCTCCATATAGGGTATATGGAGAAACTGATGCAATTGTAAAGGCCTGAAATGGTAAACTCTTTTTCAAATTTTACTACCTTACCCGACAGCGCTATTTCATAAGTGTTTTGCCAGGCAACTACTTCTTCAGGTTCCAGTTTTTCAAAAACCTTATGTACCGTATCGCCCGGCTGTATATCCAGGCCATACACCACCTTTATGCTGTTTTTCAGGCTGCTGTTACATGTAATATAGCACAGGTTGGTATCCAGCGAATATATGTTCGCATCTGTATTTTCAATTATACCGTTGAGGTTCGATTCCGACTCGCTCAATGCTTTTTCCATCAATTGCCTTTGCCTGCCCCGCTCCAATATATCCAGCGCGTAAGATATATCGTTCGATATTTCTGTCAGCAGTTCTATTTCCTGTTCTTTAAAAAAATATTTTTCAGCAGAATAAATGTGTATCGAGGTCACTATCTCGCCACCGCGCCTTATGGGCAATATTATAAAAGAACCAAACCCGCATTTGGAAGCAAAAGCCTCCCATTCGTTCAGCGGGGCGTCTGCAACTACTTCGTTGGCTACAAAATATTTCCCTGCTTTCACTACAAAGTCGTGCCGGCCGTTCGTGTACGGGCGGTTCTTCAAGCTGTCTATATGTTCGTCGGGTATGCCTGCGTGCTCCGTAAGGTTTATGGTGGCGTTGGGTATATCAAGCTCGCCTACCCAGGCAGCACAAAACTTTCCAAATTCAACCGCTATACGGCAGGTTTCTTTAAAAAGCACCTCTTCTGTTTTGCAGCGTACAATGGCCTGGTTTATCTGGCTTATAAAAGCATACAGGCGGTTAACATGCTGCACCTTTTCTTCCGCCGCTCTTTTATCAGTTATATCCCTGAAATTATCAACAATGCCGCGAACGTCAGGGTCATCCAGCAAATTAGTTACCGTAGCCTCTATCCACCGCCAGTTGCCATCCTTATGGCGCATTCGCCCTGTATGGCCTTTTATGGGTATGCCGGGGCTGGCCAGTACTTGCTCCATCACCTTGCCCAATGGCAATACATCATCAGGGTGCATTAAGGTAAGCAGGTTCATTCGCATTACCTCTGCCTCGGTATAGCCCAGTATCTTATTGACCGATGGCGAAATATAAAGGGGGTCACCCTGGGGCGATAAAATAACAACGCCATCATCGCTATGCGCCAGTAAAGACCGGAAAGTATTCTCGTTATACCTGCTCAATTCAACTCCTTCATTCTGCTCCATCGTTTAAGTATAATAACCTCGCCATGCATCACACATGCAATAATTACAAATTTATTTATATTTATTGTAAAATAAAAATGATTATTAGCTGGCATCACTTAAAAAGATTAGATTGTGGTATAGCGCACAAATGCGTTACCGGCAACTATGAAACAAAAAAGTGAAAAAACATACGCAGGTGTATGTATGGATAATGCAAGCGCAGTAATTATAAGTGTTGATAAAGAAACCGAAAGCGGTGAATTTATGATGCAGCGTACTATAAAAGGCAATGAAAGCCACGGTGGCGGCAGCGAACATACTATGAACAACACCAAACATAACGATGCGCTTAAATACTTCAAACTGGTAGCTGCCGAACTAATGCCTTTTGATGAGATATATATATTTGGCGCAGGCACGGCACAGGAGCAATTTAAAAACTACCTGGCCGATGATGCACAGTTTAATGATAAGCAGGTAAGTATAGGCAGCACAGAACAGCATATTACCGATCCGCAGAAGATAGCCGTTGTGCGCGATTTTTTTAAGGTGGGATAAATTTACCCCAGGGAATAAAATAATATAGAATAGGATAGTAGAAGCGCAGCTGAACAGGCTGCGCTTTAGTGTTTTATAAAAAGAATACTCGTATTACAACTGCGCATCGCCGCGGGCCATCGCCATAAAATACTCTTTTACAAATGGTGCCAGCCCATCAAATTGTGCTTCATCTACCTGTGCAGCCAGTGCGCGTGTTTCTTCGCGTGTAAGGTTTAAGTGATCACTATTGCCCCATTTATAAAGAGGGTTAGCAGGTTGAAGTTCATGTGCAAGTAACATTTTGCTTTTGCCTTCACCCGCAGATGCATAAAATAACCCGGGCGAATGGTTAAGCATCCACCCTGTTATAAAAAGATATAAAGGATCGGTAAGAAATTCATATTCGTGCCAGTCGTCCAATTGGTCATTCAGATAATAATTATCAAATAAGGGGTCTATGCGCTGTTGTTCTGTAATAAAATACCAGCAGAAAAATATCAGGTCGATACCCGATGCCATATCTTGCCGGTCGCACTGTTCATTCTGTAAAGCAAATAGGGTCTGTAGATTCCAAAAAGGGTCATTAGGGTTTTCCATCAGGTTGAACTCCTTTATTGTAAGATTGATATCTGTCAAAAAAGGCTTTAGGCCTTCAACAATATCTGCAGGCACCCAATTTTCATTTTCAAAATTGTAATCGCCATCCTGATGCCTGTAGAACATTGTACTGCTGCCCTTATAGTAAACCATTGCATAATTGGGTAGCAAATCTTCATCGGCATATATGCAGCAGTAGTTTATCCGTTTACCATCATTATAGCGTCTTATTTCCTGAGTGTATTTGTACTTATGCCGTATGTCAAATATTTCCTTATTCCAATCTGCTATCATCAATTCTTCAACTTTTTTTTGAAAAGCAACTGAATCCTGCTCATGCATCATTTGAGTAAATGCATCTGCTACATTAATATCTTTAGGGGGTACCCTGTTGCGGCGGCGGTATACATATTGTGTGGCGGCCAGCCCCGCAATAATAACTGCAATGCAAAACAAGGAGATAAGAAGCCCCTGGCCCTGGGCGATAGGTTGTGACATAGCACAAAAATAGCAGTTTTACCTTCTGCTGTTGCAACAGTGAATTCAAATAATTATACCGGGGTTATCTAGCTAACTACCAAACCCATCGATAGCGCATATTGCTTCAGGTCGAAGGCTTCAGCGCCTATAAGTTTATCCAGCTTTTCATTGTAACGCACCATATTTACCGCGGCAAGGCTGGTTTCCCCCACCCACTCGGTTTGCGTAGTGTACTGCTTATTGGCTATGGCCTTCATTTTGCCGGCCTCAGCGGTTTCTCCTGCTTGTTCCAGCTTATGTATCAGCTGCTGAAGTATTTCTATATAAGTCATTGCGGGTGTGAAGATAACACTTCTTTTGCATCTGTATTTGCCGTTGGTTCAGTATAGTTGTACAGACTATAAAACCAATTTACGGCAATATAAAAACCATTTTAAAAGGCAACTACGGCTTCCATCATCAGTCCGTTGAATTTACCGCCCGAGCGTATATCCGTAGCTTTGAAATTATCGTACACCTGGCTAACATATTCGGCTTTCATCATAATGTTTTTGGTAATGAACCAGCCCGCAGCACCCGAAAGCCTGCTGATGGTCACATCATCGGTATTCAACGGCAGTTGCGCCGTTAGCGAGTTGTAGCGCCCACCTATCCAGAATTTCTCGCTGCGTGCGGGAAACCTGTACAGCAGGTCGGCGGCGTATTGTGTAGCCTTGCGCATATCGGGCTCGGTTATTTTACGGCCCTGCGCTATTTCATAAGTGCCAAACAGCTCAAGGCCCTTGTACTTTACAAAAGGGTTGAACATGAAGGTAGTAACCTGCTGGCTGAACTGGGGGTTGAAGCGCCCCGACCATGCATTGCCCACGGCTGTAG
>CAMLFX010000140.1 GCA_946479435.1 uncultured Sphingobacteriales bacterium | reverse complement strand
TGCTTTGGCCTTTGCTATCAGTGCTTTTCTGGCGTTGGTTATTGGGCAGAAAGAGTACAACATAACACACCGCCTTAGCAAATCTTTAAGTTAATGTTGTTATAACGGCGGTACAACGTATTTCAGTTCGCTCTACTTTGCATCTCGAACCAAATAAACAAGTTCATGAAAGATGACGAACCCGAGTCGGTGAACCAACCCATAAGCAAACCTAGCCAAGCAAAAGTTATGTGGCTGCTTGCCAAAGCATCGCTCGATAAAGACCGCCCCGTACTGGCACAAATAGTAGTAACAAGAAGATGTAACCTGTCCTGTGGTTATTGTTACGAATACGACAAGGTCTCCAAACCTATTCCGCTCGATATACTGAAACAACGAATTGACAAACTGAAAAGCCTGAAGACAGTGTTTGTAACACTGAATGGCGGCGAACCACTCTTACACCCGCAAATAGCCGACCTCGTCCGCTACATCAACGAACTGGGTATGATACCGATGATCAACAGCAACGGACATGTACTGAAACAACCGCTGATAGAAAAACTGAACGATGCAGGCCTCTTCGGTATGCAGCTGAGCTGCGATAGTTTGGAGGATAACGATGTAACACAGAAAAGCCTACGCAGGTTAAAACCCAAGCTCGACCTGCTGAAAGCACATGCTAAATTCATAGTGCGTGTAAATGGTGTGCTGGGTTCTGCTAATCCTAAAGAGGTAGAGCAGGTAGCGAAGGAAATAGTACAATACGGCTTCATCTTCCAATGCTCGCTGATGCGCGATAGCAACGGACAGGCGTTACCCCTTAGCGATGAAGCTAAAGAGATATACCACAACATACGCAGCATAAAAGGCCGCTTGCCCAAGGCGCTGAACGACGATTTCCAACTGGCACTGGCACGTGGCGAGGACATCCAATGGAAATGCCGTGCAGGTGCCCGACATTTCGAGATAGACCCTGAAGGTATGGTGCACCTCTGCCAGCCTAAAACAGCAGAGTACAGCAAAAACCTGCTTGACTACACAGTGAAGGATATACAACAACACTACAACTGCGGCAAGAACTGCACCGCACGCTGCCCTATAGCCTATGCACACCTGGGTAGCAGGTTAGATCATTACCGCAGTCAAAAAGGAGCAGCCTAATATATGAACCTGAGTATTGTTATCCCTGCGTACAACGAGGCGGAAAGGATCATACCTACTATACAACAATTCCACAAATACCTTAGCGATAAGCAAGTGACATTCGAGATCATTGTGGTGGACGATGGCTCAACCGATAATACGGTTGCAGTGGTTAGCCTATTGCAAGAATATATGCCGCGCCTCTCTGTTATTCCCCTGCCTGCCAACAAGGGCAAGGGGAATGCAGTAAGGCAGGGTATGCTGACAGCACGTGGCAGTATACACCTGTTCAGCGATGCCGATGGCTCTACACCCATTGAAGAGATAGATAAGCTGCTGAAGGTGCTGGAAAGGGGCGATACAGATGTTGCTATCGGTTCGCGCTATATGCAGGGATCGGAAGTAGTAAAAACACAACCAAAATTCCGCGTAGTGTGGAGCAGGCTGACCAACAAACTGGTACAGCGTATGCTGCTGCCCGGCATTGCCGACCCGCATTGTGGTTTTAAAGCTTTTACTGCCGATGCTGCGAGGCAAGTTTTTCAACGCTGCACCATAGATGGCTGGTCGTTCGATTTGGAAGCACTGGCCATAGCCCTGAAGCTGAACCTGAAAATATCTGAAGTACCCGTAAAATGGACCAACGACGAACGCAGCAAAGGCCGCATTAGCCAGATGCCGAAAGAGATATATAGTTTCTACAAGATAAAGCGGAACTTATTGAGTTGATATACTATGTTGTACGTTTCGGTTTGTTGAGGCTGAATATGATGAGCAGTACTACAATGCTTATGACCGCCGCAAAATAGCACCATACCGAGATAACATAGTTTTGATAAAACACCCTGGAAATAATATAGGATACCAGTATGGTAAGCCCCAGCCAGCGCAGCTTTTTCATGCTTGATATAAGCGGTGATATAACCGTGGGTATAAAATAAAAGATGTTGCAGAATATCATGAACGGCTTAGGGAAATCGAGCTCGTACTTTATATGATGTTCGCCTATAACTGCGCTAACAGGAAATACAACTATACAATAGAAAAGAAATAAAGAGGTAATGATACCGCAAGCCAGGAATGCGTGCAACATTTTTTTGCGCCGGGGCTCGTGCTCAAGCTGTAGTATAGCTAGTGGTACCATGATTGGCCATATTACCTGTGCAAACATGAGGAATCCATAAGTACTGGGTACTTGCAGCGATGCATAAGCCGTATTTTGCAGCGATACCCACAATACGCCTTCTATAAATTGCTGAAACGAAAAAAATAATGGGATACATGCCAGTAGCCTCTGTGCGGGTGTACTGGCTTTCCTTATGGTTACGATACCTACTACCAGAAGCACAGAACTGGCTGCGAAACTTGCACCTGCTGAAAAACACATTGTTTACCTTGTTTCATCTCAGACAGTATTATCCAAGTCCCCCAAATGCTGTTAGTTGCGCGCAGGATACAGTAAAGGTAACCTTTTCAGGTGGTGGCAGTTGTGTTTTATTTGGTTGTAGTAATAGCTGTACTAAAGGTTGTATTGGCTGCAAAAACTTAAAAAAAATGCCCCGCGATTGCAGGGCATTTTTTAGGTATTCGATTTTCTAACGTGTTAACTGCATTTTTGAGCAACCGCCCGCATTAACGGTTATTGAACCACTCCATGTATAGCTGCTGCAACTGGCGCTATAGCTGTAACTGCCGGCATCAAGCGTAAAATTAGCACATCCTGAAGCGCCACACTCGGGTGCGCCACTACTATAATATTTGCTTATGCTTCCCGAATTGCCGCTCACAGTTACTGTTATGCTGCCACAGGCTAAATCGCTGGCGGTCCAGAATACGGCATTGCCGGTGGTGCTTCCACCGCCGCCGCCACTGCCGCCGGAGTTACTGCTTGACAAAGAACCACAGTGCCCCGACCAGCTTCCGCGATCGTAAAGCGTGGGCAGGCTGTATGAAACCGAAGGGTAATAAAATTCTAACTGGTCGTCTACCATTCTTACGCTGGCATCAGGCAAACCCTCATCCCAGGTAATAGTACTGCCGCTAATAGTGCCTTTATACAGCCCAACCGAGCCTTTATACTCGCACATATATACCCTGTTCGATGGCTCGCCGGAAATGCCGCCGATAGCAATATCTGTTTCGTCTCCGCTGGCACCTAATGTTCTTACCCACACGCCGGAGAAAGATGATGAGTTGCCCCCTCCGTTAGATGAGCCCCCTCCATTTGTTGTATAATCATCATCATCGTCTTTACTGCACGATGTGTACACCTGCGTAAGCGCCAGAAAAAGAACGAACCAACTAATTTTTTTGAATATTTTTATAGTCATGACCTGTTTTTTGCAACTACAAAAATGGTTAGCGGTTATCTGTTATGAAATACCTATTCATAGTGAATTTTGCAGGTTGCAGTTATCGGTGTTATTAAATTTTGAACAGTGCTAAGATGATACAATTTATAGGTTCACCTTATTAGTTTGCCTTTCATAAATAAACCTTACTTCATTTTCGCTCATCTTTATAAATAAGCTATCGATGGAAACCGTGCTCGTCAAGTTCGACCAAATGAAAAAAACCTGGCATCAGATTGCCAAGTATGCCAATGGTGACAGGGACATAAATATTGAGCTGGAGATACACAAGAGGCTGCTTAATATCTTCCAGGTGGGCGACTATTATTATTATATAGTGAACATAGCCAACGTGGAGATAGAGTTTGCAAGCGACTCTGTAACAGATGTATTAAAGATCGGTAGAAAGGAACTGTTTACAGTCAGGTATATATTTGAAAACATACATCCCGAAGATATTGAGCGGTTTGCACTATACGAGCAAAAAGTAACGGAGTTCTTTAACAATTTGCCACCCGATAAAGTACTTAAATACAAAGTAAGCTACGACTACCGACTTAAAAGGGGTGATGGCAGCTATATATGGATATTGATGCAAACCGTGACGATACAAACCAATGAAGATGGTGCAGTGATACGTGTATTGGGCGTACAAACTGATATAACACACCTGAAGACCGAACAGCAACCCTCGGGCTTATCGTTTTTAGGGCTGGAAGGAGAACCTTCGTATTACAATGTAGAGACCGGTAACATAAGCTCGCTGGAAAGCGCGGCACTCTTCACTACCAGGGAAAAGGAAATACTCCGGTTGGTTGTGCAAGGTAAAACAACGAAGGAAATTGCAGGGCTGTTGTACAGATCTGTTCATACCATAAATACCCACCGGAAAAATATCTTTCAGAAAACGGAGTCTAAAACAATAGCCGACCTTACCGCCAAGTGTTTACGTAATAACTGGGTTTGATAACCGGCTGTGATGAATACCGGATTAAACCGAAAAATGGGGAGATTTCATGCCGGTGCGACATAGTCAGGAGACTACGCCGAGCGGGGGTAAACTTTTCAGGTGGTGGCAGTTGTTTTATTTGGTTGTGGCGGAACAGCTGTAAATCAGGAGATTTACTATGCGGGTGCGACGTAGTCAGAGACTACGCCGAG
>CAMLFX010000139.1 GCA_946479435.1 uncultured Sphingobacteriales bacterium | reverse complement strand
AAGAGTTCAATAATAATCATATTAATAAACAACGCCCCGCATCCGCGGGGCGTTGGCGTACAAGCATATTTCATTGTTTTGTATTCCACATGCTTTGCACTACTTTGCGGAAGAATTAAATACTATGCAACGCGATACCGCCATATTTGAACTGATACAAGAAGAATTGAAACGCCAACGCAGGGGCCTTGAATTAATAGCTTCTGAAAATTTTACCAGTATGCAGGTAATGCAGGCTATGGGAAATGTAATGACCAATAAATATGCTGAAGGTTATCCCGGCCGCAGGTATTATGGTGGCTGTGAGGTAGTAGATAAAAGCGAACAATTAGCTATAGACAGGGCTAAAGAAGTATTTGGTGTTACCTATGCCAACGTACAGCCGCATAGCGGCGCACAGGCAAATGCCTCTGTGATGCTGGCATGCCTGCAACCGGGTGATACGATACTGGGGCTTGACCTGAGTATGGGTGGGCACCTGACACATGGCTCGCCGGTGAATTTCTCAGGTAAGCTATATAATGCAGTACATTATGGTGTTACTAAAGAAGAGGGAAGGGTTGATTACGACCACCTTGAAAAACAGGCGCTGGAACATAAACCCAAAATGATCATCTGCGGGGCTTCGGCTTACAGCCGCGATTGGGATTATGCACGTATCCGTGCGGTTGCAGATAAAATTGGCGCATTGGTGTTGGCTGATATTGCACACCCCGCGGGCCTTATTGCCAAAGGCCATCTAAGCAGCCCTTTCGATCATTGTCATTTTGTAACTACAACTACGCATAAAACACTTCGTGGTCCACGTGGTGGTTTGATACTAATGAAGAATGACTTTGAAAACCCCTGGGGACAAAAAGGCCCCAAAGGTGATGTGCGTATGATGAGCCAACTGATAGACCTTGCGGTTTTTCCTGGCACACAAGGTGGCCCGCTGGAACATGTTATAGCAGCTAAGGCAGTATCCTTCTTCGAAATACTGCAGGATGAGTATGGTGCATATACAAAACAGGTTATTAAAAATGCGCAGGCACTATCTACTACCTTTTTGGAGAAAGGTTACAATATCGTTTCAGGTGGCACGGATAATCACCTGTTGCTGATAGACCTGCGTAACAAAAACATAAGTGGTAAGAAAGCTGAAAATACACTGGTACAGGCCGATATTACGCTGAACAAAAATATGGTTCCATTCGATGATAAATCACCCTTTGTTACTTCAGGTATCAGGGTAGGTGTGCCGGCAATCACTACGCGTGGTTTAAAAGAACAAGATATGGCACAAGTGGCCACCTGGCTGGATAAAGTATTGATGGCTCCGGATAATGCTGATATTATCAATAATGTACGTAATGAAGTAAATGAATTCATGACACAGTTTCCGCTATATCCAGAGTGGTAATCAGTTAATAACATATTTTAAGCCATCCTGTTCAATAAACTTTAACAGGGTGGCTTTTTGATTTTTTAGTATAATGCATACATGATGCTATGTATTATAAGTGCAGGCATCATTTTTAGATAAGAGACATTACATATATGACTAGAAAAACACTTTCATTCCTTGGTATTCTATTGGTTTTGATATGTATGGTGCATGAAGATGCATCGGCCCAGAGACGTAGAAAAAAAGCCGTGGTGAAAAAAGTGAGTATTTATGATGTAGATACACTCACTAGCCCCATACCCCGTAACCGGATTTATATACATGATAAAATAGATCGGGAGCAAAAAAGGGCAGATGTATCAGATGGAGAAATAGATCAGGCAATATATTATTCTGAAGATACAAATGCCAGCCTGGCATTGACGAAAGCTATTCTGAAAGATGTGGACCATCTTCAGGTAATGATAGAAAACTTACCGCAAAACGGTAAGGATCCGGTAACAGAGAACCAGGAAAAAATCCGTTGTCTTACTGCGATATGGGAAACATTGCGGGATTATAATAACGACCATAGGGTAGATCCATATTATTACAGGAAGCTTATTAATAACCTGCGTGAATTGATTATCGCACGGCAGGAGGGTAGGTCGCAGGCATTTGTAATTGCTAACCCAAGCATGCAAACCTTAAATAATGTAAAAAACCTATTTGAAAGCAATTCACCCGAACGTGCCACTATCTATACAGAAATGGGGAAACGTGAACCACGGATAATGATAAGAAGGCTGAGCGAATATGCTAATGATCCTTTTGCTGACGATATAATAGCTTCAGCAGCCAAAGTGGTTCCTAACGAGGTGTTCAACTTTGCTTCATCAACTAATTATATACTTAGTGGTGCAGTACGGCGCAGTAAAGACCCCCTGGTACAAACCATAGTACGAATATCGCAACAATCAAGATCGCCGTTAAGGGCTATGCCTTTCCTCACTGATATATATAATAATAAGAAAACGATAGAAGAGATAGATAAAATAACCGCTAACGAAGATCTTTTTTACCAGGAGTTGGTGAGATTGAAAATAGAGAACGATGCACTGGGGGAAGACACATATACCGATGAGCTAAGATACCGTGGCCTGAAGTATGTGCGGGAAATGAATGACCTGCACGAATCGCCCGATGCGGTAAGATTTAAATGCATAGACGGTTTCCCGCCCGAATCGCTGTATTACATTATGGTACATGGGCAAGATGAGATATACACGAGTAGCTTTCTGGGTACTTTTAAACGAATGATGGAAAGGATGGCACCTAGAAAAGGTGACGAGTTTCTGGATACGCTTCATCACGATCGTTTTCGCACATTTATACGCATGTGCGCCGGCTACAATACATTAAATACGTTTCTTGCCAGCATGGATGAGGGTAAGCGCACCGAACTAATGACCAGTTTTATTGCCGGGCTTGAAAAAGGTAAAGAAGATGATCTGGAAGATGCCGTAGATGTAGCGGATGCATTTGGTAGTATTACCGATCCTGAACTTTCTAAATTTTTACAGAATAAAGTAAAAGAAAATTATGAGCGCTCTTATAAAGAGCGAAGCAAAAAAGGTCTGATAATTTATGGCTTATTATCTACTCTTTTCGAAGGTTTAACAGCTACTGAGTCGGACGAAAGCATACAGAAACAATCTTCAATGCTCGATCTGCCACCTATCAACCTGGTGCAATATAAAAACCTGGTGAACGATAGTGGTATAGTGTATCAGCAGTTCTTTTTCTATGGCGATGAAGATGGTAAATCATCGTACGCCAGTTTCCTGGGCAATTTTAAAGATGGCAAATGGAAAGTGAATACCAGCAAATACTGGGCAACAATAAGTTCAACATCGGGCAAGCCGGTAGTCATATACGCTAACCTGCCACTTAGCGAACCTGAAGATGAAGAAGCACAGAAAGAGTTGTGCAAATACCTTGCTGAAAAAGAAATCCATCCAACCATAATGGTGCACAGAGGGCACAGCTACCACTTGCCGGTAACTATCGATAATCTTCAAAAAGAAACTAAGATAGTAATACTTGGTTCTTGTGGTGGCTATCATAACTTGTCTGTAGTGTTAGATCATTCACCCGATGCGCATATTATATCATCGAAACAAGTTGGTAGTATGAGCGTGAATGAACCTATTATAAAAGCTATTAACGACCAGCTATTGGCTGGTAAGAATATAAACTGGGTTACTACGTGGAAGAGCCTGGATAGCTATTTCGATAGCAAGAAAGCAGGTACTGCCAAGGGCTTGTTTGATGATTATGTACCCCCACATAAAAATCTGGGAGCAATATTTATAAAAGCATATCGCAGGCAGTTCAACACTGACAATGACGAATAATCCTGATAACATAATGCACCTAAGCGAAATATTAACACGCGCCCCAAAAGAGTTTCACAAGAAAGCTACTAAGGCTGAATTTGATACTATTCTGAAAGAACTGGATGTGTTGCAAAACCTGATGTATGCAGAGCGAAAACATAGTTTACTAGTTGTGTTGCAAGGTATGGACGCAAGCGGTAAGGATGGGTTGATAAAAGATGTGTTTTCGATAATGAACCTGCAAGGTGTAAAAGTTCAATCGTTTAAAGTACCAACGGAAGAAGAAGCGGCACATGATTTTTTATGGCGCATACACCTGCACACGCCTGCTAAAGGTATGATACAGGTATTCAACCGATCGCACTACGAAGACATTTTAGTAACAAGGGTACATGGTATTATTGATGATGCTGAGGCAAAGCGCAGAATGGAATCGATAAACGATTTTGAAAAACATTTAGTAGCTAATAATACGCACATACTTAAATTTTACCTGCATGTTTCCGAAGAGGAACAAATAGAACGTATCAATGAGAGAAAGACAATACCTGAAAAAATGTGGAAATATAATGGCAACGATATTAAGGAGATAAAACGCCGCAGCCAGTATATAAAGTATTACGAAGATGTGTTTGCCAACTGTAATTATGTACCCTGGAATATATTACCTGCCGACCAAAACTGGTATAAATCGTACATCGTAGCCCGTACTATAAGAGACACTTTGAAAGGGCTTAACATGCAATATCCGGTTATTTCAAAAAAAGAACAGGCTGAAGAAATAGGCTAACTTCTTACAAAGTCAGCAATATAGCCATTCACAATGCCCGGTTTTTCTAATTGAAGAAAGTGCCCGCACTGAGGTATCATCTTCAGGGTTGCATGGGGAAAAAGTTTTGCGCCCTGCTCTGCAATATTTTTAGTGTTTACAGGGTGTATCAGCCTGTTAGGTATTAATGCGTCTCTTTCTCCAAACAATATAAGTGTTGGTTGCTGTATCTCCTTTATTTTATCATACACAGGTTCATTAAGCATACCCTTCACACTAGCATCTATCATGTTCCTATACAGTTTTATGGGGTAAGCGTGCATGATATCCGTCAATTCGTTGATCATATTCTCGCCCTGCGACGGCTGATGGTAAAAACTGCTGTAAATGCTTTTCTTCAGGCTATTCTCCTCAGTTGAGAAATAGTCGGAAAACCCTATGGCCGATTGGTACATTGTTTTTTCCAGTGGTGTAAATGTTTCAAAACCAGCGGGTGCACATAGTACCAGTTTATTAGCAATATCCGGTTTATTAATTAGCATATACATTGCTATTTGTCCACCCATTGAATGGCCGGCCAGGC
>CAMLFX010000138.1 GCA_946479435.1 uncultured Sphingobacteriales bacterium | reverse complement strand
CCCAGTGTTATATCTGTTTCACGCGGGTTGCCATCTTTATCCATATTGTTATCAGCAATATGAATCGCACGGCCGTTCAGCGACCAGCTTGCAGGATTCGCCGGGTTAGGACGCATGTTGCCCATACCGATTAAGCCAGGGTTGTAACATATAGAATTTTGTTCTTGAGTTCTCGTTGAACGCCAGTTATCAAGTGAAGTATCAGCAGTACCATTATAGCTAAAATGCTGTCCATTCGCAGAATAAATATTGTTATAATCAGAGTAGTTATTTGAACCACCGTTATACCAGTTCAAAGCACCGCCAGCAGAACCCAGGTTTGCATAAATATTGTTATATGCCTGGAAGTTTACTGAGCTGCTCATATAATATTGAGCTGCGTAGTTTGTACCTGCACCACTTGTAACAAAAGTATTGTTGTAAATTTTACAATCACCTCCGTACAGGTAATACATATATAAACCTTGACCGGAACTTCCGAAAGATGAATTAATTACGTTGTTAAAGATATTACTACCAGTTAAGTAGCAATAAGACATATACATACCATAACCTCCATTTGCTGTCACATTTACTTCGTTATTATTAATATCAGTATAATATGCAGTGCTAGGCATGTAGTTATAGAAATAACCATTAGGATTATTATAGTTTATCTTATTATAAGCTATAGTAGCTCTTGTGGTGGATGTACCTGTTGTATTATAACCAAAATAATTATACGTATAGGTTGATCCACTGCCACTTATATTAACAGTATTTCCTACTATTTCAATAGGATCGGTGCCCATAGTACTAGTATAGTATATATATGTTGGATAGCCACCATAGATATAACTTACATTGTTAAATGTATTACCTCTGATTTTAGAGCTTTTCAAATAGTAAGTATAAATATTACTATAATAGTGCGAACTAAACGTGTTACTATCTACAACATTGTTTGTAGCAGAAGATGAATATGGTGCACACATTGAAATACCATTAGAAGAGCCACTTAAGGTATTTTTGATTATTGCCATATCAACACCTGCGTAATTACCATTATAATACTGAGGACTTAGATCTGATATTATAGCTTTAATAGGATCTGTCTGTGTTGTTGTAGGAGCAGTTAAAATACAACCACGTATCGTATCGCGCTTAGGGCTGCCTTGTATAGATATAGCCGTATAACCTAAAGCTGACACAGTGATATTTTTGATAGAAACATCGGTTACGTTGTTCAAACCAAATACAGGATTGTTATCAATACCTTGCACCACAACATTAGCTGCATTACCCGACTCTGAACGGAATGTAACGCGGTTAGTTATACTACCACCTATGATCGGTGCTTTAATATTACCGGCACCTTGATATGCACCAACGCTATCGCGGATATTAAATGTGGTAGGGCCACAAACACCCCATAAATTAAGTATATCAATTGCTTCTTTTACATCCACGAAATCAGGAGCAGGCAGGCCACCAATTGTATATTCACCATTCAGGCCCGGTGTAATTATAGCTTTTAATGTATCATCTACAGTAGCGGCATCTTGTACGCCATTTGGCAGATACGAATAGGCTACCAAACGTACAGGCTTCGCATTGGTAAAAGTATAGTTACCCAATGTCAATTGTACTGAATCCGGTTGAACAAGGAAAGTATTAATTGCAGTATTGTAGTTAATAGTACCCTGGAATATACCATTCATGTACCAATCCACTTTCACATTACTCAATGTATTATTACCTGTGTTCTTAACAGTAACCTTTATCGCTTGTGTACTTGGTGCACAGAAAGTTGGCGTTGGTGCAACCAGCCTGCTTACGCTGGCATTGTTCGCAACGTCACTGCCTGTATGCTGGCCAAAGTCCGTAAGGCCGGTTGTACTGATAATATTACGTGTAGCATTAGTGCTGCTATTGGGGGCAGTATATGGATTCCACGTACCTGTACCTATCCTTTTCACCAATCTTAGACCAGACTCAGCTGCGGTAGTACCTGTTTGTGGATCCTTATAATAAATATTTGCAGTATGCGGATAGCTACCTGCACCAGCATCAATATCTGTATGGAAATACATAAAGAATGGGAAGCTGAATGATGATGGCGCTTCACCTGAATACTGTTTAACCGTTATAGTACTTGGAACCGTTGCACTGGTCCAGTTAATACTGGCAACTGTATCTTGTCCAAAAGTAAAATATTGCATACCTGTAGCAGGTGCTGCAGGTGATGCTACAGCATCTGGCGGAATACTGGTTGGAGATACTTCATAAGCACCAAGATCCGGTACACCTGCTGGTTTATTAACAGGTCGTGTTACACCGGTAATGTCTTGAGGCACATTGGCCACATCATGTACGCCACGTCCATTTAAAGCCCATACTTCAGGAGCGGTAGGATCTGGAGTTAAATCGCCTGTAGCCCGGTTAGGAAATGCTGCAGTAGGGTTATATATAAGTGAGTTGTTATCCCTATTCATTGTACTGCGCCAACCAGCCAGATTATACGTGTTACCATAGTATCCATCATATAAAACTCCTGAAGGTGAATAGAACAGATTATAATCTGAAGCAGGTATGGTAGTCGATCCAGTATTATATATCATATAACAATTACCGGCACCCATTTTAACAAGTACGTTATTTTTCACCTCGGCAGAACCTACCGAGCTTGTACTAAATGTTGCTAAAGCATAACCATATCCTGAACCACCTGATTCAGCAAATATTGTATTGTTTTTAACCTTAAAATCGCTTGAATAACCCATGTATATACCATAGGCACTACCACTGCCTGTTGACTTAGCATAAATAGAATTGTTCAATATCTGGCTACCTCCAGAAATTGAATATAAATAAGCCGCATACGCGCTGCTGTAATTATATGAAGTGCTTCCTATTGCAGTTAACTTATTACCAATTAACTTACAGTTGCTAAATCCATACGGGGCGTAAAACGCATATGCTCCATAACCAGAACTACCAGATGCTGTTGAAGTCACCTTGTTATATGCAAATGTCATATTGCTGGCATATTGAGCATTCATGCCATATGCATAACCATAAGTATGTGATGTAGTAACGGTATTATTAGAAATCATACCATTGCCGCTACAGTTGTAACCCATATAATTGTACAAGTAATATGAAGCAGTGTTTGTAGTAGATAGCGCAATATTATTACTATCAACAGTAGGGTTTGAATTATAATAACCTATGTATGAATATATAGGCCCACTAGTAGTAACACTTACTGTGTTTTTCTTAAACACGGCATTACTGGCATCTTGCAACATATAGAGGTAAGAATAGCCGTATGAATACCTACCCGTAAAATTCATAGTGTTTCTGTATATCACAGAATTGTCCGAACCTGAACGGATACCATAATGGTAAACAGTACCGCTGGTTCCACCGGTAATATTAGCTGTATTATCACCAAAATAACTGTTAGGAGAAGAAGAGTTGATAGAATACAAGTATGCACTATAATAGCTGGCAATACCAGCTATACTATTGCCTGAAATATATGAATACGATGAACTCGCTGTATAAAACGGATATGCGTTACCATACAGGGTATTTACACTAATAGTGTTTGACAGGATTGAATCGTATGGAGATGACGAGGTATAGATGCCGTAAACATAACCGTAATCTGTATTATTAACAGTTATGTTATTGTTTTTCATCTTCATATATCCGCCAGAAGTACCACCACAAGATGTTACATAAATACCGTATAAATTGCTAGAGCCGGCATTGTTTATAGAAATACTGTTTGAGGATATATCCATAACCTCATAACTGCTAGAGCAGTAAATACCGTAATACCCGTTTCTGCTGGAAGCAAATGAGTTACTTGCAATATTTGTATTATTCGCATATATAGCATATACAGAACGATATCTCTGATCTGTAAAAGTATTGCCTCTTATAATATTTCTATTAGCGTAGCTACTGCTAGAGCTACCTGCCAAATACACACCATAGCTACCATTTGTAAATGTATTGGCATACATTACGTTATCAGTACCTGTAAAGCTGGTTGTATATATAAGAGCAGCATTATTAGAGGTTGAAGTTGTTATGGTGCTACTGAATACACAACTTGCCACAGAATCGTATGATGCCGCAGATGCAAGAACGATAGCGCGGGCATAAGTAGATGTTGCGGTATTGGTAATGGTTAAATTCTTGAAAGTTACATAGGATGCATTGTCCAATGTAAATACGAAGTTGTCCGCACTACTTGTTGCAGCATACGATACAGTAACGTTAGCGGCTAAACCACTTTCCGATTGAAAGGTAACACGATTAGTTGCACTGGCACCCGTAATTGTCGGGATAGTGTACTGTGCACCTGAATAAGTACCTGTACGCAGGTTAAAAATTACCGGCCCCGATACACCATTTGTATTCAGAGCATTTACCGCATCTGTTAAGGTAGCATAACTGGGGGTTGCGCCGCCTACGGTATATGTACCGTTTAAAGGTTGTGCAATTGCAGATACCGCCGCCATGAGCAGAAGAGCCGGCAAGAGTAGCAAATGCTTTGCTTTGTTAAAGTGTTTCATCATACGTACCATTTAAAAGGTTTATGCTTGCTTTTGTTGTTATTTTATTATGGATATTTTATGCCTTTGTAATGTTTTTTTCAAATCAAGTTTTAACAATTCACGTTTGTTTTTGTTTTATTAAAGGCTTGTAAGTACTCATTTCTTTACTGAACTCTTAATTATTAGTGTTTTTTATTCCGAGCATAATATTGTCATTTTTTTATCATGTCAAAATCTTGTCTGCACAATGATTATCAGTATATTAATTTTCTAAACAGTCTTAACTTTTCTTTCACAGTCGTTTAAAGTTAAATAAATAATTGACAAAACTATTTTAACAATATCATTTTAATCAGTTCTTAATAAGGTTTATATATTAGACAGATATTTAAACTTTTAGATAAAGTAAATATATTAATATAGTAAACACAACGCTATATAGATGAAGGGGGAAATTAACGAGATGAAAAAGTAATATAACTGTAAAAAGCAAGGGAGCCGGTTTACCGGCTCCCTTGCTTTATCAATTGTTAAATAACTCTACTTAAGCACATCAAAAGGCTTACTGATGATCTTACCATCAGATGTATTCGCCCTGATGATATAGTGGCCATCTACAAGGCCCGTGATATTTATAGTCGTTGACTTAACATTGTCTTCAGTACCACGATATACCACCTGGCCAAGATTATTGATGATCAGCACACCGCTCAGTT
>CAMLFX010000137.1 GCA_946479435.1 uncultured Sphingobacteriales bacterium | reverse complement strand
AGTTGTACATCCGCGCACCACTGGCCAGCAATTGTATGCTCTGGCCATATTTTATCACTGTATCATTAGTCAGGATATGTACATCGGGCAATGGAAGTACCGTTACCGTAGCAGTTACCGTATCCAGGCACCATACACTGTCGTACACTACTACTTTATAGGTAGTGGTGGCCTTAGGCGTCAATATCACGTCCTTACATTGTACACAGCTTACACTATTGTGGGCATCCAGGAATTTACCATCCTTATACTCAAACCATGTAAATGTAAAGCCATCATTCACACTCATTACTGCTTGTTCGCCAAAGCATACCGTAGTATCACCCGTCAGCTTATAGTCATGCTCCGGTACGTAGATCTTTATAGTATCGCGTACTACGCAAGAGCTACGTCCATAGGTCTCTACGGTATAGCTGATGCTCTTCGGCACATAGGCAAGCGGTTGCTCTAAAGTAGAATCAGACAGGAATATACCGGGTGACCACTTAATAGTCCATGGTATATCCTGCGCTTCACAAAAAGCAAACTTGAACAACGGGCGTGTAGGTAATGCCTGTATATCAGGTGATGTAAGTACATTACATACTGTTGTTTGACTGACTGCGCCTTTCAGATACAAGGTGCCGACACCTTCTGTAGGTACAAAACGTATAATTGGGGCAGTACCTGTAGCGCCGTTACACACACTGATAAAAGTACTGTTGGCATAACAGAACTCTATGATCAGGTTCTGAGTGGTATCCCAGGTGTATGGATAATCGAAAGTGAACCTGTGTACCCCTTTTCCAAATGTAAGAGGAGCTGAGGCCTGATAAACAGTAGTCATGAAATCCTCAAAGCCTACTGCTTTGTTGAGTGATTGTTTAGGTGTACACTTCATCCTGATGGTGAAATTCTCGTAAGGATGTGTAGGCGCGGTTGCGCTGTCTACTTCAAAAGCAAGGCCTTTGATGGTAGAAGAGCGCAAGCCCATTTCCCATAGGTCGCCTTTTGATATATAGAACTGCTGTTTGGCAGTTTGCACTTCATAATTAGGAAACACGGGAGTAGTGGTACCCAGGGTATCATAAGATACTTTAGCACCGTATGTTGGTGAACCGTATATAAACAGGCTATCGGGCTTTTGACAATCGATAGGGTTGCCTGTACCGCAGGCAAAATTCCTCAAAGGCCTCGGGCCCTTGATCACCGCATCCAGCTGCACATAATCGGGGCGGCATAAAACAAAATCATTGTCTTTAAGATTATTGGGTGCTATACGCACGGTATTGGTTGTATCTACTTCCACCAGCACCGTATCACGGTTCTTACAGGCACCTACAAGATCAGAGCTGAAAACCACAAAACCATGGTTTTTGAATGGATGTGCTATGGTATCAACCGGGTTTTGAATACGCGCATTAGGCAATAATGCCGTAGCAGGGGTTCCATCCAGGTTGTTCCATTCCACATTCAGGCATTGGGCACCTTTGGCAAAGAGCTGAACAGGATCCCTGTTGATATCGCAAAACTTAAGATCAGGACCTGCGTCCAGGCCACGGGCTACGCGGATCACAAACACTTTAGCTGTCTTGAGCACGATAGGTTGCGTTGGACTACATGTAGAGTCGGCACCGGTTACGATCAATGTATGGTCGCCATATTGGTTCCTGGTAGGTGTCCATTTAAAAGTACCTACAGGTTTATTGGTACCGTCATTATCTACCGTAAAGTTAGAACCTGGGATATTGCCGGTATTGGCATACATCCATACCAAGTTATTAGGGTTGGTACGGTCAGGGAACGAGCGCAGGTCGAAAGATATATTGCTGCCGGGGCATGCATATATAAAATAACCCTTTTTATCTCCTAAACAATTTTTTACAACCGTAGCATTTTTAATGTTTTGCGGCATGCTGTCCACAAATGGTGGTGGCGCGGTACAATCCAATACCGAAACCTGCACATCGCGCATTATATAGGAGATCAGCTTACCACTGCCTGGTTCATATTCATTAGCTCTAAATCCCAATACAAATTTACCCACGTTACGGGCATTAAAGTATGCGGTACCAGTAATTGAATCAACTGAATAGCCTGTTCTTGAACCTATAGGGTTTGAAAGAGAATAACCTACTGCATAAGGGGATCTTGATCCAGGGCCATTATAGGTAATTTGTGAAAAAACACGAATAGAGTCCCCGTCGAAAGACAGTGGTGCATTTAAATACGCATAGTCTGTTGACTTACAAATATAAGGTAATGGATTTGTAGTGAATCGGGGTGTGCTGTTGTTATATTTAGTTAAATTATCCAACATGCATTCTACATATGCACTTTCAGTAGTTGGAGAAATATTTGTAACATTATTATTCCTATCTCCTATACTATATGAAAATTTCCAATCTGATTGAGGGCTTGGCAATGTGACAACATCACGATATGTTGCTTTTAAAAAACCGGGATATAATAAAATATTTCTTGGTCTGATGATACGACATGAATTGCTGTCTCCATAGATTGGACAAAGAGAATGAACAGTATCAGGAGCATTCAGTCCATCCTCATTAGCAATTTGTGGGAGATTTATGCTAAACGTTTGACCCAGATTGTCTGACCAATAATTAACCTGACCAGAACCTGAAGTTGATCCACCTTCACAAGCCATGTATAAGGTTACAGTTATTTCATATTTATACTCCGTAGTGCCACTACAGCCATCCTGCCCAGCACCTACATATTTCACATCCAAATCTATAGCTGCAATATGCGTTGCTGATACATTATATATGCCTATACCACACAATAATGATAAGGACAGAAAGAACGTCTTTAATATTAATGATAAGGATTTCATTAAATTATATATTATATTTTGAAATTATTTGTTTTTTAAAAACAAGCTTACATACTAAAAGACATGTTTTGACCTGACATGGTTGGTTTAAATTAAAAACCATACAAATAAAATAAAAATTAATCATAGTTTCTTAATTGTATAAGTTATGAAAAATGCTGTTATTTTTTTTATTTAGAGTTATTATTCACTAAAACCTTTTAACATGAAATTTCTTTTTAAAACCCTTACGCTACTTTTTCTGCTATTACCTATTGTTAGGCATGCAAATGCCCAGTTGCCGGCTATACAGGGAGTTTCTGTATATGATTTTCCCGATAATTTGAAGGGATATTCAATGTGCATGGTGACTGACCGTGTAAATGGTACCAGTGCAGAAGCATTAATGGCGGGCACTGTGTACAATTACAATGGAACAGGCCGCAATGTTATTCATTTAATTTACAAAGCGGAGTATGGCAGTATTAATAATAGTGTTGTGTACGACAACACTTTATTTAGTGATCTGAGAGCAGTTGCCCTAATAAGTGATGGTGCTACAACTAATGCTGTTTATACTATTGTTTGCCAGGGACGACGATCCAATTCAACAATTTATAGTCCAACACAAGATGCGGTGGTACTGATAAGAGTTGATAAATGGGGAACTTTTTTAAGTGCTAATAACCTATATGAAAGTGATACAAAGGTTGGTTTGTATCCTTTACATGCTATTCGCCATTCAAATGGGGATATTTATATATGTGGTTATGCTACAGAAAATTATACAAAATACCCTGCGCAACCTGATTTTGGACCGTATGATACTAAAAAATCTTTTTTTCTGCATGTAAATAGTTCTGGAAGTCCAACAGGATTGCCATTTTACCAGAAATATAATACTACATATGCTACCCCAACAGGACCTGCTTACGATTATGATATAGCAACCAGATTGGTAGAAACAAATACTGGTGATATTTTTGCGACAGGCAGTGTTAATGATTATCAGTTCAATAGTTTAATAAATAAAGAAGTGTACAGAAGTGCTACAATGAACCTTGTTTTAGACCAAAACCTTAATCAGATAAGTGAACATCATTTTGCTATGGGTTATATTTCAGAATATACCACCAATCTTGTTGATAATGAATATGGCATTGGTTTGGTACAAAGAGGTAATGATAATTATATTGTAGGTAACAATTTTTCGCAAAATACTTCAGCTGTTCCTCCTTTCCCGGCAAATTTCAATTTTGGAACAACTACATTTTGGGTTACAAGGGTAGATAACAGCTTTAATTTTACAGCAGGAAACACACGGTTTTTATTCAATAACGACAATACTTGTGCCCTGGGTACTTTAGAGTCAGCAACTCCCGGGAATTATATTGTTTATGGTCAGCAAATTTATGATCGCTGTTCTGGCGGGTTTGGTGCTGGCTATGATAGCCTGAGAGCATGTCTCGTGGACATGAATACCAGTTTTGCTGGGGGAAATATTGTAGCAAATGTCACTAAATGGGTGCATTACAATACACAAACCGGTACGGGGGCGGCATCGACAGGAACACCCAATAGTTATCCAAGACTAGGCGGCGGCATGAGCAATATTTTTTGGAACCCAACATTTGCATCGCGCAATACTGTTGCAGATGATATAGTAATGTCCGCTCCCAGATGGCAACCTGCCAATGGTTCGTTACCTGCAAGGCTTAATTTAAAATCTATGCGGGTACATAACGCCAGTTTAGAAATACCCGATTGCCCGGATGGGTTCACTATATCTTCAAATTGTTCTAACCCTGTAGCATTATACCAGCAGGTAAAAGGACTTGGTTATTCCGTTCCTGGTCCTGTACATATAGTTAATAAAGCATTTAGTGGCTTTACAGGTATCTTTTCGAATGATGGAAGTGCTGACGCAAATAACTTTACTGCAACGGTATACAACGGTATAGAAACAAAATGTGACCCATTTACTCCCGTTTATCGTGAAGATGAAACAACAGGTGTGCAGGAATTTACAAATCGTAGTGCTGAAACTAAAATATACCCTAATCCTGCTAAAGATCAGGTAAAAATTTTATTGGCTAATAATATTGCCGGTAATACCAACATATTTGTAACGCTCAGCAATGTTTATGGACAGATAGTTGCCCGTTTATATAATGGCGACGCATCGGGTCTTGATAGCTATTTACAATTGCCCAACCTGACTATGGGGGTTTATATGATACAAGTGTTTGCTGATGGTAAACCTATACACCAGCAAAGGTTATCTATACAGCCTTAATAATATTTATAAAACAGAGAGGCCCCTCATTTACGAGGGGCCTCTCTGTTTTATATTTTTATATTGAGTCCTATCGTATGACCGTGATATTACCTTGTTTGGTAAACTTCCTTCCGGTTGGGGTGATCGCCTCGATCGTATAGATATATACACCCATCGGTTGCGGTTCATTATTGAACT
>CAMLFX010000136.1 GCA_946479435.1 uncultured Sphingobacteriales bacterium | reverse complement strand
CGAAGGTTTTAGTAATTATATAATGGCTATATTCAACAATGGCAAGTTTGGCTTCATGGTACTTAGCCTCAGCCTGTTGCTAAACCTGATACCTTTCATATATTTTACCAATAAAAGGCTTGACCTGAGTGCACGTGGCGTGCTCATTGCCACTATGCTATACGCGGTATTGATGATACTTTTAAGATACGTGTGGTAAAATGCGTTACTACCTAATAGCAGGCGAAGCAAGTGGCGACCTTCATGGCAGCAACCTGATAAAAGCATTGCACAACGAAGATAGTGCTGCAGAGATACGCTGCTGGGGAGGAGACCGCATGGAAGCAGCCGGCGCGACCCTTGTAAAACACTATCGCGATCTTGCTTTTATGGGGTTTGTAGAGGTGCTGATGCACCTGAAAACAATTATGCGCAATATAGACTTCTGCAAAAAAGATATAGAAGCCTATAAACCCGATGTGCTGGTATTAATAGACTACCCCGGCTTTAATATGCGTATTGCTGAATGGGCAAAGAAGAAGGGCATAAAAATAGCATATTACATATCGCCACAGGTATGGGCGTGGAAGGAGAAAAGAGTAGAGAAAATAAAGCGGGATGTAGATGAAATGCTGGTAATACTACCTTTCGAAGTTGAATTTTATAATAAATGGAGTTACAAAGTTGCCTATGTTGGTCATCCGCTTATAGAAGTGGTGGAAGAAGAAAAAAAGCAACCTGTGCACCAACTATCTGCCAAACCAATAATAGCGCTGCTACCCGGCAGCCGCGCGCAGGAAATAAAAGTAAAGCTACCCGTAATGCTGCAAGTAGTAAGGCATTTTCCCGGTCACCAGTTTGTTGTAGCACAGGCACCATCGCAACCTGAACACCTTTACAAAGAAATGATAGGCAATGCTGATGTGCTTATTGCCAATAACCAAACCTACAACCTGCTAAAGCAGGCAAGTGCAGCATTGGTAACAAGCGGCACCGCAACACTGGAAACCGCCCTGTTTGGGGTGCCGGAAGTAGTGTGCTATAAGGGTAACCCAATATCCTATTTGCTGGCTACAAAACTGATCAAAGTAAAATACATATCGCTGGTAAACCTGATAATGGATAAACCTGTAGTAAAAGAATTGATACAAGGAGAACTCAATGAAGCCAACCTGAAAACAGAGCTCACTAAATTGCTCTATGATGTAAACTATAGAAAAGAATTGTTTGCAGACTACGCTGATTTGTGGCACAAGCTTGGCAAGAATAACGCTTCGAAACTGGCTGCGCAAGCCATAGTAAGCCTAGCGTATAAGTAGCCGATATATAATTATAATAACGGCAATAAAGAACATGATAATGGAGATACGATTCATTCCATGCATCATGCGTATGTTAATATTGCGAGGTTCGTTTGGATCCCGTTTACGGATGTACAAGTAGGTGAGAATTTGCTTCCACATAACTATCTGCGCTTTAGTTAAAGTTAGTAAGAATACCGGATATACTGCAAGAGCTTACTGTTAAAGCTTCAGCCCTCCCAGCAGGCTGGTAGTAATAATACCTAATACTATCATTGAAATAACAACATATAGCTTGTCTTTCTCTAAAGCGAACGCAATTAACGACATAGCTACACGCAATATAGGCGTTGCTATAAGTACTATAACCCCAAACTGCACTATTTCTTTTACATCGAAATGCAGTACACCATTCAGCACAGGAGCCAGGCTTGTATATGCACTGGCAGCGCCGGTAAATATGTGATAGTCCGGTATGGCATCCATACCATGATGAAACAAGTAAAATATGCCGCCTAAAAGCGTAATAGCAGAGGAGGTTAAGACTCCATAACGCAGCATTTTTCCAATGATCTGCTGGATATCTCTGTCGTTAAATTTGTGTCCGGGTGTTTCCATAGGATTAGAATTTACTGTTGAAACCGTTATAGATCATCTGTAAGGCTATGAAGGTAATAGCTATGCTGAATATGATGCGCAGCCATTTTATATTGATACGCATGAGCAATTTTGTACCTGAAAATGCACCCGCTAATACGCCAACTACCACCGGGAAAGCGATACCGGGGTCTATATAGCCACGCTGCAGGTACACCACAGCACTGGCGGCGGCTGTAACACCTACCATAAAATTGCTGGTAGTAGTACTTACCCTGAAAGGCACGCGCATAGCGCCATCCATAGCCAACACCTTTACAGCACCGGAGCCTATGCCCAATAAGCCCGATAACACACCGGCAAACGCCATGATGGAAAAACCACCGGCCACATTTTTCAGTTCATAATCAACGTTGCCATCCAGTGTTGGGTAACTACTGTTCAATTTCAGTTTGGCAGCCAGTTTGCTACCCTTATGGGTTATATGCTCGCTTTTTTTCCTTACCGTCATAGATGCCGAGAATATCAATACACAGCCAAAAATGATAGCAATGGCATTGATAGGCATATACATGGCCAGCATAGCCCCTACAACCGCGCCAAGAGTAGTAGCAACTTCGAGAAACATGCCCAGGCGGATATTGGTAATACCCTCTTTTACATACGCACTTGCCGACCCCGAAGAAGTAGCAATAGAGCCCACCAAAGCAGCGCCTATGGCGTAGTGAAAATCGATATGAAAGCCAAGTGTAAGCAAGGGTATAATAATAACGCCACCCCCAAGGCCTGTAAGCGCGCCTAACAAACCAGCCAGGTAAGCACCCATTATTAATATCAGCGTAAATACAAGAATGGTCATGAATAAGAACCTAAGAATAATGCAATACTTGCAAAGCAAACACATTGTAGCTAGAATGGCAAAACTACAGTTTACTCATGGTATATATAAGCTTATCACTATGATAACCTGCGCAAATTACATCGCATAAAATTTAAATGTTTATTGTATTTTGGATTATCATAATCTCTTCCAAGAAATGAAAAGGTGCTTATTGATTCTATTCCTTTTATATACACATAACATATTAGCACAACCTAAGGCCGATAGCTTATTAAAACTATTTGAGCGTACAATTGGAAAAACTCAGGAGGAAGCTGTAAGAGCATTTGCCAAAGAAGTAGCCAACGGTGATGTAGAAAAAATTAAAGATTATGCTGCGCGACTGCAGGCAACAAGCAAAAAACTAAATAGCAAATTAGGCCTGGCAAATGCCGTTAACTTATATGGCACCTACTATTACAAAAGAGGCCAGTACAATTTGGCCAGCGATTATTATGAAGAGAATTTGAATGTTAGAAAAGAAATGAATGATACACCGGGGCTTTCCGCAGCGTATAACAATATGGGCAATATTCGCATGGCGCAGGGAAACTATAAAGATGCACTGGAGTACCATTTTCTGTCGCTGAAAATAAAAGAAGCCCTTAAAGACGAAAAGGGCATTGCGATGAGCTATAATAATATTGCAACGGTTTACAGGCAATTCAAACAACCGCAAAAAGCAATTCAATACCATAAGTTATCGCTTGCAATAAAGGAGAAATTTGGCGATAAAAAAGCTATCTCTTATTCGCTAACCAATATTGCCAATGCATATTATGAAGCACGAGAAAAAAAACAAGCTTTATACTATTATGATAAAGCGCTAAAACTACAAAAAGAGCTTAATGATGATATGCAATTAGGCAATACGTATAACTCTTTAGGTTATGTCGCCATACAAGATAAGCAGTACAAAAAAGCAGCCGAATATTTTGCACTATCATTAAAACATCACCTCATTGTAAATAATAAAAATGGCATAGCTACCACATATATGAACATAGGTGAGCTATACATTGAGCAAGATAGCCTGGGGAAAGCGCAGATGTACCTCAATAAATCTTTAGCTATTGCCAGGGAGAATAACGACAAAGAAAATATACAGGAGGTAGAAAGGAAGCTATCCATTATTGCTGAAAAGGAAAAAGATTATAAGAAAGCTTTAGCGCTAATGCAATCTTCCCAATCGGTAAAAGACTCCCTATTCAGCGCAGACAACCAAATGGCTATTGCAGAAATACAAACCAAGTATGAAACTGAAAAGAAAGAAGCCGCTATAAAACTTTTAGAGAAAAATAATGAACTGAAAGACGCAAGAAATGAGCAACAACTATACATCGCGTCGGGCATTATAGTTGTACTTTTAGTTGCCGGTGCATTCTCGTATGCCTATTTAAAAGCGCAGCAACAAAAACGCATTGCTAACGAAAAGCTTGAAGAAGAAAGGAAGCGCCTGAATGCTATAATACAAACACAAGAGGAAGAGCGCAAACGAATCTCGGCAGAACTGCACGATGGCATTGGCCCGCTGCTTTCGGCAGTAAAAATAAACCTGAGCATGCTGGGACATGCTACTGAAAATGAGGAGCAGTATGCAACGACTATGAATCTCATCGATCAATCGTATAATGAGCTACGACAAATATCGCACACCATGATGCCCGCTATGCTGGCCAAAACCGGCTTGGCAGAAGCTTTAATAGAACTTGTTGATAAGTTAAGACAACCAGGTAGTATGGAGTTTAGTTTTTATACTGATGAAGAAAATGAGCGGTATAACGAGCTGATAGAAATAAACACTTATCGCATAACGCAAGAACTGCTAAATAATATTGTAAAATATGCCAACGCAAAAGAGGTAACAGTGCAACTATATAAAGATAATAATGAACTAAGCCTGATGATAGAGGATAATGGTGACGGGTTTGATGTGGTTAATCTTTACAAATCGAAAGGGAATGGGTGGGCCAACATTCAATCGCGTTTAAACTTACTTGGTGGCAGTATAGAAATAGATTCGAAAACAGGCAGAAAGGGTACAGTTGCTCATGTTATTATACCGCTATATAGCGATACAGTTGGAAACGCCAAACAGGAAAAACATTTTCACTCGGTTAAGCAGATAAAGCAAACAAACTGAGAAAATGAAAAAATCGCCCGAAGGCGATTTAAAGCTTGTGGAGAATAACGGAGTCGAACCGATGACCTCTTCCCCGAATGCTTTCGGGGCATGCAAGCGCTCTAGCCAGCTGAGCTAATTAGCCATTCAATATACTTTCTACTCTTCTTCTTTTTCACTTCAGTTTCCCTGGCTCTTGCTTCTTCCCGTGTAGCATACACTTCGCAATAAGCAATTTGCCAATCGTCAGCTTTAGAAGTGAAATAAGAGATGCCATCATTATGCTGTCCCTAGCGTTTTCGCACATCCTCAGTATGGCCAATGTAATACTTGTCCAACTTTATTGAATAGATAATATAAAAACAGTAATTCATGCAAAT
Organism: uncultured Sphingobacteriales bacterium; assembly: GCA_946479435.1. The sequence continues at coordinate 97 of CAMLFX010000136.1, read as the reverse complement.
GAAAAAATCGCCCGGAGGCGATTTAAAGCTTGTGGAGAATAACGGAGTCGAACCGATGACCTCTTGCATGCCATGCAAGCGCTCTAGCCAGCTGAGC
>CAMLFX010000135.1 GCA_946479435.1 uncultured Sphingobacteriales bacterium | reverse complement strand
GTAATGATGCCGTAAGATTTATTGTCAACTATTTTTACCTGGCGGCGTACAGGTTGTTTGCCTGCTTTGCAGGAAGAGGAAAGCAATATAGTTACACAACCCAGTATGTAAAAGATGGAGCGCAAGCTACTCATATAGCTTACGGTCTTGTATTTTTTTATCGATCTGTGCATTGTCGCTACCTCTTTCCTTAGCCTGTTTCCAGTATTCAACGGCTTTGTCTGTATTTTTCAGTTTGTAATAGATATCGCCTAGATGGTCTAAAAGCGTGCCATCGGCACCTTCAGGGTTTGCGTTCACCGCTTTTTCAATGTATTCTTTTGCTTTTTTATACTCGCCCTGTTTATAGAGTATCCAACCATAAGTATCCAGAAAAGTGCCTTCATCGGGGCGCAATTCTAAAGAGCGTTTCGACATTTTTTCGGCATCGGCCAGGCGTTTGTTGCGTACCGATAGGTAGTAGCTGTAATTATTTAAAACCGATGCGTTATCGGGGCCCAGCCTCAATGCTCTTTCGTAAGCGCTATCTGATTCGGTATATTTCCCGGTGCTGTTGTAAGCATCGCCCAGTGCCGAATACATATCGGCTAATATTTGAGGGTTATCGTCCGGTTGTATATCAATTGCCCTGTTAATAGCTTTAATACCCTTGTCGTAGTTCTTCTTATTGATGTTGCCTATACCATTCAGGTAATGTATCATGGCCTGGTTGGGAAAAAGGCGTTGCGCTTTTTCACTATACACTATCAGTGAATCGGCATCTTTACGGTCGGTATAGTTGTACAGCAGGTTTTGCCATACAGTGTATTTGGACGGATCGATAGCCAGTGACTTTTTGTATTGCGCTACGGCCTCGCCGGGCATGTTATTGATACTGAGCAGATCGCCATATACTGCAAGTACCTGTGCATTATCGGGGTGCTGTGTTACGATCTTTTCAGCAAGATCGAGCGCTATTTTGCGTTGCGTAGTATCGTTGCCTGCATCTTGCAAATGGCTTACCAGCAAGGTAAGCTGAGACTCGGCATCGAGGCCTTTGTTGCCCATAGCCTTGCTCATATACTCGAAGTACTTATCGTCTTGCTTGTTCCTTTTATAATGATCAGCAAGGCCTAATAGCACTGCGGGGTCGTCAGGGAATTTCTTCTCTGCCTGTTTGTATATCTCCAGTGCTTTTTCGGGTTGCTTGTTGTTTTCATACAGGTCGGCCAGCAGCACTACATACCTTGCATCGTCGGGGTTGCGGTCTATAAGCCCTTGCGTAACTTTTGCAGCACCCTGCAGGTCGTTCATCTTCAGGTATATCTGTTGCTGCTGTAATACCAGTTCATCATCGTAAGACTTTGCCAGCAACTGATCCATAATAGACAAGGCTTCTTTATACTTGCCCGTTTTCTGGTACAAAAAAGCTGATTTTAGCAGGTATTCTTCGTTGTATTTTTCCTGCTTTGCCAACTGCGCATATACAGTGGCGGCTTCCTCAAACTTATTGCCCATTGCCAGTATTTCGGCGTACTGGCTTTTGTACCATTTATTATCGCCCTCAAGGGCTATGGCTTTTTTTATATAGTCGGCAGCTTTAGGGCTATTGTTTTGTTTAATGGACAGGCGAGCCAGGTCGTAATAGGCGCCCGCAGCACCGGGGTCAAGCTGTATTGTTTTTTGCAGCAATTGCTCGGCCTCTTTGTCATCGCCTTTGGTGCGTGCATTGATAGCGTCGTAATAGGTTGCTTCGGCCTCAGCTTTGGTTATGCCTTTAATAGATGGCACAACAGTATCGGCAGGTTGTGCGCCGGCCGTTACTGTAAGCAATGATATGAATAAGGAGAGTGCCGATGCAGCAATACCTTTCTTCGCGGTCAGGTTCATGATTCTGTTGAAAAATCGCCCAGGCTTACTTCGCCGGGTGTTTTCATGTAATTTACGCTTTTCCCCAACATTGAGTTCTGCAGCAGTGCATTTTTAACAATACTATCAGCCTGTATAATACTATTGCTGATGCGCGAATCGCTTACCTGAACACCGGCCTCTAATGAAACGTGCGGGCCTATAACTGAATTGGTAATAACTACGTTCTCGCCAATGAAGCAAGGAGCAATAATAGTGCTGTTGGTAACCTTAGCAGTTTTAGCAACCAGTTCTTCTTTGCCGTTTTTCAATTCCAGCACGCGCTGGTTGGTATATATGGTAGCGTCTTTATTGCCACAGTCCAGCCATTCAGTTACCTGATCGGTATAGAACTTTACGCCTTTGTTCAGCATGTGGTCCATTGCGTCGGTTATCTGGTATTCGCCTTTCAGTTTTATGTCTTCGTCTATCAGGCGTTGCAATTCTTTTTTCAGGTTCTCACCATCTTTAAAATAATACACACCAATAATAGCCAGATCGCTTACGAAGTCTTTTGGCTTCTCTACAAAAGCTTCAATCTCATTTTTGTCATTCAGCTTCACTACCCCAAATGCTGAAGGGTCGGCCACTTTTTGGGTCCACACAATAGCGTCTTTATTAGTATCGATGCTGAACTTGGCATCAAATAAAGTATCGGCAAATGCGATGAACACATTTCCTTTCAGGCTTTCGGAAGCACATAGTATAGCGTGCGCTGTGCCCTGAGGCTGCTCCTGGTAGCAAATTTTACCTTGCGCACCCAGGTCGGCGGCAACCTTCAGCAGGTGTGCTTCTACTTCTTTACCAAAAGATGGGCCTATGATGAATGCGATCTCTTCCACTTTTTCGTTGCTGGTAGCTAGTATATCTTCTACCAGGCGCTGCACTATTGGCTTGCCCGCTACAGGTATCAGCGGTTTTGCAGTAGTAAGTGTGTGTGGGCGCATTCTTTTGCCCATGCCTGCCATAGGGATAATGATATTCATTGTATAATCAATTCAAAAGTTATAATTCAAAATTCAAAAAATGGTCTGATGCAAAAGATTTTAGTTTTTTTGACTTTTGCATTTTTGACTTTAATGTGTGCCGCTGTGGCCAAATCCGCCTGCGCCACGTTCGGTTTCATCTAATGTTTCCACTTGCTGCCATTGCACCTGTTCATATTTAGCAATCACCATCTGCGCTATACGCTCGCCATCATTTATGGTTTGGGGTTCGTTGCTTAGGTTTATCATAGCTACCATTATCTCGCCGCGATAGTCGCTATCGATAGTGCCGGGAGTATTCACCATGCTTAGGCCACGTTTTATAGCCAGGCCGCTACGCGGGCGTACCTGTGCTTCGTAGCCAACAGGCAGTGCCATATATAAACCTGTTGGTACTAAACGGCGCTCCATAGGCTGCAATGTTACGGGCTCTTGTAGCCATGCACGCAGGTCGACACCTGCTGAACCTGTAGTTTGGTATTCAGGCAACTGATGCGGCGATTTATTGACTATTTGAACTCCTGCCATAAGGGCGCAAAGGTATGGTATCCATGCGAAAAATATAAAATGGGATAATGCCCGAAATAGCAAAGCCCGCAATATAAATTGCAGGGCTTTATATTATAGCTTGTAAAGAGGATATATTATTACTGAAGTGGTGTGTGTGGTGTCACGTCTATTATTACTGAAACAAAGGGGGTGAGACTGGAAGCTATGACCTTGCCTGTAAAAGAATACCCGTGTTCTATACAATCGGCCAGGTAGTTGTAGCGCGTTGGTAAATAACCCATTTCATTGCCTGAGTTATCTACAGCCACTAATTTATCGTTCACCAGCTTTATGGCCAGTACGGTTTGTACCGCCGGTACGCTTTCATGCTTGCGTACATAAGCGTTTACATCAGTAAGAAAGGTGGAAAAGATCTGCGAGCAATTTATATTGACGCTACTCTTCGCCTTTTTCTTAAAAGCGCCTGAAAAAATTTTTACCATGGTGGTTACAATGAGTGAGCCGAAATTAGAAAGCTAATGTGAACCACAAGGGTTATATGTTCTGAAATGCAGTTATTATGTTCTGAAAAGAATAAGAGGGGAGTATGTATTGTCTTATTAACTATGTAAGACGGCCTCCAGGCCTGGCAGGTAGGTTTTGGAAACAGGTATCTTGTACTTAGCCATATATACGAAATTGCTATCGAAGCGCTGAATATGTTGTGTATTCACTACAAAACTACGGTGCGTTTTTACGAAGTTTTTCAGCCCGATACTATCATGAAATTCGCCCAGGCTGGTACGGATGAGCATCTCTTTGTCTTTTGTTACGATAAGTATATATACGTGGCGGCTTTCTATGTATAATATATCGTCAAGATACAGCTTGTGGTGTTCGCCATTATGTTTAATAAATATTGCGCGGTCGCCGCTGTGTTGCTGCTGTTGGCGCTGCGCAAAGTTATGCATGGCAATTTCGATAGATGTTGCTATATCCTGTTCGCGAAACGGCTTTAGCAAATAAGCATCGGGGTTGGTTTCCTTCGCCAGGCCAAGGGTAGTTTTATCGCTGTTGCCTGTTACAAATATAAACGGCATATCCATGCTGCTGCGTATATACCTTGCAATTTCCACACCTCCATGTTCCTTGTTCAGGCCAATATCCAGCAAGGCAATATCCGGCTTTTGTATGCCCAGCATGGCAATGCCTTCGTTTTCGTTTATGGCAGTGCCGGCTACTATATACCCCATTTTTTGCAGCATAGCCGATAAGGTTTCGGATATGATGAAATCATTCTCTACAATGCAAATTCTTATTTTGCCGGTATTGGTCATCTGCTATCTATTGCTTGTGATGCTGGCTTAAAGTTATAGTGTATTTCATGCCTGTACTATAGTCTTTTACAAGAGTGGCGCCTATTTGCAATACCAGTTTTTTTACCATATTCAGCCCGAAGCCGCTTTGTATATCGCTGACTACCTGTTTTTGAGTAATGTTGCCATTATCGTAATAGATAATATTAAAGCTATGCTCATTTTGATGATAAGCGATCGTAATGACCGGCTCATCTACAGTATATGAAGCATATTTCAACGAGTTGGTAAAAAGCTCATTCATAATAAGGCCCATGGGTACGGCGGTATCGGTATAAAAGAAAATCTCGGGCAGCTCCAGCTTCAGTTTTGTTTTTTTACCCGTTTCATATAATGCTGATACATGCCCGAAGAGCTCCTTGAGAAAGGAGCTGAATTCTACTTTGTTGCTATTGTCGTGCTGGTAAAGCTTCTGGTGTATCATAGCGATACTTACCACCCTGTTCTGGCTTTCGCGCAGTGCTTCTTTAGCGCCCTCATCCTGCAGTTTTAGCGATTGCATTTGCAATAGCCCGCTAATAACCTGAAGGTTGTTCTTTACCCTGTGGTGTATCTCATTTACCAGTTCCTCCTGCTGTGCCAGCGATGCCTGTAATTCCCTGGTACGTTCGTCCACCACTTTCAGCAATAAGCGTTCCCTGTGTTTTTTTATCCGTATAACAGTATAAAATGATGCAGCTA
>CAMLFX010000134.1 GCA_946479435.1 uncultured Sphingobacteriales bacterium | reverse complement strand
CCTTTAGGAACATCGAAATACTCATAGCTACTACCGTCTACAAAATTCAATTGTAGCACAGACTTTTCGTAAGAATAATTAAGTATGGTACATGCGGTAATCGTCTTTGTATATTCAGGCAAAGCTTTTTCAATAGTTTCCGGTGCTATACTTACTAGAAAATTATATGCCTCGATAAATTGGCGGCTTTTTACTTCAGCTTCATTTTTACCATCCTCGTCATCTTGAAATTTATCAGGATGCCATTCCTTCATCAGGTTACGATAAATGGTTTTCAATTCTTTCACTTCCGTTGCTTTAGTTACACCCAGCAACTTTCTATAATCCACTATCTTCTTCATATATATTCTATGGCGTGCAAAATTACCAATTATCTGGCAATGGCAGGAACAATTTACTGCTAATAAAAAAGCGCTGCATACAATGATATGTGAAGAAGAACCCCCAGTTCTTATCAATTTAATGCCTGGTCCTGTTTCTGCCTAAAAATTGCATTATCAGACACACTCAGAAGAATTAGGGTGAATAATGCGAGCACAATAAGTACAACGGATTCAAGATAAGACAAGAGGGTCGTATGGTTGACGATCGAAGTGCTCGTCTTTCGCACGTGGTTACCTACACCAACTTGTATATTAATAAGGGCGTCAAGATCACTTGTCAATACCGCGAACTGTTCATTCAATTTAGCATTTTCACTGGCGGTGAACTGAATATCGTATTTACCATTCACATTAGGCGCCTCAAGATCATTATAGGCTGCAAGGTCCTTCTTCAGAACCAACCATCTTTTTTTCTCCTCTTTGGTTAAGACAGTTCCTTCATATTTTGCGATCAAACCTTGTATGCTTGCATCATGTTTTTTGATCAGGCTTACTTTCTCCTGCCTAGACAGTTCATGACTGTTTACTTGAATAAGTCTCTTCTGATGGAGATCGTTGCTTATACCATATAGATATGTAGCCGGCAAAAGACGATCATTCATCATAGTAGTAACGGACCGGTCAAGGCGAGTAAAACTGCTCCTTTCAGAAAGGTTGCTTAAGAGTATGGTCAGTATCATCCCGGTAAGGAAGCATACTGTCTTGATCTTGTATTTTATATGGTAGGCCCATCTCATAGCATTTCAGCTTTGGTCAATCCTTAAGTTACGAAATATTAGTGTGTTTTAAAGTCAATACGGCACTGATGCTTGAATGAAAAAAGCCTTCAAACTCGCTATATTAGCTAATTGAAGGCTTTTTTATAAGTGGTCCCACTAGGACTTGAACCTAGGACCCCCTGATTATGAGTCAGGTGCTCTAACCAGCTGAGCTATAGGACCCTTGGCGCGATTGCCAAAATTGGATTGCAAATGTATTTGTTTTCCTGAAAAAAGGAAAATCATTTTACAAGTTTATTTTTGTAACATGATTAAGGGCATCAGGCACATTATTTTCGATCTAGGCGGCGTATTGATCAATCTCGATTATAACCTCACCGAAAAGGCATTTATAGAATTAGGGCTCCACAATTTCAACGAGCTATATTCACAGCTAAAGCAAACCACCTTGTTCGACGATCTGGAGACAGGCCGGATGGAGCGTAGCGGTTTCGTGACTGCAATACAGGAAGTATCAGGCAAAACATTTACAGAAGAGCAGGTTTACAATGCCTGGAATGCCATGCTGCTCGATTTCCCCGTACGCAGGCTGCAAATATTACAGCAGCTACGCCTGCATTACGATCTGATACTGCTTAGCAATACCAACGATATACATGAAGAAGCTTTTAATAAAATATTGCACCAAAGCCACGGTATACCCAACATAGGCGTGTTTTTCGATAAAGTTTACCTTTCGCACCGTGTAGGCATGCGTAAACCGGATACTGCAATATTTCAGCGTATACTGGACGATACAGGATTCAAACCAGCAGAAACTTTATTTATAGATGATAGCCAGCAGCATATAGAAGGGGCTGCATCGCTGGGCATCCAAACAATATATTTAGAAAAGGGAATGACTATCGAAGACAATATCTTCCTGCCGCAGAATAAATAGTTATTTTATCTCTTCGTAGTCAATATAGTCGTTATCAGCAACGCGTGGCCTGGCCTTAGCCTGTTGGGCTTGGGTTTCAGTCTTTTGCTGCATATCGTTCATTTGTTTTTGCATTTGCTGCATGCGTTCATTCGCCATTTTCGTCATTTGTAAAATGGGGAATAAAAAACGTATAATAAACCTGAAAATAAATATCAGGACGATAGACCAAAGTATGATTCTTAATATCATGATTATCAAAGTTACTAAACCTGCACCTTGCAGCAGTTAAGGAAAATATAATTGTACCTATTTTTTGGCTATATATAGCTAATTATGTAAGTTTGCATCCGGAAATAACTAATTGAAGGGGACATAATAGTCCCCTTGTTTTTTACCCATGAGTGAAGTATTGGAGCAAATAAGACAAATGACCGAACCTCTTTTAGAGGGTACGGATATATTTATTGTAAATATTAAGATAAAGCCTACAAACAATGTAAAGCTGTATCTGGATGCAGATGAAGGGCTATCAATAAGTAAAAGTGCCGGGGTAAACCGCAAGCTGCGCGTGCTTATAGAAGAGTCGGGCATGTTCCCCGACGGCGATTTTTCTTTAGAAGTATCCAGCCCCGGGGTCGATGAACCGCTACTGCAACCACGCCAGTATAATAAGAATATAGGCCGCGAAGTATTGGTTACCATGCAGGATGAAACTGCCCCTGAAGTATTAGGCACGCTAAAAGAGGCCGATGAAGAAAAGCTGGTGCTGGAAGTAACGCAAGGCAAAAAAAAGGAAATATCATTGGTAGAGATACCATTGGCAAGCATAAAAAAAACAGTAGTACAAATAAAATTTTAATTTAAAATCCCCTTTACAGCAAGGGGGCAAAAGTGAGCATTATGGCAAGTATCAATCTTATTGATTCGTTTCAGGAGTTTAAAGATGCCGAGAATATTGACAGGCCAACCCTGATGAAGGTGATCGAAGACGTCTTCAAAACCTTGCTACGAAAAAAGTATACTAGCGACGAAAACTTCGACGTGATCGTGAACGACCAAACGGGCGATCTGGAGATCTTCCGTCGCCGTGAAATTGTGGAAGATGATATGATTGAAGATGATAACCTGCAAATAGGGCTTTCAGAAGCTATTAAGATAGAACCGGATTATAACGTAGGCGAAGAAGTATATGAAGAAATGGACGTGCGCGATTTTGGCCGCCGTGCTATACTGGCTGCCAAGCAAACACTGGCTGCACGTATTGGCGATCTGAAGAAAAACAACCTGCTGAAAAAATATGCCGACCGTGTGGGCGATATTATAAGCGGTGAGGTGTACCAGATATGGAAAAAAGAAATACTTCTTTTGGATGATGAAAATAACGAACTCATCCTTCCCAAATCAGAACAAATACCTACCGACTTCTTCAAAAAAGGGGAAGCAGTGCGTGCGGTTATTAAGAAAGTAGAAATGCGTAACAATACTCCGGTTATCATCCTGAGCCGTACGCATCCTTCATTCCTTGAAAAACTGCTGGAAATAGAGGTGCCTGAAATAATGGATGGCCTGATAGTAGTAAAGAAAATTGTACGCGAACCCGGCGAACGCGCCAAAGTAGCCGTAGAAAGCTACGATGACCGTATAGACCCTGTAGGCGCATGTGTAGGTATGAAAGGTAGCCGTATCCATGGCATCGTTCGCGAGTTGCGCAACGAAAATATCGATATCATTAACTACACCGCCAATACACAACTTATCATACAGCGTTCACTTACACCGGCACGTATCAACCGTATGGAGCTGAACAATGAAGATCATCATGCCGATGTATATCTTGAACCCGACCAGGTATCACTGGCCATTGGTAAAAAAGGCGTTAACATTAAGCTGGCACAAGAGCTTACGGGTTATAGTATAGATGTGTACCGCGATGTGCAGGAAGAAGAAGTAGGCTACGATATTGATCTTGCTGAATTCTCTGATGAAATTGAAGAATGGGTGATAGAAGAATTCAAGAAAGTAGGCTGCGATACAGCATTAAGTATATTGAATCTTTCGGTAGCAGAGCTGGTGCGTCGTACCGACCTTGAAGAAGAAACAGTGAAAGACGTACAGCGTATTCTTCAGGCCGAATTCGATGAAGAAGAGCAGGGATAAGCCATTTTTAATACGGTAAAGGCCTTGTACAAAAGGCTTTATCAGCAAAATGGTGTAGGTTTGTATAATGTGTTTATAGGCTAAATGAAAAACTTTAGCGAATATTTTTTGAGTAAATAAACGAATGGCAACAGCAACAAAAACACCAAGGTTACTGGCAGCAGCCAAAGAATTTAATATAGGTAAAGACACCCTTGTGGAGTTTCTTACCGGTAAAGGCTTTGATATTAATGCAAGTAACCCCAACACAAAGATCACGGAGGTAATGTACGACGCCTTGCAGGCTGAGTTTGCGCAAGATAAAGCAGCCAAACGCAAGAGCGAGGAGATAGCTTTGCCTAAGGGATCCATGATGGATACCCTGAAGAAGATTGAAATAGAAGAAGTAGCACCGCCTAAAGCCGAAACGCCTAAAGCGGAAACGCCAAAAGCGGAAGAGCCTGCGCCAGTTGCCCCTCCTGTGGTTGAAAAGAAGAAGGAAGAGAAAATAGCGGAACCTGAACAACCAAAAGAGGAACCTAAGAAAAAAGAAGAGCCTGTAGTACAGGCGCCCGTTGAAGAAGCACCGGTTGTTAAAAAGGAAACTCCCAAAGCTAAAGAAGCACCGGTTGAAGAAACACCTTCACCCGCACCTGAAGCTAAAAAAGAAGCGCCTGCAGCAGAAGAAACACGCATCGACACGAAAGCGCCTAAACTGGAAGGGCCTAATATATTAGGTAAAATAAACCTGGACGAGATCAACATGTCATCCAGGCCTAAAAAAGGTGCGGCTAAAAAGAAAGCTGAAGAAGAAGCGCCTAAAGCCCAGGCGCCGAAGGTTGCCGATACCCCTGCTGAAGAGGTGAAGCCTAAGACCCCTAAAAAGGCTGCGAAAGTAGAAGAAAAAAAGCCCGAAGCACCAAAACCTGCCGAAAAGCCGATAGCAAAGCAACCGCAGCCACCTGCAGTGCCTGAAGAAGAGGTGAAGCCGGAACATATTGAAATGAAGGCGCCAAGACTGGAGGGCCCGAAAATAATAGGCAGAATAGAATTGCCGGTTTCTCAGCCGCAAAGCTCTAAAGCCGATAAAGAAAAGCGCAACCGCAAGCGCATACCGGTACAAAAGAAGCCGGAAACCTTTAATCCAAATCAGCCACAAGGCGGTGGACAACAAGGTGGTTTCAATCGTGGTGGCCAGCAAGGCGGTGGACAACAAGGTGGTTTCAACCGTGGTGGTCAGCAAGGCGGCGGCCAGGGTGGTTTCAACCGTGGTGGTCAGCAAGGCGGCGGCCAGGGTGGTTTCAACCGTG
>CAMLFX010000133.1 GCA_946479435.1 uncultured Sphingobacteriales bacterium | reverse complement strand
ATGGAGCACCATTCCAATATAGTTCCCTGGCAAATATTATGTTTAGAGAAAGGAGCCGTACTAAAAGTTATTCCTATCAACGATAAGGGAGAGCTTTTGATGGATGAGTATAAGAAACTGCTCAGCAATAAAACAAAACTAGTATCGATAGTGCATATATCAAATGCACTGGGCACTATTAATCCTGTTAAGGAGATGATTAGTGCTGCACATGCAGTTGGGGCTGTGGTATTAGTAGATGGCGCACAGTCAACCGTACACCTCGATATTGATGTGCAGGATATGGATTGTGACTTCTTTGCTTTCTCTGCGCACAAATTATATGGCCCTACAGGTATGGGGGTACTATATGGCAAAAGGGAAATCCTGGAAGCAATGCCTGTATTTCTTGGTGGTGGTGAAATGATAAAAGAAGTAACCTTCGAAAAATCTACTTACAACGATCTGCCATATAAGTTTGAGGCAGGTACACCGAATATCGCCGATGTAATTGCTTTTAAAGCAAGTATAGAATTTATTGAAAAATTTGGGAAGAAAACTATTGCCGAATATGAGCATGAGCTGTTGAAATATGCTACCACGCAATTAGAGCAAATTCCCGGTTTACATATCATTGGTACAGCTAAGCATAAAGCAAGTGTAGTTTCATTTATTATTGATGGAGTTCACCCGCAGGATATAGGTGTATTGCTGGATAATCAGGGCATAGCTGTGAGGACGGGACATCACTGCGCGCAGCCACTTATGAGCCGCTTCAATATTCCCGGTACTATACGCGCTTCATTTGCTATGTACAATACTTTTGAAGAGATAGATGGATTGGTAGCGGGATTGAAAAAGTGTATTAAAATGCTATTGTAATGAGCCACAATCAAAGCATACCGGAAATAGAAAAAGAAATAATTGATGAATTTGCATTGTTCGACAATTGGGAAGATAAATACGAATACATCATCGATCTTGGCAAAAAGCTCCTGCCGCTTGACGATCAATATAAGGTAGACGAACTTAAGGTAAAGGGCTGTCAGTCTACTGTATGGCTGGCATCATTTTACGAAAATGGCAAAGTGACTTACAGGGCCGATAGTGATGCTGTAATTGTAAAGGGTTTGATCAGTATGCTGATAAGGGTCCTATCAAACCATTCACCTGAAGAAATTATAAATGCTGATCTTGGCTTTATAGATGAGATAGGAATGAAAAGTCATTTGGCACAAACCCGTTCCAATGGTTTGGTCTCAATGATAAAGCAGATGAAAAATTATGCGCTTGCTTACAAATTGAAAACCGAAATGAAAGCGTAATGGAAACAAGTGAATTGAAACAAAAGGTAATTGATTGTCTGCACACGATCTTCGATCCCGAAATACCTGTGAACATTTATGAAATGGGCCTAATCTACGAAGTAGATGTATTGCCTATCAATAATGTGCAGATAGTAATGACGCTGACAGCACCTAACTGCCCGGCAGCACAATCATTACCTATAGAAGTAGATCAGAAAGTAAGAGAAATAGAAGGGGTTAATGATGTGCATGTGGCGGTAACCTGGACACCGGCATGGGATAAAAGTATGATGTCGGAAGTTGCAAGACTAGAAATGGGAATGCTATAAACTTAAAGTATGAAAATAACAGCCCAGGAAGAATATGGTTTACGTGTGTTGATACGGATTGCTGCCTGCAAGCAACCCCAAGGGCTGAGTATTCCACAATTAAGCGATGCAGATGGTTTATCGAGCCACTACGTTGCTAAACTTACCCGTGTATTACGCATGGCGGGTTTTATTAATAGTACACCGGGTAATAAAGGTGGCTATGTTTTAGCAAGGCCTTCAAGCGAGATAATAATAAACGATGTGCTTAAAGCATTGGGCGGTGCATTGTTTGATGATGACTTTTGTAAGTCACATTCGGGTATGCCTAAGCTTTGTAACAACTCTGTCGATTGTTCTGCAAGATCGTTATGGCAAATGGTACAATTTGCTGTGGATGAATTATTAAATAAGATAACATTACAGCATCTTGCCAGCCATGAAGGAGAGTCTTCTATCCTTGAAACTATTCTTAAAGAAACATTGACGACCCCTGTCAAACTTTCCTAATCCTCGTACAAACCTAAACGATTCTGTGCTTCCTTCAGTTGCTGCTGCAATCCTTTCATTTGCTGCAGCAAATGTGATATAACTTCTATCCCTTCTACGTTTATATCAAGATCAGTATAAAAGCTTGTTAGTTTTTCTATTTCTCTAAGTTTTTCTATTGGCAAAAAATGCTGCTCATCTATCGTCACAACCTCAATCAACCCTGCGTCATTTAACTGGCTAATGAATGTATAAGACACATGGTGATGTACACAGAAGTCATCAGCTAATATCAAGTCTGTATTTTCCATAATTACTTGTTTTCATTTGCTAACTGCCTGAACAATTTTTTTTGCTTTTCAGTAAGGTTGGTAGGTATTTTTACGTCATAAGTCACATATAGGTCTCCATACGTGCCATCTTTTTTATAAACAGGGAATCCTTTTCCTTTTACTCGTATCTGCGTGTTATTCTGTGTCTCGGGTGCAATCTTAAGTTTTATCTTACCACCAAGTGTATCAATTATTATTTCACCACCTAATATTGCCGTATATAGCGGTATGCTAATCGTAGTATATAGATCGTTACCCAGGCGTTTAAACTTTGTATTGTTGTTTATACGGAATGTTATATAAAGATCTCCGTTTGGTCCGCCATTTACACCATTGCCGCCATAACCTTTTAGTTTTATTATCTGCCCGTCTTCAATACCTGCCGGTATAGTTATGCGTACTTTCTTGTCGTTGATAGTTATAACCTCCTGCCGTGTAGTATATGCATCCTTTAATGACATATTAAGCTCGGCCTGCAGGTCGCTGCCTTTAAATTTTACATTACCGGTACTTCGTTGTCCTCCCATATTGCCAAACATCTGCTCAAAAAAATCAGAAAAACCACCGCTACCTCCGCCAAAACCACTAAAATCATCGCCAAATCCTTCAAAATTTCCACCTTGTTGTCTTCCACCTTGTTGCTGTCTTGCCTGTTCAAATTGGTCGGCATGTTTCCAGTTTTCACCGTACTGGTCGTACTTCTTACGTTTTTCAGGATCACTCAATACCTCATTCGCTTCATTTATTTGTTGAAAGGTTCTTTGTGCATCCGCGTTATTTGGGTTTAGGTCAGGGTGATATTTTCTTGCAAGTTTTCGGTAGGCTTTTTTAATATCATCAGTACTTGCCTTTTTGTCTAAGCCCAAAACTTTATAATAATCTATATAATCAGCCATTTCAGCTATGTTTTCAGGATATGTGTTGCTAAATATTATGCCATTGCGGCTTCTTTATTGTATTTGTTTCTATAGTCTATAGGCGATAGGCCCGTTATTCTCTTAAAAATATTACGAAATGCTTTATTGTCTGAATAACCTACATCATACATTACCTCATTTACATTTTTTCTGCTGTTTTCCAGGTAGCGCTTTGCAGCTTCAATCTTTACACGTTGTATATATTCCACCGGTGTGTTATTGGTGGCTTTCTTAAAGCGTTTTTCAAAGCTTCTCCTGCCAACAGCAAAACGGGTTGCCAGAGACTCTATCGATATCCTTTCGGTTATATTACTTTCAATGAATTCCTGTGCCTTCTTTACTTCAATATCTTCATGGCTCTTTTGCCCATTAAACATAATAAAAGGAGACTGGCTTTTACGGTCTATTTCCAGCGCATATACTTTTGATGTGAGTATCGCTATTTCCCGATCCGTATATTTTTCTACCAGGTATAGCAACAGGTTGAAATAAGAAGTAGCACCACCACTTGAATACAAGCGATGTTCTTCTGTTATAATGCGGTCGTCAACTAAGTCTATTTCAGGAAACATTTCTCTGAATATTTCTGCATATTTCCAGTGTGTAGAACATTGTTTGCCGTTCAATAAGCCGGTAGAAGCTAAAAGAAAGGCACCGATACATAAACTTGCAATTTCGGAGCCTGCGTTATATTGTTTTATCAACCATGGTATATAGGCTTTGTTTTTTTCCAAAGCTGCCTTCATGTTGCCGGTAAGTGCCGGTACAAATACCAGGTCTGTTTTTTTTACTTCGCTTATCAGCTTATCGGTATGTACAGTAAAAAGACCGCCGTGTAGTTTTACTTCTTTAGTTAAGCCAACTAATTGTATATTGAAAATAGGTTCCCTGCCCATTTCGGTCAGGAAATCATTTACGCCTGCAAATATGCATCGTGGATCGTCTATACTAGCCAGTACAGCTTCTTCAGGCACAAGTATTGAAACGTTTTTCATGTAATAAAGATACACAATCTATAAATCGTAAACGCCCATTACATACTGCGTATTCACCCCCCGTTATTCCATAGCATACTAGCTACTTTTGTTATCGATATTATTTGCTTGTTACTGTTCTGAGGCGTTTTTTTTGATATGAGAAAGGTTATTGCATCCCTCAATATTACGTTAGATGGGTTTATTTCGGGTCCTGAAAACGATCTTAATTGGCATTTCCCTATGTGGAATAATGACATGTCAATACATGCAAAACTACAGCTTGTAACAGCCAGTACTATTATACTAGGTCGTGTAACTTATGAAGCGATGGCCGCATATTGGCCTACAGCGCCTGCAAGTGAGTTCTCAACTATGATGAATAATTATGAAAAAGTGGTTTTTTCAAATTCACTGAAGAGGACTATGTGGAAGAATGCACGTGTTGCAGATGGCAACATTCAATTGGCAGTATCAAAGCTAAAGCAGGAGTCTGGTGACAATATCATTATATATGGCAGTGGTAGCCTTATGCAAGATTTTATTCGGTATGGGTTAATAGATGAATTTCGCTTGTGGGTGCATCCTATTATAATAGGTAAAGGTGTGCCCCTATTTCAAGATCCTGCATATAGAACAAGGCTCAATCTGCTTAGGACTAAGGTATTCAGTTCAGGTGTAATTATCCTGTATTATAAACCCCTCTTGCGATAAATATAATGCAAAAGCCATGGATATAGGCTTTTACTGCTTTTTGAGCTTACGAAATCCACAGTTTACAGGCTTTTTTTCCACTTAATGATATTATTTTCTTTCTGGTAGCACATTTCAGAGATTTTTTTTTGTAACATCGCATTCAATACTTTTTAAAACAACAACTTAGTATGAACAAAGCTGAATTAATTGATCAAATGGCTGCTGATGCAGGCCTTACTAAAGCTCAGGCTAACATGGCTCTTGATTCTTTCACTGATGGTATCATTGGTGCTTTGAAAAAAGGTGACAAAGTTACTTTGGTTGGCTTCGGTACTTTCTCTGTTACTCAAAGGGCAGCGCGCAATGGCCGTAACCCGCAAACAGGTGAAACAATTAAGATCAAAGCCCGCAAATCACCCAAATTCAAAGCAGGAAAGGAATTTTCTGACAAGATAGGTGGTGTAAAAGCTGCTGCTAAAAAGAAATAAGCTACTGCTTACAAAAAGATAAAGGCCTTCATTTGAAGGCCTTTATCTTTTTGTCTCGCTATTTTGTCTCGCTATTTTTATTTGGAAGTATATCACAATTCTTCTATCTTCATTTTGTGAAGAATA
>CAMLFX010000132.1 GCA_946479435.1 uncultured Sphingobacteriales bacterium | reverse complement strand
TACTGCACTACGGTAAAAGTAGTGTCGGTTAAAGTGTGAAGAAAGGCTACCAGGTCTTTCTTTTCTTTTTCTGTGAGGTTGAGCCTGTCGCCGGGCAAGGTTTGATTTTCCACCTCCAGGCCCAGGCCGGTACCCCCACCCCTGTTGTAGAAATCAATAACATCCTCTAAAGTTTTAAAAACACCATTGTGCATATATGGCGCAGTAAGGGCAATATTGCGCAATGAGGGTGTTTTGAATGAACGCACCTGGTGCGGCATTTTATACAAATGGTATTTACCCGAATCCGCATCCAGAACCGGGTGCAATGTATCGGCTGTAGCAGGTATACCTAATACCTCGCTTTCCATTTTATCGTACATAGGGGGCACCGCACCACTGAATAAAGGTACGTAATGGCAGGTACCGCACTTACCTTTACCCATGAACAAATTAAACCCTGCTATCTCGCTTTTATTCATCGCGGTCTTATCACCACGCATATATTTATCGAAGGGAGCGTTAAGACTTGTTAAAGAACGCACATAGGCAGCCAAAGCTATTTTTATATTCGACTTCCTCCATTTATCTGTTGAACTGGCAAAGGCTTTATCGAATAACTGCTGGTATTCTTTATTTGTTTTCAATCCCGCTATTATCTCGTTCAGGTCGCCCCCCATTTCCTGCGTATTCAATACCACATCGTGCACCTGGTCTTCAAGAAATGCAATGCGGCTATCGTAAAATTGTACTGGCTGCAACGATGCATTAATAAGTGTTGGTGTATTGCGCAGCAGATTTCGGTCGCCTGACAATGAGGCATTCAATGCCATACCATCTGTAAAAGCACGTTGCGGTTCGTGGCAGCTTACACAGGCACGTTTACCGTTGCCCGAAAGCATAGGCTCGCTAAACAACTTTTTTCCCAAGGCAATAAGCTCGGGCGATGCTGGTACAGTACCTGTAGGGGCGAAATAATACATATTGAAAGCCCCCGGCTGAAAGATGTCAACATTATCGGGGTTTACTGCGCGTAGTTGTATGACAAAAGGAATATTTCTTTCCACCTGCAGCGCGTGCATTTGCCCCATGATAGGGTTAAGATATGCTGTTATAAACATAGCCCTGTCGAAAGAATTGAAATCAGTATGGGCATTAGTGTATGCGATGGCATCCCCGCACAACTTTATTAGTGCAGGTACGTTGTAATATTTAAATATTTCCTGTAGCGACTCTAATGTAGCCGTAGCTTCAGCGATACTATTGAAAGCTACCGGGGAATCGAAGCCTGAAATTCCCTTTGCCAGCAAACGATATATATTGAGGCGGGCCGCATCAAATACATCTTCACTATCTAACTGCAAGCCTTTATTATACTGCTTTACTTTTTCAACCCTATTGATAAGGCTGCTGATCTCGTTGGTAATGATCAGCCTGCTTTCGGGAGTCAGCTCTTCAAAAACGGGCTCTTCCAATACCTGAAAACCGGTTGGGTGTTGCGGTTCTTCGGGTTCAGCAGCATCAGCTTCCAGCAATGCCGCGCCATTTAGTTTATTTGCAGCGGCAGGATAGAAGTATTCAATTAGAAATTCAATACGCTTATAATATTTACGGCAATCTTTAAAATGTTGCCTTATTATATCTTCAGAAGCGGCGGGTACAATTTCATTAAATATTAATAGCTCTTTTTCAAGTGTATCGAGCTGATGGGAAAAATAGATTGCCACCTTCTGTTCAGGTGTTTCATTATTGGCCTGTGCCGATATAAGAATAAAAAACAAGATAGAAAGCACTGACAATACCAGCACCCTTGCTTTGCTCTGTAACATTGTAAAATCTTTTTTAAAAAGTGACCTGCGTATCAGGCAACCATTTTTTAATTCTTTCTTTTTCTCTTTCGCTCAGCTTATTGTTAACCAACATAAGCGTGCGCAATTTCTTTAGCTTTTTTACCGAAGAAGGCAGAGTTGTGAGCTGATTATCACTTATTAACAGCATTTCCAGATTTTTCAGTTTACCTATTTCTCCAGGTAGCTCTGTAAGCTGATTGCCAGTAAGGCTTAAGAAACGTAACTCTTTCAAATTGCCAATAGCCGGCGATAATTTCCTTAGCTTATTAGCTGTCAATGCTATTTCGCGCAGGTTTTGCATGCCCCCTATACTTGCAGGCAACTGTGTAAGGTTGTTATAACTCACATCTAAGAACTCAAGCGAATCGTAACTAAAACATTCGGGCAGGAAGAGAATATGATTATGCGCCAGGTTGAGCACCTGGATAGAATTTAAACCGCAGATACTCTCGTTAAGCGATGACAGATCATTCCACGACACATCCAATACTTCAAGATGAGAGAGCTTTGAAAATGCGGGGGGTAGTTCTATTAAATGATTTTCACTAACCTGTAACGATTGCAAAGCTTCCATACCCGACAAAGTTTGTGGCAGACGCTTCAAACTGTTATTGCTCAACACCAGCAGTTTTACTTTTTTCAAATTACCTATTTCGTCGGGTAGGGCTGTAAACTGGTTTTTCTGCAGATCGATGTACTCAAGGTTCTTTAGCTTACCAATAGACGGACTTAGCCGCTCCATACGCTGAATACGCATGGTAAGGCTTTTAACACAAAGACTATCTGCCAAACCTTCCTGTACCGATTTTACCGCTGTTTTATTGCATTGCGCTAAAGCAACATAGTTGCCCCCCAATAAGAGGACAACTATGGTGATATAGCATGCGTATTTTACGTTTTTCATTACTGTTTCACGAACCGCGTTTGTACGCTTACATTGTTTTTAGTGGAAACTACTACTGTATAAACACCTGCAGGTATGTTGCCGGCAGGAAGATTAACCTTACCGTTGCCAGCAATAACATTTACTTTTTGTTGCAGCACAACTGCGCCCATTACGTTATATACCTTAATATCAGCATCCTGATTGACAGGTGAGTTAAGGCTCAGATTAACATCAGAAGATGTAGGGTTAGGATATACACCGGCTATGGTTACTGTATTATAAGGGTTGTTCATCTGCGCAACGCTCAGCGTAGTATCTTCCAAAGTGTCAGAACCCAGGTAACCGCGACGCGCGATAACAATAAGCGATTCGTTATTGAAAGTTACACTCTTGCCTGCGGCATCTTTTTGCACGGTAGCATTGCTGCTGCTTGGGTGCTGTATAGATATAAACATAAAACGATGGTCTGGAGTGAAGTTCATACCGGTTGGCTCAGAGCCATCAGGTGTTACCATGAACAATTTCACATCGGGGTTAGCTTGTGTATGGCAAGGAGAAACCATCCAAACGTGGTTGCGGCCACCATCTTGTATTACATACAAATTACCAAATTCATCGAAAGTAAGGTTATCGTTACCATCTCTCCATTGTTCGTACGTAGTGCCTGTACCATAGTCTATCAGGTATTGCTGGCTTTTATTACCTACAAAAACATCCAGGTCGCCTACTGTAGACCCATAATCCCTGAAACGATAAACGCGGCTGCTGGCTTTAGATGTAAAATAGATCATACCATCCAGAGGGCTGATCTCAACATCTTCAAGAGAATTGAAGTTGGTAGCACCTGCAGAAGTTGCTGCTGACCTTACGTTATTACATTCAGTAGGGGTGCTATTAGGTATTTTTACCCAGCTACCTACATTTATAGTACCTAAAGCACCATCTAATTTCAATACATAAAGATCACCATCAGACAGATTGCCTTTTTGTTTCATTACATATTTGAATACATAACCGGGATTCTCATCGTTCGCTTCATAAACTGTCAGGCTATCGTTTGCCAATACGCAGTTTTCGTGCGACATACGACCCATTTTCCAAACTTTATCAGGTGTACCGTCGCCATCGTAGTCAACGATAGAACGTGTAACAGGATTGATCTCCACGTTCCAGCCTACATCCTCGTAACCATCGCCGTTAGCATCGCCGCTAGGTAATGTTTCTTCGCAAGTAACCGTAGTACCCCATGGAGATACCCCGCCAGAACAGTTACGGCCCGTACCACCTATCGCGCCAAAATCAACAGGTTTTGTATGATCCAGTTTCCATAATTTACTTGTAGCATCGAAGTGTACATCTAATACACTCACCCCTGCAGAAGGCCATGAACCCAATTCGTGGTTCAGGTCAACATAGCCATTTTCGCTGCTTCCACCTATGCCTACATAACCTGCAAAATCGAAAGTACCTTTCATTACACCATCAGCAGGATCGGTATAAGGGTCTCCTTCCTGCGTAATCAATTGAAAAGTATGCGTTGCAGGTATACGCAAAGAATCGGGTTGAGCCGATGGGAACACCGAAGTAAACTTGCTGATATGCAACCTGGGCAGGTTGCATATTGTCTGTGCGTTCGCCGCAGTTACAGACAATGCTAAACAACCGATGAGTAAATTCTTTTTCATTTCTTAGATTGGTTTGTGCTGCAAAGCAACCAACCTAATGTTACGGCATCGTTTTGCGACTGTTAAGCGAGTATGAACTAATTGTTACCCTCGCAATAACATCACTTCAAAACTACCTGCACCGTTTGCCGTGTTTTTTGTTGCAATAAAACGTGGCGGCTCTTGGTAAGATCGAATAATATTTCAGGTGTATAGTGTCTGATAGTTAGTAACTCAACATCTTCGTTGCGGAATATTTTATAGTCTTTTGTCAGCACTTCAATCAGTTCATTTACTTTTTCTTCATTATGATCGATACAAGCAACAAAACTGATGGCTGCATTTTGCATTAGGTTTACTTTTACATTCAGCTTGTGGAAGATATTGTACAGCGCACTCAGGTTATCTTCGGTAATGAAAGAAAAATCTTTTGTTGTGAGTTGAAGTAAAATTTGCTTTTTCTTAAGTATGATAAGCGGAGGATAGAAAATACTGCTTACTTCGCTTTGTATAACTGTACCCTTTTGGTCTTTATTCAAAAAGCATTTTACATACAGCGGTATATTGTTGTTTTGCAGTGGCTTAATAGTCTTTGGGTGTATAACCTGCGCACCATAATAAGCCATTTCAATTACCTCATGGTAGGTAATGGCTTCTATCTTTACCGTATTGGGAAATAGTTTAGGGTCAGCATTTTGCAGTCCTTCCACATCCTTCCATATAGTTACGTCTTTACATTGCAACATAGCCGCCAGCATAGCAGCAGTGTAGTCAGAACCTTCGCGGCCCAGGGTTGTTGAAGCGTTATCGTCGGTAGCGCCAATAAAGCCTTGTGTAACAACCGTAGTACCTTTTTGCAATATACTGCCAATAATTTGACGGGCCTGCTTTTCGGAGTACTCCCAATTGACACGTGCGTCGCGATAAGTATCATCGGTGCGTATCACATCGCGTATATCTACCCATTCTATATTCATGCCTTCCTGCTGCAGATAAAATGCCAGTATGCGGGTTGACATCAGTTCGCCAATACATACAATCTGGTCGTAAGAATAGTCGTACCTATCAGCAGCAGCCTCATCTACCGCCCATTGCAGTTCGGTAAAAAATATATTCAGTGCAGCCTGTGCCTGCTTATAGTAGTTATCGTTCAGTATCAGCTTAGCGTAGGTAAGATGCTCCTGCTCCATTATCTGCACCAGGTTGTGCGCTTGCTGTTTATCGCCTTTCACAGCAGCGTTCACAATAGTCTCCAGGGCATTGGTAGTTTTACCCATTGCTGATACAACCAGTACTATTGGCTGGCGGGCATCTTTAATGATAGGCAGTAATGCCTGCATTCTTTCGGGGGTGGCAATAGAAGCGCCACCAAATTTGTACACGTGCATATATGGTCTTATAACAAAAAAGCTTACCGTTGGTACGGTAAGCTCTCGTTTATCTTATAATAGCACAAAGATACGGGCCTACCTCC
>CAMLFX010000131.1 GCA_946479435.1 uncultured Sphingobacteriales bacterium | reverse complement strand
GTATCTTCTTTCAATGCGCTTAAGGGCATCCAATAGGTACGTTCGTTGGGTTCGGTATTGACGATGGTTTCGGGGATAGTATGGCAACCTACGAGATAATAGATGCTAATGACCTGCGAATCGTCGAAGGCGGAATGCTGGAAGAAATCGGTAGTATAGAAATGTTCCAGTACCTGTATATCGAGGTTCAGTTCTTCATTCCATTCGCGGATGAGGCAGTCGCGGGTGCCTTCGCCAAAATGTAAACCACCACCGGGAAATTTTATGACCTTGCGGCCACGAATGAGTTCTTCATTCACCAATACATTGCCTTCATGTAGCAAAATGCCATACACCCTTACATTGAAGCGCGTAGTGGCGGGCATCAGAACCAGCGTTTTTTATTGAAATAAAAGCTTACTACAACGGACACCAATATAGATAGTATGATGGGCAGGTAAAAGCTATGCGCACCCTCTGAGAAGGGTATGGTAACATTCATACCAAAGAAGCTGGCAATAAGCGTTGGCAGCGATATCAATATCGTGATGCTGGTCAGGCGTTTCATGACCAGGTTCATATTGTTGTTGATAATACTGGCAAATGCATCAAGGGTACTGACCAGGATGTTGGTATAGGTATCGGCCATTTCAAGGGCCTGTGAAAATTCTACAATAAGATCGGCCAGGAACTCGCGCTCTTCCTCATCGCAGTTCAGGAAGTTGGTACGCTCCATTTTCATCAGCAGCAATTCATTACTGCGCAAGGCGGTAACAAAATACACCAGGCTTTTCTGCACCCGCATCAGCGACAGCAATTCCTCATTACGGTTAGAATCGTACAGCTTTTGCTCTACAATATTGCGGCGGTGGTTTATTTCTTTCAGCACTTCCATAAAGTCCATCACCACTTTTTCAAACACCTTCAGCACCATCATGTTTGGCCTTTCGGGGTGGCGTTTGGCAAAAGTGTTCAGGAAGCGGCGTATGGCCACATTCTCGAAAGAATTAACGGTTATTACCTGGTTGCGCTCGGTAATGATGATAGATATAGGAATAGTAACATAAAAGGCATCACTCTCGTTCACCGATTTGTTTTCAACCGGCGTTTTCAGGATCATCAGCCTTACGCCGTCTTCTATTTCATAACGGGCGCGTTCTTCAATATCCAAAGTATCGGTAAGGAAATCGGGGGGTATATTCAGGGTTTGCGACAGGGTATCGGCCTCAATTTGCTGGAATGGGGGCGTTACATTGATCCAGTTGGCACCTTCTGCCTGGTCGATCTCCAGTGTCTGGCGGTTGAGATTTTTGAAATATTGTACCATAGGCCCCGCTCTTTAAAAACTGTGCAAAGGTAGCAGCAATAATCTAAAAACTGATTCTTTTACACTAACTAATCAAAAGATAACAATTTGCGGGCAAAATCAGGTTTGCGAGATTGCTGCTGCGTGTAACAATAAGGTTTCAGATGCAATTATGTATATAAATGTTTTAAAGAATGTTTTTAGAAATAGCACCTATTTAGCTTAATTTTATATTTGCAGAGACGGAGATATAAACTGTTGAGTGTCAACTTGCATATATTATTTAGCCTACTTCATTTCCTATTCTAAAAACGACCAATTTTTTCAATACCAGGAACTGCTGTCAGCACAAAGCATGCGCAGGCGTAGTCTATCCGGTATCGGGTGCTTGGTCGTACCTTAGAATGGGTAGTTCTGCGTCCTGCGTATTTTTTGCAGGATATTCATATCTCCCTCTGTAACACATATTTACTGCCAGCTTCCTGCGCTTTTTATTATTTTTGCAGTATCACTCCCCAAACGAATATGATGAATCCCAAACGTAAGTTAGTAACCATGGATGAGTTCACCATCCAGGAGACAAGGAAGTTTCCCCAGGCTACGGGCGAACTATCGGCATTGCTGCGCGATATAGGCCTGGCTTGTAAGCTGATAAATAAGCAAGTATTAAAAGCCGGCCTGGTAGATATACTGGGTAAGCATGGCGCTACCAATGTGCAGGGCGAAGAACAAATGAAACTGGATATTTACGCCAACGATACATTGATAAGCGTACTGGAAAACAGTGCTGACTGCGCGGGTATAGCATCGGAAGAAAATGACCATTGCGTTTGTTTCCAGGATGAATTTTCGGCTCAATCGAAATATGTAGTACTGTTCGACCCACTGGACGGATCATCGAATATTGATGTAAATGCGCCCATAGGTACCATATTCTCTATCTACCGCCGCGTAAGTGAACTGGGCAAACCCTGTACGGAAGAAGATTTTCTGCAACCGGGCAATAAGCTGATGGCTGCGGGCTATGTGATATATGGCAGCAGCACCATGATGGTGTACGCTACTAAATTAGGTGTGAATGGCTTTACGCTGGAACCATCGATAGGTGAGTTTTGCTTGTCGCACCCCAACCTGAAATGCCCTGAGATAGGTAAGATATACTCGATAAACCAAGGTAACAGCTGTAAGTATGGTGAAGGTGTAAAAGCATTCCTTGACTACTGCATGGAAGATAATAAAGCCGAGGGCCGCCCATATTCGCACCGCTATATAGGATCGATGGTGGCAGATATGCACCGTACCATTATTAAAGGTGGCATATTCATGTATCCTGCTGATAAGAGTAATGCAAAAGGCAAGCTGCGCCTGCAATATGAATGCAACCCGATGGCCTTCCTGATGGAAGCAGCGGGTGGTAAAGCAAGCCACGGGGCGGGCAGCATACTGGATATTGTGCCCACAGAACTGCACCAGCGCACGCCGATATTTATAGGATCGAAAGCACTGGTAGAAAAAGCTTTGACCTTTTGTAATGAAGAGGTGACTGCATAGTACACTCATATATTATTCGAAAGCCCCGAAATAAGCGGGGCTTTTTTTATAGTAAATATTTGGCAATGTAAAATAGTATTTAGATATTTGTCTAAATAACTAATTGCTGGTTTGGATGAATATTCTGTTTAAGGCTTTGAACGATAGTACCAGGCGGGAAATACTGGAGCTGCTGCGAAAAGGAGATATGACGGCAGGCGAGATAGCACAGCACTTCAATATCAGCAAGCCCAGCATTAGCCACCACCTCGACCTGCTGAAACAAGCGGAACTGGTAGAGGCAACTAAAGAGGGGCAGTTTATTACCTATACGTTGAACACAACTGTGGTAGATGAGATCATAAAATGGTTCATGCAATTCAAAAAATAAACACGCTTAAAATATGTTGTTATGAAAAACAAACTTTTGTTGCAAAACATACTGTTTACACTAATAGCAATCAGCCCTGTACTGTGTATGCTATACCTATGGAATGACATACCCGATATGATACCTGTAAGAAGGCAGTATCATTTTGGTGATGACGCAGTGCCGCTGAGTCCAAAATCGGCGCTGTGGGGCAATACGCCGGTGTTGGCGGCTATTACACTGTTAGCTTACTACCTGCTGGTATATATAAGGAAGATAGACCCTAAACGCGCCGCTGCTTCGCCCAGCAATAACTTCAACAAACTGGCACGCAACATTACCTTGCTGATGACAGGTATCAATTTAGTGTTACTATTCGATAGTATAGGCCGCATACACAATGCACATGGCATTATGATGCCAATACTCGGGCTTGTGTTCGTATTTATGGGTAATATGATGTATAATATAAAGCCTAACTATTTTGCAGGGATACGCCTGCCGTGGACTTTGCACAGCGATGACAACTGGAAAAAAACACACCGGTTAGCAGGTGTATTGTGGTTTGCTATGGGCTTGCTGTTTACCATTGTTTATTTGCTGGCGCCTAATTTCTGGAACGATACTAATTTCCTGGTTTTTATAATGATACTTGTATTGGTGCCTGTTGGGTACTCATTTATGCTGCACCGGAAAGAAGGGGCGGCTACTGACCAATAAGTTTAAACACACATATCAAATATGAAAAAGACATTCATTGCAATAGCATTGGTTATTGCAGCTCAAAACATTTATGCTCAAAATTTTGAGGGCAGGTGGCAAGGTGTGCTGGAGGTAAATAAAAAACTACGTGTGGTTTTCCATATAACTAATGAAAATGGAAAACTGGCAGCTAAAATGGATAGCCCGGATCAGGGTGTAAAGGATATACCCTTCGTAGCGGTACAAACTGAGGGAGATAGTATAACCCTGGTAATGCCCGGTGGGCAAGGGCAATATACGGGCATGCTAACCGGGAATACTATTAAAGGTGCCCTGCAACAAAGGGGGCATATCATGGCGCTTGATATGGAAAGGGGGCAGCAAATAAATGAATTTAACCGCCCGCAAACACCCGCGCCGCCATTTAACTATAAGAGCGAGGATGTGATATACAAAAATGCAGATGGCAGTATACAGTATGGCGCTACTGTTACCATTCCCCAAGGGAAAGGCCCGTTCCCGGCAGTGCTATTGGTTACAGGTTCGGGCCCGCAGAACAGGGATGAAGAGATATTTGAGCATAAGCCTTTTGCAGTAATTGCCAATTACCTTACCAATAACGGATATGTTGTATTGCGTGTTGATGACCGTGGCATTGGGAAAACTACGGGTGACGCCGCTAAAGCAACAACCAATGATTTTGTAAACGATGCGAAAACCAGCTTGCAGTATTTGCGCACCAGGCCTGAAGTAAATAAAAACAAAACAGGTATCATTGGCCATAGCGAAGGCGGACTGATTGCAGAAATAATTGCAGCAGAAGATGAGCAACTGGATTTTATTGTATTGATGGCTGCACCGGGCATACCTATACCAGAGCTAATGGCCGAACAGAACAATGCAGTACTTGCTACACAAGGCTTGCCTAAAGATATGGTAGCTGACTATATGGATTTTTACCGTGCGGTGGCGGCTGCTACTGTAATAGCAAAGAACCCCGATGAGCTAAAAAAAGGTATAAGTAAAGCAATAGAATTTTGGCGCAGTACTGCGCCAAAAGCAACTGTTGCTATGCTTACAGGCATCAGCAACGATAGTACAGCAGATATTGCAGCAACGAAATTTGCCAGCAATTTTGGCAGCCCCTGGATGTTGCAGTTTTTTAAGTACAAACCTGCCCAATACCTGGAGCAGATAGCGTGCAAAGTGCTGGCATTGAATGGTAGCAAAGACATACAAGTATCAGCAGCAAGCAACCTGGAAGGCATCAGTAAAGGGCTTGAAAAAAGTAAATCGAAAAAATATGAGATCAGAAAACTGGATGGACTTAATCACCTTTTCCAAAAATGTACTACATGCAATGTAGAAGAATATAAACAACTGGAAGAAACGATATCGCCTGTTGCATTGCAAACGATTAAAGATTGGCTGGATAAGGAAGTGAAATAGTAAAGGCGCCGTACTGGCGCCTTCTTTATGTGTTTAAATATTTATTGAACTGATGAATATTGAATTCGGGGGTGTAGATTTTTTGAACAACTCCATCTTTAGTTCTGATGCAAAGTAAATTCCAGTCGAATATTTTACAGTAAAAATCCTTCTTTAATTCAATGGTTTGTACATCTAATGCCGTAACAGAAATTGTCTTAAATATTCCTCGTATAATTAATACATCTTCTCTGACTATGATAACAACTCTTTTCTTAGCGTAGCGAAGAAGTTTAACAATAGCATAAACTAAAAAAGGTAATAGGAGCAATAAAGTAAGCAAGTTGGCATCTTTACTAAAGAGATAATAATAAACTAAGACGCCAAGAATAATAGGCGTTACAGCTTCCATAAAAATCCCTCTATTGCTATATATTATCATATCAAGTAAATATATTAAAATTCTAGTAGTCCAGAATTTCTAGCTATGGCCATGCAAATTAGCAGCCTTTGTTTTTGATTTGTTGTTAATGTGGAACTTGCAGTAATTATGGCTTCAGCGCCAACTGAATA
>CAMLFX010000130.1 GCA_946479435.1 uncultured Sphingobacteriales bacterium | reverse complement strand
CTGGGCGCTAATTGCCAACTAAAAGATTAGTACATGAACAGCTTTGGAAGAATATTCAGGTTACATATTTTCGGTGAATCGCATGGCGCTTCTGTTGGTATAAGTATCGATGGTTGTCCCTCAGGTATTGCTATAACTGAAGGTGATTTTCTTTCTGATCTGCAACGCCGTAAGGCCGGGGCTACAGGTACTACACCACGACAAGAAGAAGACATGCCAGAGATCTTCTCAGGTGTATTTCAAAATAAAACCACAGGTGCGCCTATTACAATCATATTCAGAAATACTAATACACGTTCGGTAGATTATGAAGCATTGAGAGATACGCCAAGGCCGGGCCATTCAGATTTTGTATTGCACGAAAAGTTTGGTGGCTTTAATGATTATAGAGGAGGAGGACATTCATCGGGCAGATTAACACTTGCGCTTGTTGCTGCCGGTGTAGTAGCTAAAAAGATATTAGCAAATGTAAACATCGCAGCAACGCTTATAGAAGCAGGTGGTAATAGAGATGTAGAAGCAGCAATAGCAAAAGCTGTAGAAGAACAGGATAGTATCGGTGGTATTGTAGAATGCCGTGTAAATGATCTGCCTGTTGGTTTGGGTGAACCGTTTTTTGATTCTGTTGAATCGGTTATCAGTCATCTGGCTTTTTCTATACCGGCTATAAAAGGTGTAGAATTTGGCAGTGGCATGCTGGCTGCACGTATGAAGGGTAGTGAGCATAACGATGCAATTATTGATGCGCAGGGAACAACAAATACAAACCATGCAGGTGGAATAAATGGTGGTATTACCAATGGTAATGAATTGATTTTTCGTATTGGGGTAAAGCCAACCAGCAGCACACCTAAAGAACAACAAACATGGAATAATAAAACACAAAGCGTTGAAGCTTTTACTGTAAAGGGGCGTCATGACTTGTGCATAGCACTACGCGTACCTGTAGTTGTGGAAGCAATTACTGCTATTGCTTTGGCAGACTTAATGACTATATATTCATCTCAGCGATCAATGACTGGAAACAAACTTTAAACCCACTATTGAAGCAATTAGTGTAGTGATAAAAAACAAGCGCCAGAAAGTGGCAGGTTCATTGAAAAAGAAAATGCCTATCAATACAGTACCTACTGCGCCAATGCCGGTCCAAACTGCATAAGCAGTGCCCATAGGTAAAGTAAGCGTAGCGCGATATAGCAAATACATACTGACAGTCAGGCTTACAAAGAACCCTATGACCCAAAGCACAGATGCAGTACCTGTTGTTTCTTTTGCTTTACCTAAACATGTAGTAAAACCAACTTCAAATAAACCTGCTATAATCAGTATCAGCCAATTCATAGTGTGTACTTTAGCCGCGAAGGTAGCTAATGTGTTTCAGTAGAGTATGTGCATAAGCACACCAGTTATTCTTCAGTACGTTGAGGGTGTACACCGTCTTTACAATTTTTTATGTCGCCTTTTAATGATATTGTATTACGCGAGCCATTAGTGAGCTGAACCATTATTGTACGGTAAAAAGATCTGCCTGCTCCTCCCTTTGTTGCCAATATACCGTGTATGGTTCCTTTGTCACCGGGTTTTATAGCTTGTACAGGCCATTCTGAGGCCAGCATAGGGCCGGTACTGTTTGCATTATCTATCATTACCGTGGTATCGCTAATGTTGGTGAAAGTCCAATAGACATCATAAGCCGGGCCATCGCATATTTCACCGATATTTATGTTAGTAGTATCGAACTGTATAAATGGCTGATTATAGGCTTTCGTAGAAAAGAATAGCGCTATAAACCCAAGTAAAAATCTCATATTATTCCCCCACGTTAATATCTATCAAAATATTCATCAGTTGTTGTATCTCGTCTGCTTTTTCTTCTTCGCGTTTGTAACGGTAGCATAGCGCCAATTCTTCCAGCATTTTGTAAATAACGCGCCTGGCAAGTATGGGGGTAAAATATTGGTCTCTGTCGTTTGCGTTTATTTTTCGAAGGTAAACATCCACGTCTTTTTGTGTGTACACCATACCATTCAAAGGGTCTATATAAAACTGCACTTGCTGTATGCCTTCATCTTCCTGGCTAAAAAAATTGTGTAGTGTATCTATGTATGCAAACACAAACTGCCTTGGTAGCTCAACAGCAAATATGGGTATATCCAACAGTTCGCACAGCGCCAGGTATAAAACGCCTAAAGAGTAAGCATTACCTTGTTTGCTTTCCAGCACCTGGTTGATGAAAAAATATTTAGGCTCCCGCTCAGTTAGTTCATGCCCTTGTAGTTTATAGTAGTTATACAATATGCTGTTAAATACATTTACCTGCTCCAGCGGGGTAAGGTAGTTATTCAATTCCAGCCATATATTTCTGCGTATCTGGTCGAACTGGGCTAGTATGGAAGGTATGTTAAGGTCAGGGAACTGGTATTTAGCTACCAGTATTGCACCTCTTAATAGTTCGGGTTGCTTTGCTTTGCTCCATTCCAAAAATTCAGCCTGTAGGTCCTGGAAGTGCACACGATGTATCAGAAATTCTATACGTTCCTGTACATCTTCATCAGCTGTTACTTCCCACAGCTGTTCCAGGTTAGGTATTATTTCACGGCCATAATGCAATAGCTTCTCGGCAACGGTATCAAACACCTCCCCGTCAGGATCGTCTATCAATTGTAATAAAGCCGTTATTTCCTTGTTCTGCTGCATGTTATGCGCCATTCTTCACTATTAAATTACGGAAATATTTACGATTTCTTCTTTCCGCGTGCAGTCTTTTTCGGTGGATTTGCTTTTACTTCTTCTATTATCGCTTTTACTTCTTCAATAGTAAGGTTGGCTGCTGTTTCCAATTTGTCTTTTGGTATTTTATAGTTGCGCAAGCCTTGCTTAATATATGGGCCATAAGGGCCTTTCAATATCTTGATCTTCTCTTTCTCGAATATCTTGATGGTATTCTCTGCGGCTGCTTTACGTTTCTCTTCTATCAATGGCGCTATTTCTTCCAACTCAACAGTGTACGGATCCATTTCTTTTTTCAAAGAGTAGAATTTACCATCGTGCTGTGCATAAGGGCCAAAACGGCCTATGTTAACTACTACATCTTCACCTTCAAACAAGCCAAGTTTACGTGGTAGCTTGAATAGTTCCATAGCTTCTTCAAGCGTTATGGTTTCTATGCTTTGATTAGTGCGTAGTTTAGCGAAGCGCGGCTTCTCTTCATCGTCTTGCGCGCCTATTTGCACCATAGGGCCAAAACGGCCAAGGCGCGCTATTACAGGCTTGCCGCTTACAGGGTCCATGCCTAGTTCATGTTCACCGCTGGCGCGGCCGGCATTTTCCATAGTATGCTCAACTGTCTCATGAAACGGATGATAGAATTCATCTATCATTTTATTCCACTTCTGCTTGCCATGTGCTATTTCATCAAACTCTTCTTCAATTTTTGCTGTAAAGCTATAATCCATCACACGCTGAAAGTGCTCGCTCAAAAAGTCGGTCACAACCATACCCAGATCGGTAGGGAAAAGCTTATTACGCTCAGCCCCTGTGTTCTCGCTATCGGTACGTGTAGTTACTATATCATCTTTCAGCGTTAGTATTTCAAGGTCGCGCTTTACACCTTCTTTATCACGTTTTTCTACATAGCCGCGTTGTTGTACGGTGCTAATAGTTGGTGCATAAGTAGATGGGCGGCCTATGCCTAATTCTTCCAGTTTTTTTACCAGCGATGCTTCCGTATAGCGTGGCTGAGGGCGTGTGAAACGTTGCGATGCGCGCATTTCCTGCAGGTCAAGTTTTTGGCCTATACTTAGCTGCGGCAGCATGCCTTCGTTTTCTTCTTCATCACCATCTTCTTCGTCTTTGCCCTCGCTATATACTTTCAAAAAGCCGTCAAATTTCAGTACCTCACCGGTTGCCGTTAGCGGGTCGGGGTGGGCCGATACTTCTATTTTAGCAATGGTCCGCTCCAGTTGTGCATCGGCCATCTGGCTGGCCATAGTACGTTTCCATATAAGATCGTACAGGCGTTGCGTATCCGCATCACCGGCTTTTTGCACATTCATGTCAGTGGGCCTTATTGCTTCGTGCGCCTCCTGTGCCGATTCATTTTTGTTCGGGAACTTACGCATCTGGTAATACTTATCGCCGTATTGCGATGACACTGCATTACGTATCGCATCATTCGCGGTTTCCGATAAGCTTACCGAATCGGTACGCATATAAGTGATATGCCCGTTTTCGTACAGCTTTTGCGCCAGCAACATTGTTTTCGATACCGAGTAGCCCAGTTTACGGCTGGCTTCCTGTTGCAGGGTAGAGGTGGTAAAAGGCGCTGCCGGCGATTTTTTGCCCGGCTTCACCTGTATGTCTTTTACTGTATAATTGGCCTTAATGCAGCGGTCGAGGTAGGTTTTGGCCGTACCTGCATTTTCCATTTTATCGGGCCCTTCTGCTTTGAAGGTTACATTCTTTTTATTAAGGTCGGGCGCCTGGAAAAAAGCTTCGACTTTAAAACTGCTTTGCGCTATAAACTTAGTTATAGCTCTTTCGCGTTCTACTATCAGCCTTACTGCTACCGATTGTACGCGCCCTGCCGACAGGTTGTTGCGCATACTCATTTTGCGCCATAATATAGGTGATATCTCAAAACCTACCAGGCGGTCAAGTATACGCCTGGCTTGCTGCGCATCCACCAGGTTCATATTTACCGTACGTGGGTTTTGTACGGCTTTTTGTATGGCAGGTTTAGTTATCTCGTGAAAAACAATACGTTTAGTGGTTACGGGATCAAGACCCAATACTTCGCACAAATGCCATGATATGGCTTCACCCTCACGGTCCTCATCCGTTGCCAGCCAAACCTCACCCGATTTTTTCGCTATAGCTTTTAACTCCTTGACAACCTTTTGCTTGTCTTCCGATACTGTATATTTAGGTTTATATCCGTTCTTAATGTCTATACCCATATCCTCCTTCGCCAGGTCGCGGATGTGGCCATAACAAGACTTCACCTCAAAATCTTCGCCCAGTATCTTTTCTATCGTCTTTGCTTTAGCCGGCGACTCAACTATCAATAGGTTTTTTGCCATTCGTTATTTTCTAGTTTCTATATATAATAATGAGTCAAAAACTCATATCCGTCGTTTTCGGATGTGTGCAATAATAAAGTTTTGTTTCGAAAAAAGAAAAATACCTCTATATATACAGAATATTTCTCATTCAAAACGAATGTTATCCTTATATATACGATAAAAAGACTAAAAGGTTTAATGCGAAATTTCTTTCCCTCGCATAGCACTGTTATTTTTGCAGTCCAAATTAAGCTATGCTTCCTGAATTTGATAATACGGAGATCGCCTTTCGTTATCGTACCAATAAAGAACTGAAGCGTGCCCAGTTCTTATTTTCATCAATGAGTTCGCCTGTTTTAACAAAGACCGGTATGGCTTTGACCAAATGGGCCATAGCATGGAACTTACCGGTAAAAGGTATTATTAAGAGTACCATATTTAACCAGTTTTGTGGTGGGGAAACAATGGAGGAAGCAGCCCAAACTGCCGAAACACTGAATGAATATGGTGTAGGTGTAATATTAGATTATGGTGTGGAGGGTAATGAAAGTGAAGCGGAATTTGATAAAGCAGTGCCTGAATTTATTAAAGCAATAAACTATTCAGCATCGCAACATAATATTCCTTTCATTAGTATTAAGATAACAGGCTTTGCACGTTTTGCTTTACTTGAAAAAATACATGCAGGTGAGGTATTGACTACGAATGAGCAATTGGAATGGGACAGGATTTTTAATCGTATAGACCGTATATGTTCAGCAGGGCGTGATGCGGGCACAATGGTGCTGATAGATGCAGAGGAAAGCTGGATACAGCAACCGGTAGATGACTTGGCCGACGCCATGATGGAAAGGTACAATAAGCATAAAGCATATATATATAATACCTTCCAGATGTATAGGCACGATCGCTACGAGTTTCTGAAGGTATCTTTTGATAATGCGGTAGCTAAAGGTTATATATTAGGTGCCAAGCTGGTACGGGGAGCATATATGGAGAAGGAGCGCAAGCGTGCCGAAG
>CAMLFX010000129.1 GCA_946479435.1 uncultured Sphingobacteriales bacterium | reverse complement strand
TTTCTTTACAGTATGTCGCAATTTGTTTCAGTGTTTCAGGTTCTGTGTCAAATGGTCCTACATGTAGCATCTGTACACATTTACCTTCTTTCATTTCAAAATATTCTATCTCGTTAGCCAGGAAGATACCTTTCTTCAGCACTACATTGTTTACAGCTTCTTTCACTTGCAATGCAGTTACGTATTCAGGTAATCTTATCAGCAAAGAGTATTCCCATTCGCTACGCGGCACTTTTGTGGGTGCTTCCTCAATACTCACACAACTATATTTTTGCTCATCAAACCGCCACAGGCCTTCCAGTTTTGCAACGGTAAAATCTTTGCCTTCATTCTTGTAAAAGAATTTCAGGTCGTACGCAGTTGCGTACATTGCCTGTATGCAATCTGCAAATTCTTTGCCTGAAGGGTCACCCATGCCACGCAATGATAGGTATTCCGCCTTGTCTATCATTACCAGTTCGGGCTTTGCTTTGGCAGTATAATAACGCTTATATTTTTTGGTGAGATCAAGCTTCATAACGTATAGGTTTAAACCATAGGCTGCATGTTCACAGCATGCAGCCTATGGTTAATTTAAAACTTCATTTCATCAGCGCTTGGGCCATAGCTGCCCGGTATTGGCACGTTCAGCAGGCGCAGGAACACTCCTAATTGTGCGCGGTGGTGTATAGTTTGAGATATCGACATGCGTATCACATCGCCTTTAGGCCTCACACTGTATATCTGCTCGCCGCTTCTCATCGTCCAGTCTTTATTCAGTTCACTGTCATCGTAATTCAGCAATTCTTTACGGCCATTTTCCAGCGATTGTTCAAAGAAGGCAAGCAGGTCTTTATTGTTATTGATCTTAGGATATTCATAAGGATTATTATCGAAATCCAGTTCGCTTGTGGTCAATGCCATCGCTACCCAACCTGGTAACTCTGCAATATGTGTTGCCAGCCTGCGGATATCCATACTTTTTTCGTGTGGTTTCCAGTCATACTTATCTTCGGGTATGATGCTCAGCATCTTGCGGGTTGTTTCCGCTTCTTGTTCAATTTCTTTCAGGAAAGCCTGTGTCTGTGTCATTGTGTTAGTTTTTTTAGTTTGATAACACAAAGAAACTACCACCCACTGACAACCCTATGGCAGTCTGTTTTTAGAAATTTTAATAATTTACAGGAAGCATTTTCATATAGTCGTTTAGCAGAATATGGTCGCTTTTTTTGAAGGGGGTTTCGGTATTGATAGCCTTGAGCAGCCGCGATACTTTAAAATCGCGGTAGTCAGTACGATAATGACACCAGCCGATAACATGCCAGCTGAAGGCATAAAATATAAGGCCTATTGGTTCTATCGGGCGCTTACTTACTTCCTGTTTATTATTCTTGTATTCGATCTCTAATATATGTTTCGATGATATGGCAGTTTGTATAATGGTCAGGAACTCATAATCGCCCCAAAGCCTGTCGGGTACCTGCATTCTTATGCTATCGCCTAAAACTTCCATTTTGTCTTTTTGCGCACCACGCATTACAGTCTTTACCTTATTCAATGCTTCTGAATAATGTTTCTGTACCGATTTATCAGAAAACGCTGTTACTAATTGCTCCATCAGCAAGAGGGCATTCGCTTCTTCTGTCGTAAAAGAAACAGGTGGCAGAAAGTATCCCTGTACTATGAAATAACCCTTATGTTGTTCAAAGCTTATAGGTATGCCTTGTTCGCACAGTGCTTTTATATCACGGTACACAGTGCGCACACTCATATCAAACTTCTCGGCTATTTTTTCAGCCGGCACATACTTTCTCGATTGCAATAGTGTCAGTATGCCGAATAGCCGGTCAATACGGTTCATAAATCAGATTTGTAGGGTGATGATACTTCAAAAGTAATCAAATACCCGCCATTGGGAATCATCTGATCCTGAACTTTCTAAGATGCTAGGTCTTGCGCGGCTTCTTCTTTGCTGCAGGGAAAAGCACGTTATTTAGTATCAGCCTGTATCCCGGAGAATTAGGGTGGCTGCTCAGTTCAGTAGGTGGGTCGCCAATGGCATGCTGGTAATCTTCTGGGTCATGGCCACCATAGAACGTCCAGGTGCCTTTGCCATACTCACCATGTATATAACGCGCTTCATTCGCAGGTTTGTATTCACCCATCACAAGCACACTTGTCTTTAACGTCTCTTTACGGAACGATGTTGTCTGTCCCATAAAGCCTTTTACAGTAGTAGTATGGTTTTGGCAAAGCATGGTAGGCACAGGGTCGAACTTGGCTGAGAAGGTGAATAACGTAAAATAATCGTTTTCCATCTGTACCCTGCGCAGGTTAGTATTATCTATATCCGAAAATTCATATTCGTACGGGCTGCCCGATAGTGTAAAGTTTTTAAATGCAAATGTTTGTGTAAAGTCCAGCTTTTGTTGTGCATCAGGTGCTACGGGGTCGCCATCAAAAGGCACATCGCATATATCTGTTTTCTCGGCAGCCAGTGCTATATCATAGCTATCGGTAGCTGAGCACATGGCAAACAGGTAGCCGCCACCGGCCACAAACCCACGTATCCTTTGCGCTACCGCCAGCTTCAGTTGCGATACTTTTTTGTAACCATGCCTTGCTGCTGCTGCTTCACTATTGCGTACATCCTCCTGGTACCAGGCTGCATTGCGGTAGGCCGCCCAAAACTTACCATACTGCCCTGTAAAGTCTTCATGGTGCAGGTGCAACCAGTCGTACTCGTGCAGCTTGTCTTCCAGCACCTCATCGTCGTATATCTTATCGTAAGGTATCTCTGCGTATTCCAGCACCATTGTTACAGCATCATCCCAGGGCATTTTACCTGGTGGTGTATATACCGCTATCTTAGGCGCTTTCTCCAGTTTTATTACGTCGCCATTATAGTCGGGGTTGGCTAGCTGGGTTACTATACCTCCATATTGAACGTCGCTCAGTATCTCATAGCTCACACCGCGCAGTTTGCACATGCGTTCCATGCTTTCCACTTGGTCCATGGCAAAGCTGCCACCCTTATAGTTCAGCATCCAGTCCACTTCCATTCCGTTTTTTAGGGCGGCATAAGCCACACCATAAGCCTTCAGATGGTTTTGCTGGCCTTCAGCATCCATAGGTATAAACAGTTTGGCCGCGTATATGCTGGTAGCTGTTAAAAGGGAAACCGATAGGGCGATAATGCTGTAAACTCTTTTCATTGTGCTGTTGCTGCCTGTAATTTACTTATTCATACGTTATACTACTTATAATAAACGCCTTAAACTTTTATTGTTAAATAAATATTATCAAATTATTAAGACAATTTGCTACGTTTGCCGCCAATTCAAACAGCCTTACGGATAAATGAAAAAGCTATTTGTTCTGCTCTTATTGATTGCCGGTACTAAAACGGCAAATGCGCAACGTTTCCTTACCGATATGATGGACACTACCACTGCCATCGGAAAGGGTTTATATCCTTTATATGGCAAGTACGATAGGTTACGTTTCGGCGGCTACATGCAGCCTCAGTTTCAATGGGCTGAGGATGAAGGCGCTAAGAGCTTTAGTGGTGGCGACTTTGCACCCAATAGCAACAACAGGTTCATGTTACGTCGCGGGCGTATCCGTATCGACTATGCGCATTTTAATGAAAAGAACCAGCCCCTGGCGCTATTTGCTTTTCAATTTGATGGTACGGAACGTGGTGTTAACATTCGCGACTTCTGGGGCCGCTTCTATGAAAATAAACTACAGCTATTCTCTATTACGGCTGGGATGTTTGCCCGCCCCATGGGTTTTGAGGTCAATTTATCTTCTTCCGATCGCGAGACACCGGAACGTGGCCGTATGTCGCAAACACTTATGAAAACCGAACGTGATCTTGGCGTAATGTTGACCCTGGAAAACAGGAGAAAAAACAATCCTATTAAGTGGATGAAGGTTGATCTGGGTGTATTCAATGGCCAAGGCCTGGCAGGCCCCAGTGAATATGATAGCCACAAAGACCTTATTGGCCGTTTTTCTCTGATGCCACAAAAAATAAAAAATCTCGGCTGGACTATTTCGGCCAGCGCCTCGGGTTATTACGGTGGCATTGTTAGCCAATCGCCGTGGGTGTACAAAACGGTTGGGGAAGGAAGTAGTGCAATGATGGCTGGAGATTCCGTACAGTCTAATGTAGGCTATGTAGCTCCAAGGAAATATGTGGGCGCCGATATGCAACTGAAGATCCCTAACAAAAAAGGATACACAGAGTTTAGGGCCGAATATATCACCGGCCAGCAAACAGGTACTGCAACATCATCAGAAACCCCCGGCAGCTATCCTGTTAGCGCCACTAATATGCTGCAACCTTTATACACCCGCAGGTTCGATGGGGCTTATTTTTATTATTTACAACATCTGGGGCTCGACTGGCTGCAGCTGGTAGTGAAGTACGACTGGTACGACCCTAATAAAAATGTAAAAGAAAAGGAAATAACTGCTGCAAATGGCTTTAACGCAGCAGATGTGCGCTACAATACATTAACCGCAGGCTTTATGGTTTATCTCAATGCCCATGTAAAAACATTCCTGTTTTATGATTGGATAAAGAATGAAAAAACGGGTATTGCAGGATATACTGATGACCTGAAGGACAATGTATTAACCCTGCGCTTGCAATATCGCTTTTAGGAAAACAATTGTTAAAACGACAGCATTAACAGTTTGCCATGAAACTTTGGAACGCTATTTGGCTTAGCTTTATAAAACTTAAAAACTAGTATTTATGAAAAAGATGGCGCTGGTAGTTTTATTGGCAATGGGTGTAGGTACTACTTCTTTTGCGCAAGAAAAGACTGTAAAAAGTACAAAGGTTAGTAACCATAATGTCACTGCTAAATCTTCAAGTAGCCTTAGTAGTAAAGTGCAAACAAAAAAGCCTATAGCTGCTAAGGCCGAAGTATCACGATATAAAACGGTTACCCCTAGCAAGTAATCATTTATTTATTATTACGATTTTTTTATTAGGCACTGTACAAAGTGCCTTTTTTAGTTAGAAGATGCGCCATTTTAGTATTTAAGTATTAATCAGCATCTTTGCGCCCTAATCTTTTGGTGAATAATGGATCTGGAATTCAATAAAAACGAAGATGGCATGAGGCTGGCTATTAGCCAGATGAAACAACGCTATGCACAGGTAAGCCTGGGTGGTGGCAAAAAAGCGATAGAGAAAAATCGCGAAAAGGGCAAAATGACCCCGCGCGAACGCATACAATACCTTATAGATAAAGACAGCGTATTTACCGAACTAGGTGCTTTTGCAGGCTGGGAAATGTATCCTGAGCATGGTGGTTGCCCTGCGGGTGGTACGGTGGCTGGCCTTGGCTATATACATGGCCGCCAGTGCATGATAGTGGCTAACGATAATACCGTAAAAGCAGGTGCATGGTTTCCTATAACAGGCAAGAAAAACCTGCGCATGCAGGAGATAGCGATGGAAAACCACCTTCCGGTGGTGTACATAGTAGATAGCGCAGGCGTGTATCTGCCTATGCAGGATGAGATATTCCCCGATAAAGAACATTTTGGCCGCATCTTCCGCAACAATGCACAGATGAGCGCTATGGGCATAACGCAGATAGCTGCGGTTATGGGTAGCTGTGTAGCGGGTGGTGCCTACTTGCCAATTATGAGCGATGAAACGCTGATGGTAGAAGGCAATGGTTCTATCTTCCTGGCAGGCCCTTACCTGGTAAAGGCTGCTATAGGTGAAGATGCCGACCTGCAAAGCTTAGGCGGAGCTAAAATGCATACGGAAGTAAGCGGTATTGCCGACTATAAATTTGATACCGAACAAGAGTGCCTCGACCAGGTGCGCCGCATCATCGATAAAATGGGCGAACAGCCACGTGCCGGTTTCGACCGCGCTAAGCCTGCCGAACCAAAGAAAGATGTAAAAGATATCTACGGCATCGTATCGGTTGAAAACACCAAGGCTTACGATGTGGTGGAAGTAATAGAACGTATTGTAGATAATTCAGAGTTCGACCAGTTCAAGCAAGACTATGGCAAGACCATCGTTTGCGGTTACGCTCGTGTCGATGGCTGGGCTGTAGGTATTGTGGCCAACCAGCGTAAAATTGTAAAGAGCGGTAAAGGCGAAATGCAATTGGGTGGGGTTATTTATAACGATAGCGCCGATAAGGCAGCACGTTTTATTCAAAACTGCAATCAGAAGAAGATACCGCTGGTTTTCCTGCAAGATGTTACCGGCTTTATGGTAGGTAGCCGCAGCGAACAATCGGGCATTATTAAAGACGGTGCTAAATTGGTAAATGCCGTAGCCAATTCAGTTGTACCTAAGATCACTATTGTAATAGGCAACTCTTATGGCGCAGGTAACTACGCTATGTGTGGCAAGGCTTACGATCCCCGTTTTATCTATGCATGGCCCAACGCCAAAATAGCGGTAATGGGTGGCGAACAGGCAGCTAAAACATTATTGCAGATACAGGTAGCCAGCTTGAAAGCAAAAGGCGAAGTGATAGACCCTGAAAAGGAAAAAGAAATGCTGAAGCAGATTATGGATAAATACGATGCGCAAACATCGGCATACTACG
>CAMLFX010000128.1 GCA_946479435.1 uncultured Sphingobacteriales bacterium | reverse complement strand
ACATTTTGTATTTCTGGGCCGCTCGGCTGTGGCTGATATAGCGTTGGTGTCAGCATATACTTTGAATGAACCTTCGATAAAAGGTGTAATAAATTACTATGGGCCTGCCGATATAATATGGGGGTACCACAACCCCGCCAACCCTTTGGTGTTTAATTCGTGCAAGGTGATAGAGGACTATATTGGTGGAACATATAAACAACTGCCCGAATTGTATGCATACAGCTCATCGGTTGAAAATATAGCGGCTAATGTACCACCTACGTTGAGTGTGCATGGCGTTACCGACCCGCTATGTGCTTATGAGCACAGCACCAGGCTGGAAGCAAAACTGAAGGCCGCAGGTGCAAAGCATTTTTTGCTGACACTGCCCTGGGCCACGCATGGTTGCGACTATACGTTGTATGGCCCCAGCGGCCAGTTAGCCACTTATACAACCGACAGGTTTTTGAAAATGGTACTGCGTTAGCGTCTTTATTTTATTTGGTGTATGGTTATGACTATTAATCTATCACAGCTCCGATAGCTTCTCCCGCAGTTTATATTCTTCCATGTCAACTATTGCCAGGTATTTGCGGATGATCTCTTCATCAAATTCGGCTTTGGTATTCATCTTATCGAGTATAGTTCGCTGGTGCGCTAGCATATTGAGGTATATATGCTGAAACCTGCGCAGCTCACTTTCCTGCATGGTTTCGCTGCCCATCTCTTCCTCCAGCAGTTTCAGGTCGAGCGCAAGCCTTGCCTGCAGGTTGGCAAGATGGCCGTTATGGCGTATGGCATTGGGGTGATGGTCTTGTATATACTGCTGCGAATAGTGCGCCAGCTTTTTTTGTATAATAAGCTCCTGTTGGTGTTCGGGTATGGCTGTGTACCTGTCTTCCATATTTATCTTGCGTATAAGCCAGGGCAATGTAAGCCCCTGCAAAACCAGCGTGGTAAGTATTACTACAAAGGTGATGAACAGTATCAGGCTGCGGTGCGGGAATGCTATACCGTCGCTGGCCAGCAATGGTATAGATAAAGCCGCCGCCAGCGATACCACGCCGCGCATACCTGCCCATGCAAATACCAGCGGGGCCTTCCAGCTTGGGGTGGCATCGGCAACTGTTATAAAATGGCTGGCTACACGTGTGAACAATGCTGCGCCGTAGGTACACAGCAGCCTTGCCAGCATTAGTGCGCCCGATATGGCCAGACCATAACCGATAGCTGTAGTAAGGCTCACATCGCCCAGTTGTTGCACAATAGATGGCAGTTGCAGGCCTATCAGCATAAATACTAATCCGTTCAATACAAACACCAGGCTACCCCATACATTCACACTTTCAATACGGCTGCGGTAGTTGAGGATACGCTGCCTGAAATGCGACAGGAAAAGCCCGCCACTCACTACTGCCAGTACACCCGAGAAGTGAAAATGCTCGGCTAAATAATACATGCAGTAGGGTGTTACCAATGTAAGCGCTATATCGATACTGGGCGTAGTGGGCAAGTAACGGTGAATACAGTAAACGATACAGCCTACTGCCAGGCCAATAAGCGTACCCATGACAATAACCAGCAAGAAGCTGATAGCCGCATCCTGAAAATGAAACTGGCCAGTAATAACCGCCGCCAGTGCAAAGCGGAATATAATAAGCGAAGAAGCATCGTTCAGCAGGCTTTCCCCTTCAATAATGCTTACCATAGCGCGTGGTACTTTTACCTGCCGCATAATGGTAGTGGCCGATATAGCATCGGGGGGTGATATGATAGCGCCCAGCAAAAAGC
Organism: uncultured Sphingobacteriales bacterium; assembly: GCA_946479435.1. The sequence goes on along the minus strand of CAMLFX010000128.1, from coordinate 4,895 downwards.
CTAAAGCCAGGGTGAAACCGGGTATAATAGCGGTGGATACAAAAGCAATAAGGCAGGATGTGATGATGACTATGGGGAAGGCGAAGCTGGTAACAATACGCCGCCATCGCCAAAGCTCCTTCCAAGATGTTTGCCAGGCAGCCTCGTACAAAAGCGGTGGCAGAAAGATAAGGAATACAAGATCGGGCTTGATGGTGATATGCGAGAACTGAGCGGTAATACTAAGCACCAGGCCACCTATTACCAGCACAATAGGGTAAGCCAGCTTTAGCTTATTGGCCAGCATTACCAGCCCTAGTATAATGAGTATAAGAAAGATGTATTGACCCAGATAGCCGTGCATAAAATCAGGTATTGTAAATAAAGATAACGAGGTTAGGGGGATGTTTTGCTACAGGCATAAGCGCTGCATTTAAAAAAATAAGAGCCGCAGTTTAGCGGCCCTTATTTAATGGTAAATAGTGCGGTATTAATTTTTCAGCGAAGCCATATCGATAACAAAACGATAGCGTACATCGCTTTTCAGCATGCGTTCGTATGCTTCGTTTATATCTTGTATGTTGATGATCTCTATTTCTGAAGTGATATTATGTTTGCCACAGAAGTCGAGCATTTCCTGTGTTTCGGCTATGCCGCCAATAAGCGAACCTGATATAGCCTTGCGGCCAATTACCATAGGTGCGGTATTCAGCATAGGTTCCAGGTTGCCTAAGAAACCTACCAGCACCAGCGTACCACTTGCACTTAGTGTGGCTATATAACCATTCAGGTCGTGTACATAAGGCACGGTATCGATAATGAGGTCGAACGCTCCTTTTGCATCCTCCATCTCGTTTTCGTTGGTTGATATAATAACCTGATCGGCACCAAGGTCCATAGCGTCTTGTTTCTTTTCGGGTGTACGGGAGAATAATGTAACATGCGCCCCCAAGCCCTTAGCCAGCTTTATAGCCATGTGCCCAAGGCCACCTAAGCCCACAACGGCTACTTTGCTATCCTTACCCACATTCCAATGCCTCAGTGGCGACCATGTGGTGATGCCTGCGCATAGCAAAGGTGCAGCAGCGGCAAGGTCAAGGTTTTCCGGCACCTTCAGTACAAAGTGTTCATCAACCACTACTTTTTCCGAATAGCCGCCATAGGTACGTTTGCCGGGCATGTGCTTGTCTTGTCCGTTGTAAGTACCGGTGAAGCCGTTGGTGCAATATTGCTCCAGGTCTTGCTGGCAGTTCCTGCATTCGCCGCAAGAGTCAACCATACAGCCAACAGCAGCGGTATCGCCTACTTTGAATTTGGTTACCTCGCTGCCCACTTTGGTTATCTTACCTACTATTTCATGGCCGGGTATTGCGGGGTACACAGTTCCGCCCCAGTCGTTCCTTGCCGTGTGCAGATCGGAATGGCATACACCGCAGTAGAGTATTTCTATCTCTACATCTTTTGGTGTTACCTCCCTGCGCAATATATTCATTGGTTGCAGTGAAGCGTCTGCCGCTTCAGTACCAAATGCTTTTGTGTTTGTTGCTGACATGTTGTTTTATTGCTGTTTATTTTTTGTGAACCAATTAAGTTATAGTCCTGTCTTTTTTTCTGTTTCTTCGGTGTAGCGGTTGCCAAATACAGTTATATTTTCAAGCGCTGTATTAATGCTGTCCAGGTCGTCAGTTGTAAGGTGTACTTCAGCAGCGCCTATGTTTTCTTCCAACCGGCTTAGTTTGGTGGTGCCCGGTATAGGTACTATCCAGGGTTTTTGTGCCAGCAGCCATGCCAATGCTATTTGTGCAGGTGTAGCATTCTTTTGTTCGGCTACACGCTTCAGCAGATCGACCAGGTTTTGATTGGCGGCTAATGCCTCGGGCGTGAAGCGTGGAATAGAATTACGGAAGTCATTGCTATCGAACTTAGTGTTCTTATCAAAGCTACCGGTAAGGAAACCCCTGCCCAATGGGCTGTAGGGCACCAGGCCAATACCCAGCTCTTCAATTGTTGGTATTATCTCAGCTTCTGGTTTTCGGTGCCATAGTGAATATTCACTTTGCAATGCGGTAACCGGCTGTACTGCATGTGCGCGGCGTATGGTTTGCGCACCCGCTTCCGACAGGCCGAAGTGTTTTACCTTGCCTTCCTGTATCAGGTCTTTTACGGTACCGGCTACATCTTCAATAGGTACGTTAGGATCAACACGGTGCTGGTATAACAAGTCTATCACATCCGTCTTCAACCGCTTAAGCGATGCTTCTGCAACCTGCCTGATATGTTCGGGGCGGCTATCGAGGTCTGACCACCTGCCAGGCCCGGCTTCTTTAAAGCCAAACTTTGTAGCTATGACCACTTTATTGCGCAGTGGCGCCAGGGCTTCACCTACCAGTTCTTCGTTTGTAAAGGGGCCATATACTTCAGCCGTATCGAAAAAGGTGACACCTTTTTCTACCGCTGCACGCAGCAGTGCTATCATTCCTTTTTTATCCTTAGGCTGCCCATAGGCAAAGCTCATGCCCATACAGCCCAGCCCTATGGCCGATACTTCTAAATTGCTTTTCCCCAGTGTTCTCTTTTTCATGTTTGTTTTGAGATGCTTACATACCTTGCCTGCGCAAAGCGGGTTCATTAATAATAGTACACAGCAAAGGTAGCCTTGCAGGTAACGTTGCTGCTAATAATTATCAAACCAATTGTTAAGAAAATCAAACAATCTAAGCCCTGAGTAGTTTTGGGGTAGTGCCTGTCATTCGTTTGAAATAATTGTTGAAATAGGTAGGATATTCAAAACCAAGAGAGTAGGCTATATCGGCCACGCTCCAGTCGGTATGTTGCAACAATGCCCTTGCTTCGGTAATTATCCGCTCCGATATATGGGCGGTAGTAGGTTTGCCTGTTACTTCCTTTACAGCACGGTTCAGGTGATTGACGTGTATGGAAAGGCTTTGTGCGAAATCCTGAGCGGTTTTTAATTGAAGCGGGTGTTCCGTGTTCTCAATGGGAAACTGGCGTTCCAGCAGATCGAAAAATACGGAGGTGATGCGCGAAGAGGCGTTCTTGTGTTGCGAGTAATTATCGGACGGCTGTATCTTCATCGCCTCGTGTATCAATACATTGATGTAATTGCGTATCAGGTCGTCTTTGTAGGTGTAGTTGGTTTCCTGCTCGGCAATCATTTTCCTGAACAGGGTGATGATAAAGGCAGTTTGGTCATTATCAAGATTGAGGATAGGTGTACCACCAATTTTAAATAATGGCGACTGTTGTAGGCTTTCCGAGCGCTCGCTCAGCTTCAGGAAATCGTCGGTAAAGAGGCAGGCAAAACCGCTGTAAGAGGAGGAAACTATCTCCCAGGAATAAGGTATGTGCGGGTTGCCAAAGAAAAGTATAGGCCCTTCGGTTTCGTAAGTTCTGTCGGCATAGTGAATAATATTAGTGCCAATATTCAGGCATATCTTATAGAAATCTTTACGGTTGTAGGTGCGCACAATATTGCTGGTGCAATCTACTTCGTACACTTTAAAGCCTTTAAGCTTTAGCTCTGCGCTAAAATCTGACCGTTGAATAAGCCTGCTATCCATATTGCAAAATTAAGGAAATCAAATACGTCTTATACCTGCGGGTTTAGCGAAGAACAGATTATGGCAGTAGCATAAAATGAATTTGCCATGGTTAGTTTATTATATACATTTGGCCATAGCAATCAGCTTTCACGGGTACTAATACCTCCTTTTTACTTGCATACATCTTTCGATGCCCTTTTGAACAGCTATATCGACAATAATGTGGGTATAGCAGATAACTTTTTGAGCCCTACGTTGTCCGATAACCTGAAAGCGAACCTCATGCGCATGCATAACGATAAGCTACTGTTACAGGCGGGCACTGGCAATAGCGCGGCAGTTGCATTCAATACGCTTTTAAGGGGTGACAGGATCTATTGGCTGGACAAGAAGCATAACGACCCCTTTGAAAATGAATTCTTCGGGCGAATGGACGCCTTTGTAGCGCATTTGAACAGTACCTGCTATACGGGTATTACCGGTTATGAATTTCATTATACCCTTTACGACACGGGCAGCTATTATAAGAAACATATCGACCAGTTTCGCAATAACAACAGCCGCAAATACTCCATGATCATTTACCTGAATGAGGGCTGGCAGCAGGGCGATGGCGGCGAACTATGCATACACCATGCGGATGGCGATGTTCAAAACATAGCGCCTGTAAATGGGAAAAGCGTGTTTTTTAAAAGCCAGGAACTGGCGCACGAAGTACTGCTGACCAACAAGCCGCGTATGAGCATAACAGGCTGGCTGAAAGTGGGTACGTAACCTGTGTTTTTATCACAGAATATATTTTAGCTTTGTATTCAGTAAAAACAACCATGAGCAAACTGAATAAAAAGACCCTCGTTATACTTTCGGTGGGCTTGCTTATAAGTGTAGCTGCACAGATCATTGGCCATTTTTATCCTGAACTGCCCGATACTTATAAAGGTGCAATGGTAGGTGTAGGTATAGGCATCATGCTGGTTGCTTTTATGAAACGTGGGTTAAAACGCAGCAACTGATGACACTGCCGCAACAAATGGCCAAACACTTTCGCGATGTACACTTCGGTGGCAACTGGACCTGCGTGAACCTGAAAGACACGCTTGCTGATGTAAGCCACGAGGAAGCCAATGCTAAGGTGCGCGACGTGAACAGCATACTTACCCTTACCTACCACATGTACTACTACCTGGATATTGTGCTGAAAGTGCTGCAGGGCGGGCCGCTGAACGGTAAAGATGAGTATAGCTTTCACCACCCTGAAATAAAAACACAACAGGCCTGGGAAGCATTGCTGAATAAATACTGGGCAGATGTGGAACAGTTTGCTACATTGCTGGAACAATTACCTGAAGAGAT
>CAMLFX010000127.1 GCA_946479435.1 uncultured Sphingobacteriales bacterium | reverse complement strand
CCCTAATTCAACGCCGATTGCCTTAGCTGGCTGATCTTGGTTGCGGCCTCCATAAGATGGTCCTCCGTATCGGCCAGTATATATTCCTCCTGCGGAAAAATGAATAGCAGCAATATCTTGCTACCATTTACATACGGCTCGTAGCTGGCGCTGTAAGCAATATAATCCTTGTCAGGATCGTAATTTTCTTTATCGATGATGTGCACATTGCTTTTCATTGCCGACGACACAATGTCTTTTACTCCGGCTTCTGGAAACACAATGGCGACTGCAAATTGAAGCATGGCCGCTTTTATTGAGATAGTGGATGAATCTGACACAAATATAACGTACATATATGGCAAGCCAATATGATTATCATCACCCTATTTAGTTATTGCCATGTTAATATTCCCAAATTACGCCGACAACGCCGTTTGCAAAGCACTGATATCTGCCTCCACAAACCATTTAGCACCTTTTTCAGCAATCATATTATCTATACGCAGCAGCAAGTGGTGCGCGTGTAAAACATCATCGGCAGGCAATTCATTGCTATGCACAAAGCTTGTAACATCAAGCATAGTAAGCAGTTGCGCTTTTTTCTTCATCAGTGCGTCGCCGCTATATTGCTTGTCCACATAGTCGAGCGCCATGCGTTGGCGTATGAAAAGCGGCAGACCCGCATTGCTGGCATCGCTGTACTCTTGCAGCAGGTCGGCCGAGGTTTTGATGCGGAACTGCGATGGTTTCACCAATGTAAAATCGTATTGCGCGGGGTACAGCATACCATCTTTCACGGCTACATTTCGGTAGGCAACAATATCTTTCAGCGTGTCGTATATCAGCTTATCGAAAATGTGGTTGCTGATATTGCTGATGAACTTATACAGCCGCTCCTGGTCTATAGCTTTAGCAGTGCCACTTTGCGCGGCATCTACTTTTTGCAGGTGCAGGGCTTCCGTTATCAGCTCCATTATTTGCTTGCACACATCGCGGTGGTGCGCGTTGATGGTGATATCGGGGTTAATGATCTGTATAGGGCTGCCGTCTTTTATCTGCTCCTGCGGTATTATTATGTGCTGACCGGGGTTACGACTTATTTGCCCGCTGCCGCCACAAGTGCTGCAATGCACCAGCTCTACACCACCGGGGCATTCATCGCAGGTGCGCTGCACTTCTCCCCTGCCCAGGCATTCGGCACAGTCGGTTGCTGCCTCTACTATAAACGGGTGCGACGCTTCTTTATCTACCAGTTGCGCTGCCGAGTAGCTGCTTACAAAATCATCGGCCGCGGCTTTTGCTTTGCTGTAGTAGCTATCGTAATAGCCTTGCGTATTCCATTCGCCACCGGCTATGCTCAGGGGCAGCCTGCCCAGCATGTGGGCATAGTAGCCTTCCTTATCTTCAGGGGCTATATAGTATTGGCGCTGCTGCGCGTTGTAGCTAATGCGCCATATATTTTGCTTATCCACCCACCAGGTATAGCCTGCATGGCCGAAAACAACATCGTCTTCCGTTAGCAGGAAAATATCTTTTGTATTGATGAACCATATATCCACCTCCAGCTTGTCGCTATTTTGTTCAGGGCAAGGCATACGCAGAAACACCCCGTTAGGGTCTTCTACCATGTTGCGGTAGCCAATATTGGCGAAATAGCCCGCTACATCGTAGCCCGAAAAATTATTGCCCCATATAAAGGCGTTGTCTTCAGGGCTTTGCATTTCTATTGTATAGTTGGCATCCTGAAATATGGCGCCTGTTACAATCTCAGTTATCTGCCCGAAGGGTGCTTTGGTCAGCGGCCTGTACTGGCTCATACGCCAGTGGCGGGTAGCTTCGCTTTCGCGGGGATGGCGGCTCATCAGGTAATTATCGAACAGGTATTGGTAGGCCGCGCCGAAGTAGCCCGATGGTGTTACCAGCCTGCCGGTAGCCGCATCTCTAAACCTTGGGCAGGCACCCGTAGTATGCAGGCTGATGCCATAATACACATCGCGCCAGCGTTGCAGCATTTCGGTAAGCTCGGGTTTTAGTTTCGCCTTTTTATTCAGCAAGGCTAGCACTTGGGTCAATTGCATATTGTTAAATTCAAAAAGTCAACATTCAAAAAGCTAAAAAGAGATATAACAAAGAATAGCGGGACTAACATGATCTTGTATGATAGAGTGGAGATATGTATCCGGCTATTCTTTGTGTTTTATTTTTCCAGTCTCCAATCAGAATTCAATTTTTGACTTTGAATCTTGATTTTTGACTTAGGCAGCGCCTAGATGCTGAATTCGCAGGTTGATGCGTCCAGCGCAGGTACGTTGAAATCCAATGGATCGCCTTTAAAGTCGAGCTGGCCTTTCTTTATCTCCAGGATATAAGAGTTGCCACCCGAACCTTGCCTTTCGTAAGAAAGGAATACATCGAACGAAGCAGCCATCGGCCTGCCGTTCTCATCTTTTGGTATCACGATGCTGCCATCGCAAAACACGAACATATAGCGCATCAGTGCGCGTTTGGTGCGTTTGTCTTTCCAGAAATCATAATCGTAGAAAGGATTGGCGTCCACAGCAGGCGGGCCTATCACCGCAGGTATCTCTACCGCTATACGGTCTTGAAAAGTAACGGTGCGGTTGGTGATGATACGCTCAGCGGGGCGGCAATCGGCTATCTGCAATTCTTCAAACTGCGGATCCTGGAACTCTACATTCGCCAGCGAGCTGGAGAACACGATCGACTTCGCAGTGATCAATGGTTCAAGGTTGATGCAGGTAAGCGGTGCAGGCAGATCGAGCGAGCAAGGAAAGAAACCTATCTTATCTACATTACGTCTGCGCGTTTTCAGGTCGCAACCCGCCGTCGGGTTATCGATCAGGGTAAAGCTGGCGCAGTCAGCGGGGCAAAAAGCCATAGTGATAGCATTTAATCAGGTTAAAAAAATCTTGGTAATTCTTTAGGCGTAGCGCCTGCAAGCCCTGTTGTTTTAAATAGCCGGGGCAGGCTATGAGGCAGGAAATTATCTATTGCAAAAATACTATTTATTTATGTTTTTATAAAACATTTTTTAAGGATAATGTAACTGTATCAGTTGATTGAAACCACATGCATCTACAAAAGAGGCATCCCAGTTATACTGCGGTACAATGCCTACGCTATGGTTGAAGGTCAGGTTGAACGATATACTGAAGCCCACTGTGGGTAAGCCGGTAAACGTAAGGGTATTCGTCCAGAACGTAGCGGGGCTGATAACATTGGTTTGCTTTAAGTATAGGGTCATAGCAGTGGTTGGCGTGCTGGATTGCGTACCTGTAAGCGTACATCTGAATGTGCGGTTGCCATACTGGTTATTGCCTTCAAGCGGTGTAATGGTGAATATAAAATTACCCATAGGCGTACAGTGAGGCACTTCAGGCGCAGGCACTGTATCATCGTAGCATATTTTGGCGGCTTCACACTGGTCGGCAGTAATGCGCACATCCAGGTCTTGCCCGCCCAAAGGCAACGGCACGTAGAAAGGGCTTGCAGGCAAGGTGCTGTAGCGTGTACTGGCAAAGCCACCCGTACCGCCTATACGGTAGCCTAATGTATAACCACACGATGGCGGTGTATAACCCACCGGCAATGTATATTCCACTTTCAGCTTATCGGGGTTGGCAAGCTGTGTTACGGTAAATTCTATACACTCAAATTCCTGCGCTTCGGTTACGGTGTAGGTGTAGTATTTCGACTGGCAGTTGGCGCCATCGGCTTTCACCAGTATAAATTCAAACTGGTAGTCGCCGTGTGTAAGGCCCGTGATTGTAAAAGACGCGTTGCTTCTATTGGTTACACTGCTCCACCCGCCCGATGGTAATTGCCTGTGGCGTTCTTTAAAATATTGCCCGGCGGTAAGCGCCGGTGTGTTGATGGTGATAGTAAGACTGGCCATAGTATTATTATGTCAATGTAAGGTTAGTAGTAGCCCATGCGCCGGGAGGATTGCCCGTAAGCAAACTGCGCACACGGTAGTAATAAGTGCCACCCGCAAGCCCTGTATTAGTATAGCCACTGGTAGCACCAATATACACAGTGGCGAGTGCCGTTGTGAAACCGCTATTGGCAGCGCGTTGCAGCTCGTAGCTATCAGCGCTACCCATATCATCCCAGTTCAGGACGGCATCACCACCACTTTGCACGGCGCTAAAGTTGGTAGGCGCCGCCAGGTCAACAGGGTCTTCAGGGTCGGTAGTATCAATAGTAAATGTTGCGGGTGTACTGCTTACATTATCGCAACACACGCGGGTTATGCGCACATCGTATATCGTACTTTCCAGCATATTATCCAGCACTATAGGGCTGGCAAACATTGTTTGCGAAAAGCTGTAGCCCGCTTCGCCGTTTATCTTGTACTCCACCTGGTAGTACTGTGTGCATACGCCACTGGTGTTGTGGTCGGTTATGGGTATGGTTATTCTCTTTGCCATGGTTATAAAGTGTATATGATATTGGTTATTTGAATATGGCTGCCGATAAGATCGGCAGTGGTTGCAGGGCCTGAGTAGTTAATGCGGCCATTGGTGTTGATGATCAGCAGGCCATCAACAGGTATGCTATCGTTATTAGCATGGCTGAATGTTATGGTTGCTTTTGGCCAGCCAGCGGCACTTATGTATGCTACATCGTCGCTTACAAAAGGTAGCTCAGCTTCAGGGTCGGCGCTATCGAAGGTATAGTCTTCACTAAATACATCAAACTTCAGCACCACTACGTTCTGCGATCTTGTGGCCAGGCTTTCAGCTTCTATCAGCTCCCAATTGCCCAGGCTTGCGAGGTACAATGTTTCTTGAGGATATGTTTCCATGAATAGGGTACCAATAACTGGCGTTGCACACACAACATCTTCCATATACACCGCACCTATGTATGGCGTAGCACAGGCGGGCTTTATCAGCCTGCACAAATCATTCATGGCCGCCACGCTTTGCCCGAAGACACGGTTGCGCGGACGTATGCCATTTACATATACCGAGGTAGGTATGTATTCAGTGCCATATACAATGAAGGCCGTTTCGAAATTGCAGTCATAATCTTCAGCGTTCAGCACCTCCACGTTCTCCACACCGGGGCGTGTAGCGTAGTAGTTGATCAGCTCTTCAGCAGTAGTGCCCAGGTAGTTCTTATTTTCATCGTAGTACTGCATTGCACCCTGCATTGCGGGTACTACTATACCCATAGGCGCGCTGCCTTCTGTATTGCACGCATCGCCGCAGCCAAATATCTGCGTCATGGTGCAGTCATTCAGCGTAGCATCCAGCTTGTACATAGGCGTGCAGTTGTACCCTACCTGTACCAAACCGAAAGCCGTACCGCCCGCATATTCCACACTACGGTTTATGTTGTAATAATTGTTTACCACTATATGGCTGGCGTGTAGCTGGTCTTCCAGTTCGCGCATCTTCCAGCCCGCAAATATGTTGAAGCCTATAAGCTGGTATTGCGTAGTGCTTTCTACTCTTTGCAAGCGACAGTTCACGCTGTACTCGCGTTTTATTTCGCGGGGCAGTGTGCGTACCAGGCCTTTTATATTGGTGATCTTCCTGTACTGAAAAGCGCTGCCGCTGTACACATCTTTAGGATCGCCGTAGTAATCGCCCGTGAATTTATCATAGCAATCGAACCAGCTGGTGACGGTGATATAGGCATCACCGCAATTGCTTACAGGGCCCCTTGGCGGTGTAGATGGCGTTACCGGCCCTGTTGGCGTAACAGGTGTGGTGGGCGTAACAGGGCCACCATTGCCCAGTATAAATGGCGCGGGCCTGTAGGGCGCGGTTACATCGGTTTGAGTGAAGGTGATGCCGGTCACTTCATCGCAGCAGTCGGCAATGCAGTAGCGCTCCGTCCATTGGTTGAATACCTGCCCACCCGCAGCGTTGGTAACATACACATTCAGCACATAGCACTCATGCAGGCACATGGCAGGCGAATAGCTTTTCAGCTGCGCGTTGAAATACCTGCGCCCATCGGGTATGCTGCCAAAAAAATATTTAAAGTACGATGTGGCGCTTTCGTAAAAAGTATTGCCATCGGCGCTATACACATCTATATGCATGGTATAGCTGTTGCCGGGCACAGGTGGCAGCATGCCTTGCAGCATCATATCGGCTGGCTTTACCAGGGCTTCGCAATAGCATTCCACGCCTTCGGGCTGGTTGTAGTATTGCAGGTCGTATTTACTTTCAAACCATTGCATCAGTTAGTTCCTTTTAGTTCTATATAAGCGCCCTTATCGTTTTTAGGATCGTAGCTAAGGGTTATTTCTTTTATCACGCCATCGCCATAGTATTTGGCGGGCAGCTTTATTTTCTGTCCCAGTATAATGCCTGCTGCATCATCTTTCACACCCAGGTCTGCCACATCATCACAGCACAACTCCATCTTCAGGCTCCAGTTCTGGTTCATCTTCGGGTTGCGGTTGGGGTCGTCTATCCAATGAAACCAGTCCCACATACCATCTTCAAACTCATGCGCGAAATACATGGGGTAATTGGTGAGTATCGCCATTGCCTGCCCTATCAGTGTTCCGTACAGTTGCCGCACCGAATAATAACCATCGGGGTAAGTCCACGGGTTGAAATTGCTGCCTTGTACAAAAGTGATAGGTTCGTGTATCTGCCACCATTGCTTGGTACCTTGCCAGTTGTTATAAGGCACATTGGGTGTTGGCAGAGGAAAACCATTGTTGGGATCATAAGCACTTTTTAAACG
>CAMLFX010000126.1 GCA_946479435.1 uncultured Sphingobacteriales bacterium | reverse complement strand
TTGCGATTATGTGTTAGGTGTAAAAGGTTCATTACAGTATGTTTTTGTGAAATACGGCGTAAAATCCAACCATGTATTAGTATAATGGTTGTATATATATATCTTTATCAAAACTTTGTAAATGAAAAAACTATTGACCCTATCAGTTGCCTTATTAGGCGGCCTGGCCGCGCAGGCACAAACCCTGTACCCCGGTAACATTACCAACCTTATTGCCCGTTACGACTTCAATACCACCGGCACAGCTGCCATTACCACAGTGGCCGATGTGAGTGGCAATATGAACCACAGCAGCACTGTTGTTAACCTCACCCGTACAACAGATTTTCGTAACAGGCCCAATAAGGCAATGGTATTCGATGGCACGAGCAGTTATGTTGAGATACCTACATCTGCACTTCTTGAAACTGATGCCCAGATAACCATGGTAGCACTGGTAAACATGTATGGCTTTTGGCGCTACGAGTGCCAGGGCACTGATATTCTTGACAAAGCTTACGACGACCCTACCCCGGGTGCTTACTACATGCGCTTTTCAGACAATACAAACGATGGCGGAGATTGCAGCGCTTTCGACTCGACGCTGGAACAGCTACAGGCCGGCTTTGGATCTACCATGTACCAGGATGCACCAGCAACCCGCGTTACCGATAGCCAATGGTACTTTGTAGCGGCCTCTTACAACGGCGATGCTATAAATATGTACCAAGCCGTTATGGATCCGTTGCTAAAACTGGAAAGCATAAGCCCTATAGCTACTTACCCGCTAACGGGCAACATAGGTACCAATACCAACCCGCTATTACTTGGTAAGCACGGCAGGCCGGGCTACGAATACCTGTTCAACGGCGCTATGGATGAGGTAGCACTTTTTAACCGCGGCTTATCGAACGCAGAGGTATATAAAATATACAGCTACCTGTGGGGCGCTACCCTGGCTGTTGATAATAACGAACTGCTGAGCGGCATTACTACCTACCCTAACCCCGCACAAAACGAGTTCAATATATCAGGCAAATTAAACAATGCTAATACTGTGCAGCTGGAAGTGTACAACACAATGGGCCAAAAAGTATTGGCTGAAAACATAACAGCCATTGCAGGTACCATACAGCACAAAGTAAATACAAGCAACCTGCCTGCAGGCAACTACATACTGAAGCTAAGTGCCGGTGGCAGCAGCCGGGTCATAAAGCTGAGCATACAGCGATAACACCCTATTGCGACAATTATCAATAGCCTCTCCGTTGCGAGGGGCTATTTTTATATAGTACGGGCATAATTTCCCACTACGCGGGGCACACAGCTTTAAACAAACCACCCGGAAAGGGAAAACCATAGATATAGGCTCAGGGAATGATTTTGGCATACTAAGGGGTATGAACAAAAACGGCCCGATACTGATTATAGAAGACGATACCGACGACCAGGATGCACTTAGGGATACTTTTGCCAAGATCGGCTGCCCTAATGAGGTCATATTCTTTAAATCGGGCACCTTATTCCTGGAATATATTCGTAAAGGCGAGGTCAGGCCGTTTCTTGTGCTGTCCGATGTCAGCCTGCCTGCTATGGATGGTTTTGAGGTCAGGGATGCCATGTTAGCAGATAATAACCTTTCACTTACAACCATACCCTATATTTTCTATTCAAGCTCTGTATCAGAGCGTAATATCAGGAAGGCTTTTTCGCTGCCCATACAAGGGTACTTTTTAAAACCATCCAGCTACAAAGAGCTGGAGCACCTGCTGCGCAGCATTATTGAATACTGGAGCTTGTGCCAGGTACCTCAATAAGCCTGCTTCAGGTGCATAAAAAAAGCCCCGCACGTAGCGGAGCTTTTCAAATGATAAGCTTGTATAAACTAGATAACGGTTACGTTAGTTGCATTTAAACCTTTTTGACCATTTTGTACTTCGTACGACACATTGCTGCCTTCACGGATCTCATCAACCAGACCTGAAACGTGAACGAAAATGTCTGCACCACCTGCTGAAGGTGTAATGAAACCGAAACCTTTGGTTTCATTGAAAAATTTTACTGTACCTTCTTGCATTTGATTCTTGTATTAAATTAATAAAGAACAAAGATACAAAAAAATATTTACATTTTAATATAAATAAATATAACAGTGCCTGTTGCCCCCCTTTTAGCCTGTGGCACCGTGGCTTTATGTATAGCTATTGGGCGAGTAGCATTCGCTCCAGTATTGGATTATTACACTAATGGTATTCTTTAAACGGTCGTAATTATGCGGCTTTAAAAAAAAGCCCTGTACCGACATAGTATAGGCATCATACACCGCCTGCTGATCTACCGAAGTGGAAAAGAACAAGTAGGGAATACATTTGGCGCTCAATGCCTCATTGGTATAAATCATCTTCCGCAGTTCATACCCATTCAGCTTCGGCAGGTTGATATCGGATAAAATAATGAATGGGTAGATACCATCCTTCTTTATATACTCAAGTGCTTGCACACCGTCTTCACAAAATATAATCTCATTCGGATAAGCCAGTTCCTTAAATATAATTGCCAGCAACGCCCTGTCGTCGGCATCGTCTTCTATAACTACAATTGGCCCGGTCTTATTCATGTACCATTTTTTACAAGGTACACATTGCGGCCAACATTACACCGAAAGGCACATAATACCGTGCGCCATTTTAGCCCTAACTTGCACCAGCCATGAGGAACAGTACCAAACTAAAAGAGCTGCTGCAGGTAAACCGCTGCGAGATGTACATTAACGACGATGGCATCTTCGAGATGATGGTGACCAACAACCAATCGGGCAATTCATTCATTGCAACCGGCATCAACTTCACCGCCCTGGTAGCAGAAGCCTGCCGCGATGCCAAGCGGTCCTCAAAGAACGGGACTTATAATTTTTAGGGCAGGTAGGTAGGAAGAGCTCATCAAGGTCTTATAGGATAACTTACATTTAAAAAAGAAATAATTCGAATATTTATGAATGTTCAAATAATATTATTATTTTTTGAACATTAAATAAATTAACACTATGGACAACACACAATTTGAAGACAAGGTAGCACAAGTTGAACTTTCCCAAAGTTTAAGTAAACCACGGAATTCTGATGCTCTTAGGAGCTATAACATTTCTATTACGATTAAAAACAAATCGTCTGTAGGATTTCAGAAAGCCGAGGTAGCTGTTAAAGATAACGAGTCAGGAGATGTCGAGACTGCGTACTTTGGTCATATTCCATCTGGCGGCTCAGCGCAGCAAATAGTGCAAATGCCGGGAGGTATAGAATTTTGTATCTGGAAAATACTCCCGGATGTTGGCGAAGAAATTTACGGTTCAGGTATTGCAAATAATGCCCCGGGTGTAGTACTTACAATTAACGATTAGGTAAAACCCTGATTACAATTAATGAGGGCTACTTAGGTGACCCTCATTTTTATTTAAAATAACTGCATGCTTTGAGGTCTATCATTATAGCAGAAGCCTGCCGCGATGCCAAACGGTCTTCTAAGAACGGGACTTATAATTTTTAGGGGTGAGGTAGCGCGTACTATATTTTCTCTCGTCATTGCGATCCCGCCAACGGGCGGGAGAAGCAATCTCACGTTTTTAGTATCCTTATTCCTTGAGATTATTTCCTCGCAATGACGGGATGAAACAGAAACTACGCCGGGCGGGCTATTCATTTGTGCTTTAGCAAAAAATTTATGCCATCAGCCACAGTTAAAAAACGGTGGCTATATAACAAAACAACCTTATACCTTCACAGTACATTTTATCACTTTTTAAATTTTTATTACCATGAAACAAATGATCGTCCTTGCGATTCTTGTATTGGGCTGCATGAGTGCCAAAGCCCAGTTCATCCGGAACAACACAAATTGCCCTGTTGATGTATCCGTTTTTTGTTACGACCCTGTAACCTGTGCCAGCACACCTAGTTGCACTACCGTCTCCCTGCCTGCCGGTGCAATAGTACCATTACCGAGTTGCAGTTGCATGCCGCCTATGATCGATGGTTATGAAGTAAGGTTTACCACCTGTGGCCCCACCCCTTCCGTAGCCGTAGGCAACCCACCCTGCTTTCCACCTGCTCTTTCTATACCCGGTTGCGCGCAATGCGTGGGTAACGTCCTCTGGAACGGTACTGACTTAGATATTAACTAACGTTGTTTTAAACTATTGATCGAGAGGCACCTGAGAGGGTGCCTTTTGTTTTTGTGCTTTTATAGTACGAACTTTTTCTTAAGCAATGCCTAAATGCTTTTTTACGTCCTTTACCATAACTCCTACAGCTTTAACAGCTGCAATTATTTTGTCTTTGGACACGCCTAATTCACTTGACCACCAATTTAATTCATACGGCTCATTGACATTTATTCTTAAAGCATCCTGAGGTCTTCTTTTAGTTAAATCGTCTGACATTGTTTGTGATTTTTAAGTGAATACTAAAACTACGGCTCACTAAGCCCCAAGTCAAGAGTGTTTTAACGGTGGCAATAGTTATTGATTGGTTAATAGTGTAGTCTGGAAACTACGCCGAGCGCGACAATAATTCTTCATCCCGTCATTGCGAGCGATAGCGTGGCAATCTCGAGACCATACGGGCGTGCGTACCACATGTTACCGCGAGATTGCCGCGGGCGGTGGGTAAATCTCGCTAATATTCTAAACTATCAGTCAAATCCTTCCAATCAGGATTCATTGCATTGATAAGTGCTTCCTTCCGCTTTCTGTTGCCTTTCTTTAATTTCTTTTCTACTTCGATGGCTTCTTCAATACCATCGTACCTGTTATAATACATAAGCAGTGTACAGTTATATTGAGATGTGAAGCTATCAGGATACTGTTTGTTCTTATGCTCCCACATGCGCTTCACAAGGTCGGAAGTAACGCCTACGTACAGTGATGTTTTATCGGGATTGGTAAGGATGTAAACAGTACCGCCTTTGTACATGCTTTTTTGTTTAGGCTAAAATAATAACTTCTTTCATCATTTACCCACTCTCGTCATTGCGAGCGATAGCGTGGCAATCTCGCGAAATGACAGGGTTACGTACCACGTGTTGTCTCGAGATTGCCACGTCGCTACGCTCCTCGCAATGACGGGACGCGTGTGGTGTTGCGTTATATAATCTCTTATTCATTATACCTACCCTCGTCATTGCGAGCGGTAGCGTGGCAATCTCGCGAAATGAGGAATGTTACGTACCACGTGTTACCTCGAGATTGCCACGTCGCTGCGCTCCTCGCAATGACGGGTGGTAGAATGTAGGTGTTTTAACGGTTGTATTATTCAGTATAACAGAATAGATTTATACATTATACCATAACGATGAGTAAACCCACAATATTCATTTCGCATATTGGCGAAGAGAAAAAGATTGCAATTGCATTGAAAGACTTTTTGGATGAGAAGTTTCTGAAGAGTGCGAACATATTTGTATCATCTCACGATGAAGGATTGACGCTGGGCGTAGATTGGTTTGATACAATAAAAAAGTCTGTAAAAGAATGCCAGTTAATGATACTGCTATGTAGCCCTATATCTATTATTCGCCCCTGGATAAATTTTGAAGCAGGTGCTGGATGGATAAAAAATATTCCTGTAATACCAATTTGCCATTCCGGTATGGAGCCAGGTAAATTGCCAGTACCGATAAACAAGTTTCAAGGTGCCATGCTTAGCAACGTAGATGATGCACGCAAACTATTCAATGAGATTGCGAAAATTATAGGTAGTGCTACTCCGAAAATAGATGAAACAGAATTTTTGAAATCAATAGGCGAATATGAAAATGAGATCATTCAAAGTCAATTATTAAAGAACGTTGCATTTATTGTTAACATGATCGCACATTCAATGCGAAATGTAATACTATCTATTCTTCGTTCTGGCTACGATGATGCTCAAGCCACAGAAGTTTTACATAATACTACAATCGGACAATTTGAACATAGCTTTAATTCAATTTCAATCGGAAATTTACACCATCTGTATGATAGATATGTTCCTCACACTAATAGTCAAAAAGTTTATGAGAAGTTTATCGATGATATAAAACAAGTAACTAATGATACAAAATTCATCTTATCGTATAGTGCAATTACTATTCCCGAAGAAATAAAAGAACTCTTGCATGACTGGCTCATCCATTCTTTAAAATTTGATAGTTCATCACTTGATTTATTAGGAAAAGAAATTGAAACATCAAGACTTACACAAGTAATAAAAGATGTATCGAATAAAGAAGAAGCTCTTTTAGATAAAAACGAAAAAACTTTAAAATTAATACTCACAACTTATTTAGACAGAGCTAAATGGATATGCAAATGGTTGGACAATTTTATTGCCATATGTAAAAATTTGGAAAAGCACCCCGAACCCTGAAGAGTGCGACGCAACAGTCTTTCAATAGCAGCACCCAAGCCCGCTGCAAAGCTTACCCGCTAAACAACATCAGCGCGGGGTTGAAGTGAAGTTTTACATCGTGGGTGATGCCGTTGCGCCATTTGGCTACGAAGAGATCTGCCTGTTTGCTTGTACAATGACCGGTGCTATCGGTGAGTATGCCGCTGCGGTGGTCGCGGTGCAGCAGCAATACTATATCGGCGTCTTGCTCTATGGCGCCGCTTTCGCGCAGGTCGGCGAGTGTGGGGCGCTTGTTGTTGCGGTGCTCGCTCTCGCGGTTCAGTTGCGAGAGGGCGATGACGGGTATCTGCAATTGCATGGCC
>CAMLFX010000125.1 GCA_946479435.1 uncultured Sphingobacteriales bacterium | reverse complement strand
TAACGCTTTAAGATTTATCAATAGAGTACTTACCGGGCCCAAGTATGAATAACCCCAGGAATACAAAGCCCAGTTCTATAGCATGCGATGCATCCATAATGCTTTCGCCCGCTGCAAAGTGATGACCGGCGGCTACAATCATAGTGCATAATAAGAAGAAACAGGCGGGGCGGAAGAACAGGCCCAGCACGAGCAGTATACCTCCCAGCGATTCGGACAGCGCACCCAGGAAGCCCCATATTTCAGGGTAAGACTTCATACCAAAAACCGACATATTTGCACCTAATGCACCCCATTTATCGGGGCCACCCATTATTTTAGGGTAGCCATGAAGTACCATCATGACGCCGATGCCCAGGCGCATTAACAATAAGGCCATGCTGCTGTATTTACCGAGTTTTGTGAAGAGTGCCATTTTTCTAATCAAAAATTTATATGTAGAGCTAAAATAGGCTTATCTGCTGAAGGCAATTGTAACAAGGTTAAGGTTTTCATATTTATTAAATTTTATACGTTGTTCAATTTTGTTGAAAAAATAAAAAATAAAAAAAATCTGTGCGGCAGTTGGGGGTTGGAAGCCTTTGCTGTTTTTGTTTTTAGGGTTGAAATGATGTTTATCATATTTTTCATTTCTTAGCAAAATTGAACAACATATACAGAGTTTTATATGTATTATTGTTCATAACAAATATACGCAATTATTGGCAAGATGCGAATAGCTATAAAACAAAGCAGCACCCGGATAGGTGCTGCCTGTATTAACATTTCGTATAACCGTTTGTTTTTTGTGATGTGGATTAATGTTTATTGTTTAGTGAAGCGACGGGCACTTACAGTACCTGCTTCATTCAGTTGCAGTACGTAATTGCCTGCAGCAAGGCTGCTGATGCTGATGCTTGTTGTGCCATTTGCCCAACCTGTAAGCATTGTACGGCCTGCCATATCTATTACATTATAATTAGCTTCTTTAATGCCTTCTACAGTTATGGCATTATCGGCAGGGTTAGGATAAAGTTTAATATTACCATTTCCTGAAACTTCATTTACTCCGGTTGATCTGAAAGATAAGGGCATACCTGTTACTTTATAATAAATATCACGGGGTGTAGCAAGCGGGTTATACCAGGCACTTATTAAATAATTTCCGCTATTGCTTGAGCTTCCTACTGCCAGGGGCAAAGATGGGGCGGTACCCATAGCTGTCATGTTAGTTTCAAAGTAACCAGTGCTGGTAGTACCAGAACTAGCCCGTATGTTATCGTACACATAATTAGCATCAGAAGTTGCATCAGGCCGTGTCGAAGCGACGTAATTATCACTAAAAAAACCAGAACCTAATCCTCCACCGCTACCACCCGAGATAGCTACCTGCGAATAGCTTGGAGTAGTATTTATACCGGCTGACATATTAAACATAGCTATTCCATTGCCATACATGCGTGCCTGATAAACTGTACCACTTAAAACAGGGCATATTGCCTGCCATTGGCTACCTGACAAAACAGGGTGGCTTTGCGACTCAATACGGGGAGCCCCATAAGTGCCAGCACTATTTATCGTAGTGCCAACCGGACCTGAAGGATTCATCTTATCTTGAGTTATCACAACCAGATCACCGCCGCTTTTTTCAAAAATTACGGCAATATTGTCGGCTGTGACGGTAGAGTAGCATGATATGTCAGGATTTCGTGCTATTGCGCCACTGTAAGCACCAATATTAAAGCCTAAATTACCTAAGTTGCTTGCAACAGGCAAATCTCCCCAGCAGCCTTTAAGTATACCGTATGTGCCCGTACCTTGTTGCCAAACTGCCGCATAATACCTAAGTAAGCGAAAACCTGATAAATTTGATCCATATACAGCGTGCATATCAATATGCGGGTTTTTATTATCGACACCGGTAGATATAACATTGTCTTGAGCAAGGCTAAGGCTTATGAAAGGAAGGGTTAAATCATATAAATAAGATGCTAGCCCTATCGTGCCATTATTTTCATAAATAACACCAATATAAATCTGGTAATTATTCACCCAGGATATTACAACATCAGGATGTGTACTCTTGTTTTTAGGCAATGTGACAGAAACAGGAGCGCCTAAACTACTTTCCATTTGTAAGTGGCATGTACTTATTCCGGAAACTATTTCATCCCAGGTAACAACCGTCAGCGTTTGAGTTGTACCGCTTATAGGTTCTACAAATTCTATCATATCGGTATTAACAGTTGAAACAATTGCACCAGTGGTAACACCCACTGATTTTATATCCGGGTTCATAGCCGCATATATTTGGCCTGAACTTTTATATGGGTTGTATGTAACAAACAGGCATAGAAGCGCTAATGAACTTAAAATTTTGTTTTTCATAATTTGGATTTTTAGGTTAATGAAATGTTAATGATTTAAAGATAGATAATGGAATAGCTAATTGCAATAGCCTGCTATTATTAAACATTTAAATTTAAAAGAATTGGAAACAAAACAGCACCCGGATAGGTGCTGTCTGTATATAATATTCCTTAAGGTTTTAAAATATGTTGATAGTGGATTTAGTTATTGTTTTACAAAGCGTAGTGTTTCCTGCCGGCCATTTTCTGAAACTTTCAGGAAATAGTTGCCGGCCGGCAACCATGCGGTTTGTATAGGGTTACCGGGCAGGGCAATACCACTGCTTACCTGGCGCCCTATAGCATCCATAACTATATAGTCTGCTTTTTCTATGCCGCTTAGCATTATATCGCCATTGGTAGGGTTAGGGTATAAAGTTACCAAACCTGCCGTGGTTACATTGCTAACACCGGTAGCACGGAAGTGTGGCGAGCTTGAGGAATCGTATGATATTTTGTACATGATTGATGGTATTGCCATAGTAGGATCGTACCAGGCAGCCAACTGATGCGTGCCTGTGGAGCTACTACCTGATGCTGCCACAATAGTACCGGGGCTGGCAGCGGTCATTGGCGTCTGGTTTACTTCAAGATAGCTCGGTGCTAAAGTGCCGGGGCCACCGGTAAAAGTAATCGGTGTCATTTTAACCCTGGTATTACCAACGCCATTGGCAATAATACCATGTACATGATACCAGACACTGCTACCATAAAATGGCTCGCCCGATGTGCCCGATATGGCTGCATTGCTATAATCATCGGTAGCACCAAAGGTTGCCGATACATTTTGCGCGCCACCGTTATTGTCATACTGCCTTATTTCGCGCAGGCCGCTGCTGCCATTCAGCTTAGGGCATACCGCCATCCAGGTAGCTGCGCTATAACCGGTAGGTAAGTAGTTGCGCGATTCTATACGTGGGGCTTCCAGTTTCTGGGCAGTCTCTAACGTAGTTGGGGTTGATGTTAATATAGGTTGACCTGTGGAAGCATACAGGTCTTTTAAACTACCATTATTTTTAGTATAGACCACGCTCATATATGTTATTCTTGAAAAAGTGACAGTATTGTAATCTACCCGTGCCGACACGTCTGAATTTACAATATCGGTAGCGTTAGTGGGTATCATATTAACGGTGCCGGGAGTTAGAGGAGCAGCGAAGGTCCTCGTAGCAGCTTTTAAATTATACACACCTCCACTCAGCTCTTGCCAGGTAGTAACGAAATCGGGTATTTGGTAACAGCTGTATGGTGCAACACCTGGAGGATTAATCCAGGCATCTATATGCGGCCAGGTTGCTGTTGTGCCCGTGCTGGATAAGGTGCAAACCACCGGTGCGCCCAGGCTTACATTGTAAGGCGAAGTAGTGAAGGTTACCGGGTACACATTCAGCATGGCCAGCTTGTTACGTTCGTAGGTGACCCCCAGGTAAATCTGGCTGCCTGTAATACCTATAGCTACGTCTGGCCGCGCTGCGTTGGCAAGGGGTATTGCAACCGGTGATGAGATGCCGCCACCGGTATAACCACGAAAATCGAGCTTGATGCTGACGCTGGGTGTACCGGATACGGGGTAATTATCCCAAACAATGGCAGAGAACGTATTCTGGTTGCTGCCCAACACAAACTGTATCATGTCGCAGTTCAGGTTTTGCGGGTTGGTGGGCCTGCCGGCATTCAGATCGGGCATAGTAGCCGGATAAACGATGGGAGGTTGTGCTTGCAGGTTGTGCGATAGGAGGCCAAGGGCCAGGCACGCCGACAGGCGTGCGATCAGGTTTTTTGTTTTCATTTAGTTTGTAATTATGGTTTAAGGAATATTATATAGCATAAAATAACTCATTAAATATTAATAAGTCAAGCATAGCAGTTGTATCTTATTATTAAGTTTTTTGGTAATTTTATTTTATATTAGTCGCTATATTTCCGGTATCTATCATGAAAAAATATCTCTACCTATTTATGCTGTTGCTGTGCGGCCATATAGCCCTTTCGCAGCCTATCTATTACGGTGTAAACGCTACAGTGGGCAACAGCCTGACCCAGGCCGGTATAACGGTTACGGTAAGTAATCCGTATGGTAATGCTTTCAGGACACCAAATACTTATCCTTTATTCTGTTACAGCAATGGAGAATATGAGATCGCCCCGGTGGATGGTAGTCTGAACCGAGATTCTTCAGCATTGCGTTTTAGTTTTTCATCTCCGGTATATACGGTACGGTTCCTTTGCAGGGCGCTTGATAACCGCGATGCATCGCAGGGTGGCCCTTTGGGCGATTCTATCTATTTTAAAATAAATGGTAACCGGTATGTGCTTACATCAGGCAATCTTACTTTTGATGACTGTGTTAATTCCCCAGTTTTAAACGATACATTTGGTATAGACAACCGTGGCGGGCTTACGGCCTTAAATAAAGGGCCCATTGCCCGTACGCCACGTATCGATATAAATAGTAGTACCGGTATTAGTACCCTGGATATATGTATGCCTTTATACAGCAGCAGTACTTACAACGGTTCCGGTGTGCTTTTTGCCTTTATGTACGCCGATACGGCGGTGGAAATAAAGCAACCCTATACCGATACTTCCCTTTGCCAGGGCGATAGCCTGTATGTGCATTATTTCGCTTATGCACCTTTTCGCAGCGGCAATGTACTGAATGTTGAATTATCGAACGCAGGCGGTGGCTTCGGGGGTACGCCTAATGTGATTGGCTCTGCTTCCGTCACCGCCGCGGGCGATGGGGTAGTAGGCTGTAAAATACCTGCCACAACTACACCCAGCAGCACGTACCGCATACGTGTAGTAAGTACTAACGCCGTGCGCACCAGCGAAGATAACGGAGTGAGCATCCGCGTGAAATCATCGCCTGTAAGCGTAGTGGCCGGTGGCAATGCCCTTACCTGCGCGGGCAATGCACTGGTATTGACCGCCACCCCCGGCAATAGCGGCACTTTCAGCTATGGCTGGACGGGTCCTGCGTCTTACAGCAGCGTTGCTCAAAATCCATCTATCAATCCCGCCACCACAGCCAATAGTGGCGACTATATAGTAACCGTTACCGACCCTAATACACAATGCAAAGCCAAGGATACTTTTACGGCTACGGTGGTGAACCTACCCGCTACCCCCACCATAGGTAGCAACAGCCCTGTATGCACCGGCAACAGCCTTGATCTGACAGCGAGCAGTACCACACCCGGTGTGGGTTATGAATGGACGGGCCCCGGTGGCTATAGCAGCCTGCTGCAAAATCCATCCATCAGTCCGGCGGCATTAAGCGATGCAGGTGTATATACCGTTAAAGCAACGGCAAGCGGCTGTAACAGTGCAGCAGTAAGTACTACAGTGGTGGTAAACCAGACCCCCGCCACACCCGCAGCAGGTAATAACGGCCCGCTATGCGAAGGCGGTAAGCTGATACTGAACGCCAATAGCACTACTCCCGGTACGGGCTACGAATGGACGGGCCCGGACGGCTTTACCAGTGTAGCGCAGAACCCGGTGATAGAACCCGTAGATATGGCCAACGAAGGTACCTACACGGTAAAAGCAGTGATGAACGGTTGCAGCTCGGCAGAGGTGACAACAGACGTGGATATAGTACCCGGTACGCCACTGGGCGCCTATGCCAGTCCCAACGACAGTATATGTCCCGGCACCTACCTGACCCTAGTAACCGTGCCGCCTACTACAGCACCCGCACAATACCAGTGGTTCAAAAACAATAACCTGCTGGCAGGAGCCGTAGGTCAGCGATATTCCACTACACTTTATGCCGATAGTGACACCTTTTATGTGCGTATGTACAGCACCAGTATGTGCAGCACCCCGGTAACGCTGTATAGTAATAAAATAGGGATAACGGAGGTGAACATGCCGATGCCGCTAAGCGCTAAGGTGAAGAGTACCCCGTCGCCGGCCTTGCCGGGTGGTGCGGTAAGCTTTGACCTTGACCTGCTGAACGAAGGTCAGAACCCTACCTTCCAGTGGCAAAAGAATGGTAGGGATGTGGCCAATGCCACCTTCAGGATATGGAGTACCAGCGGCCTGGCACCTTATGATAAAGTAAATTGTATAGTGGGCAGCAGCGACCCCTGTGCAGAACCAAAGATAAAGAGCAGCGATACGGTAGAGGTAAACTTTGCAACAGGTGTAGCGAATATGGAAGGTAATGACGGGGTAATGCTGTACCCCAACCCGAACGATGGCAGTTTCAGGCTGAAAATACAAAATGCAAAACTAAAAAGCCTTGAAGTTGTGAATGTGGCCGGACAGGTGGTGTATCAAAATAACCTTGCCGTTTTGCAAAGTGAACTGATAATTGACTTGCCTGCCAATGTTGCGCCGGGATTATATCAGCTGCGCCTGCATACAAACAAAGGCAATAGCATAATGAAATTTACGGTAGTGAAGTAA
>CAMLFX010000124.1 GCA_946479435.1 uncultured Sphingobacteriales bacterium | reverse complement strand
ATTTAATGATAAAACGGTAAGTGCTACCGCTAATGTACTCATAAACGATCTCAGCGCCTGCTGCGTGCGATGCTTTAGCCGTATTAGGCACTAAAGCACAACATAACAATACCAGACTGAGAAGTAAATGCGATGTATATTTTTTCATATTGAGTTTGATAAAAACGCTATTCACAAATATATTAAATTAGATGGTCGTTGCAAGCAAAATGTTAAAAAAAACAATTACCTGTTACCGCCACAAACAATAAGACATTGAATTAGATTTTGTGGTTGGGGATTATATCCAAAAATCATTCACGATTTCAACTAACTCACTCATATTCAAGTCATTCATACATTTAAAATGTTTTTTAGGACACCTTTGGTAACCCAACTTACTACAGGGGTGGCATTTCAAATTAATATTTTCCATTATATGCATTTTTTGCTCTATGGTTTTGTTTAAATCATTATAACCATAATAAGGAAACATACCCATTTCGGGTGACGTATTACCCCATAGCGATACTATAGGTTTTTTATAAGCCGCAGCGATATGCATTAAACCGGTATCGTTGCTTACTATTACTTTAGCCAGCTTAACAAGCATAGCCGATTCATTTATGCTGAATTTTCCGCATGCATTATAAATTTTAATCTTATCCTGAGCTGATATTTGGTTCCCTTCTTCCCTATCCTCGGGCCCACCCATTAAAATAACAGGATATGGAACCTTTGAACAAAATTCTTTCCATTTATCAACCGGTAGCTTTTTTGTATTGTAAGACCCCCCAATAACACAACCTACATAGCCAGCCCAGTGGCTCATAGGTATATCCCGGTTCTCTAACTTAGTATCATCGCCTGTAAAGTAATCTAACCCTTGCCCATCGTTTCTTACACCAAGATGTTTCACTGTTTTAAAATAACGCTCTACAATACTTGTTGGGGGCATTAGGTTTACCTTAAAATTTACCAGTAACCATTTTTTAATATTTAGTTTGGGGAACGATGCGCTTTTAGCGTCTAATGCACGTTTTACGCGTGCACTTCGCAAGTTATTATGCAGGTCAATTACAAAATCAAATTCTTCCGCCCTCAGCTCATTCAGTGTTTTTATAAGGTCATCATGCAGATAATGCACTTTATCAATATAAGGATTATATGCTACTACCGGCTTGAATGCGGACTTGGTAAGATAATGGACTGCAATATCAGAACGCTGCTGCTTCAGGCAACGAAGCACGGGTGTAGTGAGTACAATATCTCCGATTGAAGAAAAACGAATGACGAGCACCTTCATTAAGGCAACCTACAAAAACGGAAGCAATTTCAGTACATATTTATTGAAAATGTATGCGCTAGTATGCATACTCCAGCTCAGTCCACATACGGTCATCGCTAACACCTAAAAGTTTTTTAGCACTGTCGTCCACTCCTATTATACAATCATGATATTGTTTGGTAATAGGTATAGGGCCCAGCACCTTAGCATATACTACTGTATTATTACCTGGGTTATACACCCTGATGATAGTGCCTTTTTGTGCAGTATTATGAAAGGCATAGATCATCCTTGTTTTAGAGATTTTCTTTCCCATATCGAAAAATACCGCCGTTCCTTTCTCCGACACTACATTTTGTCTATTGTTAGTTTGCAATAAAAACTTCTTTGCATTAGGCGAAAGAGAATCTACAGGTTTTTGAATAACAATTACCGTATCAACTCCGGGTTGTGGCTTTGCGTTACCCGCCGGCTTTGGCGTATTGACATGGGCAGGAGTATTTGAACTTACAGCATTTTCATTTTCAATAGGTGTGTCATCATACATTACCCAGCCTACAAACAATCGTTGCCCGTCTTCAATAGCATTATCTGATAAATTGTTCCATGTCTGCATTACCCTTTGTTGCACACCGGCATATTTACTTATACGATAGAGATTATCATACTCACCTACTTTATAGTAAAGCGGTCTGGCGTCTGTATTTACAGGTTGCGCAGTAAGCTGGTTATATGCGCCCAACGGTATAAATATGTCTCTGCCATCTTCAAAACCTACCTGATAATTAACGCCATTCTCATTTGCCAGGGTTGCCGTAGGCACATGGTATTTTCGTGCTATTGAAAAAATGGTTTCTCCCAATTTAGCATCATGTTTAATTACCCACTTATCATTTCGCGAAATAACTTCAAGGCTGTCAACTTGAGCGATGGCATGTAAACAGAAAAATATAACAACAAAAAAAGCGACCGGAAACTTATACATAATACCGGGAAATTTAAATTCTGCACATCAAAGTACAACAATTATGCCTGTTGTTCGTCAGTTATATCCATGCGTATTCTCCAACTCTTAGGTAAGTAATTATTTTCCCTGTTCCCTAATGCTTTTATCCATCCCAATGCCTGTCCGTTGTACTTAATAAGATACCATCCTTTTGCTATACCCTGAATATTAAGGTCTTCTTTCTTTAAGAACCTTAATGCTTGTTCTTTATCAACTTCAATACAGGCTATAGTTTCCGCCTTATTTATACTTAAGGCAAGCTCATGGTCAGGCACCCACTCTTTGGCTGTGGGCATACCAAGCAAAACACCTGCTCTGCGCAGGTATAAAGTTTTGTTAAGTAACTGCCAGTCATATTCGTGGCTAGAATTAATAGCAAAAAATTGCTCTTTATCCTGAAGATAGACATAGTCTGAAGCAACAAGCAAATGCCGGGCGGCGTCTTTTATTTTCCTATCGTTTTGTGTTTTGAATTTCGATAATGCAATTGTTTTTTCTTCCGATACCTTACGGATCGCCGCAATAAAAAAACCTTCACCATTTACCTTATCGGGATAAAATCTATACCCGCTTGCACCGCTGTGCGATTTAGTTTCAACAACTTGTGCCGGAACATCGCTTAACTGCACACTTTCTGCCACAAATTCATTTTGCAACCAATCCAATATTTCTTCATCTTCCTGCTGCGAGTATGAGCAGGTGGCATATATCAGCAGGCCATTTTCTTTCAATGAGGGCCATACATCGGCCAATATTCTTTGCTGGCGCTGACTGCAAAGCATCACATTGCCTTCGCTCCATTCTTTTACAGCATCGTTGTCTTTTCTAAACAAACCCGAACCACTACAGGGCGCATCTACAACAACTACATCAAAATAACCACTCAATTTACCCAACTCTTTCGGATCATTGCTCGTTACCCAGCTGTTCATATAGCCCCATCGGGTCATGTTCTCATGTAGTATAGTTGCCCGTGCACGTATCACTTCATTCGATATCAGCAAACTGTCTTCCCCTAGTAACGACGCTATCAAACTGCTCTTACCACCCGGTGCAGCACATAGATCAAGCACACGCAGGTTATTTCGTTCAGGCAATAGTTGCCGTAAAACACTATGCAAAAACATCGATGATGCTTCCTGCACGTAATATGCGCCAGCATGATACAGCGGATCTAATGTAAAAACAGGCCGTTGCGGTAAATATCTTCCTTGTGGGCACCAGGGCACAGCGGGCAATTCACCAAAAATATTACTGCCTTTTATGGGGTGCAAACGTACTGAAACAGGTGCTGGCTGGTTATGCGCTTCAATGAAGTTAGCTTCATCAAAGCCTTGCACGCCTTTCAGGCTATCCAGCAGCTGTTTCGGTAAGTACAATTTAGAATTATGTCTTTTGAATTTTTAATTAAAAAATACCTACGTAGTTATATGGCGTAATTGCTTTCAGCTCTTTCTTCACTTTTACAGTCACTTTTAGCGTGTCAATAAATGCGTGAATATCCTTTTTATTGATACCTGATTTACCTCTTGTTAACGCTTTCAGCGCTTCGTATGGCTGCGGGTAATTTTCCCTCCTCAATATAGTTTGTATCGCTTCCGCAACTACAGCCCAGTTATTCTCCAGGTCTTGTTGCATTTTGTCTTTATTCAGCAATAACTTGTTAAGGCCTTTTTCTAAAGAACGCAATGCTAAAAAGCTATGTGACAATGGCACACCAACATTTCTTAAAACAGTGCTATCGGTCAGGTCACGTTGTAAACGGCTAACAGGCAATTTAGCTGAAAGGTGCTCGAATATTGCATTGGCGATACCCAGGTTACCTTCTGCATTTTCAAAATCTATCGGATTTACTTTATGCGGCATAGCCGAGGAGCCTACTTCACCTTCTTTTACTTTCTGCTTAAAATATTCCATCGATATATAGCTCCATACATCACGGCATAAGTCTATAAGAATAGTATTGATACGTTTTAGTGCATCAAACTGTGCGGCTATATTATCATAATGCTCTATCTGCGTAGTATACTGCATACGTTCCAGGCCAAGTTTTTGATTCACGAACTTATTACCGAACGCCTGCCAGTCTTTAGCCGGAAATGCTACGTGATGTGCATTGAAATTACCGGTAGCACCACCAAACTTAGCGGCAAAAGGTATATGCGATAATTGGGCTATCTGCCCTTCCAGCCTTTCTACAAATACCAGCCACTCTTTGCCCAGTGTGGTAGGCGATGCAGGCTGGCCGTGTGTGCGGGCCAGCATAGGTATCCCTTTCCATTCCTTAGCTGTTTTCTTCAGGTGCAGCACTATATTTTGCAGCATGGGCAGGTATTGTTCTTCCAGCGCATCTTTCCATAACAGCGGCGTAGCAGTGTTATTTACATCCTGGCTGGTAAGGCCGAAATGCACCCATTCCACGCTTTCCCCTGCACCCAACGCATTCATTTTTTCTTTCAGGAAGTATTCTACTGCCTTTACATCGTGGTTGGTAGTGCGCTCTATTTGCTTTATCTGTTGCGCATCAGCTTCAGTGAGTTCTTCATATATTTTCCTCAGCATAGCTGGTTTTACTTTAGCCGGAAGGGCAAATATTTTTTGCTCTGCCAGGAAAATAAAATACTCTACCTCTACCTTAACCCGGTAGCGTATCAGGCCAAATTCAGAAAAATAAGGTGCTAAAACTGCCAGTTGAGAACGATAACGGCCATCTATCGGGCTAATTGCTGTGAGCGCTGTTAATTCCATGGTCGCAAAAATAATGCTTGAAACCGAGAATTGATGCGGGTTTTACTGCGACATATTAAGTTTTATACCAGTTACCAAATAATATAACATATTTCAGGTTAAAATGCAATTATTGTACCCACATTTGTAGCAATTTTTTGGGCAAAAATCATGTCTTCGTTAACAAACGAAAAACTTTTTGTTAACGAGTGCATAACAAATGAAATATTGTGTTATTTTTATAGTACTCATAAACGAATGATTATGAAAATATTACAAACACTATTATGGCTCGTGATTTTGAACACTGTTTGTCAAGCCCAATCATCTCGGTCAAATTCCACAATTCAACAATACGACAGTTCAGTCAATTTCTTAGGCGATAAAGTATTCGCTTATACCGGCCAAACACTGTACCTCAACAAACGCCCGCAGTTTTTGCGCGATGAAGGGTATGAAGGTTTCATAAACGATTATACCACAGACAAATACAGCCGTGCTAACATATATCAATGCTGCGGTACTTCTTTTTCTAACTACGATGCCCTGGCCGGCATGTACTTTAAAGTGCTGGATGTGGTACGCCACCCTAAAGCCGACAAATGGCCTATACGTTATGGCAACACCTATTACCTGCACCTGCTCGATATAAAACGCAATAAAACAGTCTATTACGAATACCACGCCAATAAAGAATATATTTTCCCGTTCATCACTATGGGCTTCTGGGCTAAAGCCAAAAAAGATAATATTGGCCGTAACATAGTATTCAAAAGCACTATGCTATATAATAAGGTAGACGCCCAAAGCAAAGAACTGATATACCCCGCACCCGGCGAAACCTGGAAATGCACTGGTGTTATTATTGACGAAAACTACAAACTGTCTTTACAGGTAGTGAATACACGCAACCAAAAATGCGCTGTTGACTATATAGCTATGTGCAAAAAGGCCGATGGCGGTACTAAGGCTTTCAGCCCGCGCGAAGCTGTGGTTAACAGGCAGAAATACGGAAATGAGAACTGGAACAGCATACTGAACGGACAGGTACGTGGCGGCATGACCAAAGAAATGTGCAAAATGGCCTGGGGCAAACCTGAAAGGGTAAATGAAATAGCCGCTAACGATAGCCATCTTTCTGAACAATGGGTCTATGAGGCTAACTACTTGTATTTCGAGAACGGCAAGCTAGCCCACCTGCAATAAGTTTTTTCCTACCACCATACAACAAACAATGCGGGCTTTAAGCCTGCATTTGTATTTTTACATATTACCCCTCGTTACAAATGCGCACGTACATTATACTGCTAACCGTTTTTTTAGCATTAAAAACTACCGCCCAAACAACAGGCTATGATAGCCTGAAGAATTTCCTGGGCGAACACCCCAACCCTTATATTGGCGAAACCCTGTACCTGCATGGCAAACCCGATTTCCAGCGCAGTGAAGGGTATGAGAATTTCGTTATCGACTATAAGGTAGATAAACTGAAGAAAGACAATGTATATCAATGTTGCGATTACTACAATGCAAAGTACGATGCCTTGCATGGCCACTATTTCAAGGTAATTGCCGTACTTCCGCACCCTAAGGCGGTTACCAAGCCCTACCCTTATGCTACACGCTATTTTTTACAGTTGCAGGATGAGGGGAACAATAACCAAACTATCTACTACGAATACGACAGTAAGCTGGAGGGCAAATTCCCTTTTACCGTTGTGGGGTATTATGAAAAGATAAAGGCTGCCAGCATTGGCAAGCGCTTTGTTTTTAAAAACGCAGAGGTACGCAAGCTGACTGGTAAGAACCCGCAGCCCGGCGAACTATGGACCTGCACCGATGTACTGATAGAGAACGAGGACAATAAAATAGCCATGAGCTTTGCCAACAACGCGGGCACC
>CAMLFX010000123.1 GCA_946479435.1 uncultured Sphingobacteriales bacterium | reverse complement strand
GTCTCTGCATCTTTGGTCAATTCAGTATTGCCACCTGTTACCGAAGCAAGATCGATGATAACCGAGCCCGCACGCATATCTTCTATCATTTGCCTGGTGATAAGAACAGGCGCTTTTCTGCCGGGTATTTGCGCAGTGGTTATTATGATATCTGCTTTTTTTGCGTGTTCGTGTATTTTGTCTTTTTGCCTTTTCTGAAAGTCTTCGCTTTGTTCTACTGCGTAGCCCCCGGCTTTCGATGCATCTGCCGCACCTTCTACTTCCACAAACTTGGCACCCAGGCTCATTACTTCCTCTTTTACTGCCGGGCGCGTATCGAATACCTCTACTACTGCGCCTAGCCTACGTGCGGTTGCTATAGCCTGCAAGCCTGCCACGCCCGCACCTAATATCAAAACTTTTGCAGGTGCAATACTGCCTGCTGCGGTCATGAACATAGGGAAGTAACGGCTATACTGGTACGCAGCCAGCAATACAGCTTTGTAACCTGCAATATTTGCCTGAGAGCTCAGTACGTCCATTGCTTGCGCACGGGTAGTACGCGGTATGGTATCGAGGCTGAATACAGAAATACCCATATCGGCCCACTGCTGCATAATACTTGTATTAAACAACGGCTGGTACACACCCAATACTGCTTTCCCTTTATTTAAAGAGGGCAGGTTAGCAGCATGAATAGTTAGTATAAGATCGGCACTTTCAGCAATTGTATTACGGTCTTTAATAACAGCCCCTGCATCGGTAAATGCTTTATCGTAATGAAAAGCCCTATCACCAGCTCCTGTTTCTACCCATACCGTAACATTCATTTTTGTCAGCGCAACTACCACTTCAGGAACGAGTGACACCCTTGTTTCAGGCGCTTGTTCTTTCAATACACCAATGACCATAGGAAAAATCGAATTCGTTTATAATTATTGAAAAATAGTCGTTTTAAGGCGAAAGTCAAAATAACAAGCTATTAAGTAAATGGTTTGTGTACACTGCTTTTTTGAATTTTACATTTTGCCTTTTTACTTAACTGTATCTTTGCGCCCTATGCATTATGTTTCTGCGGAAGGTATCAGTAAATCATTCGGAATAAAGCCATTATTTGAGAAAATCTCTTTTCATATCAGTGAAGGGGATAAAATAGCACTGGTAGCAAAAAACGGTAGCGGCAAATCTACCTTATTAAGAATATTAGCCGGGCAGGATAAGCCTGATGAAGGCACTGTATGGATACACAAGGATGTAACTGTCGCTTTATTTGAGCAGGATCCTCAATTTGATGAATCATTATCGGTACTGGATAACATCTTCCATTACAAGCACCCAGTAGCTGAAGCCCTGCGCAACTACGAGCTATTATTAGACGCTGAAGACCAGGAAAGCATCGACCCTATGGATCTTGCCCATGCGTTAGGTAGAATAGACGAGCTGAATGCCTGGGATTTTGAAGCCAAAGTGAAGCAGATACTGGGGAAGCTGAATATCCATCATCTCGATCAGAATATCAACACTTTATCAGGCGGACAACGCAAAAGAGTAGCCCTGGCACAAACGCTTATTGATATAGGCTTTGAGCATAAACACGTACTGCTGATAATGGATGAACCTACCAACCACCTGGATGTGGAAATGGTAGAATGGCTGGAGCACTACCTGAACCAGGAAAAAGTGACCCTGCTGATGGTAACCCACGACCGCTATTTCCTGGATGCTGTCTGCAATGAAATATGGGAACTGGATGGCA
Source organism: uncultured Sphingobacteriales bacterium (assembly GCA_946479435.1). The sequence goes on along the minus strand of CAMLFX010000123.1, from coordinate 5,202 downwards.
GCACTTTGTATGAATACAAAGGCGACTACGAACAGTATATAGAACGCAAAGCCGCACGTATAGAAAGCCAGCAAGCTAGTATTGATAAGGCCAAGAACGAATACCGTAAAGAACTGGAGTGGATGCGCAAGCAGCCTAAAGCCCGTAGCACCAAGGCCCGTAGTCGTATTGATAATTTTTATGATGTTGAAGCACGTGCCAAGCAACGAATAGAGGATAACAAGGTAGAGCTACAAATGAAGATGAACCGCTTAGGCGGTAAAATAGCCGAACTGAAAAAAGTATATAAAAGCTTCGGTGAAAAAGTATTACTGAAAGGCTTCGATTATACATTTAAAAAAGGCGACCGTATAGGTATTGTAGGTAAGAATGGCGCGGGTAAATCTACCTTCCTGCAAATGCTGCAAGGATTAGAACCTGCCGATAGTGGCAAGATAAACATTGGCGATACGGTTGTATTTGGCAATTTCTCGCAGCAAGGACTGGAGATAAAGGATGATATGCGGGTGATTGAATATGTGAAAAATATTGCCGAAAACTTTCCCCTGGCCAATGGTGGTTCTTTGAGCGCAGCTCAGTTTTTGCAATTATTCCTTTTTACCCCAGAGCAACAATACACCTATCTATCAAAGCTGAGTGGCGGGGAGAAGAAGCGGTTGCAACTACTTTCCATACTCTTTCGCAGCCCCAACTTCCTGATACTGGATGAACCTACCAACGATCTTGACCTGCCAACACTTGGCGTATTGGAGAACTTCTTAAGCGAATACCAGGGTTGCCTGCTTATTGTATCGCACGACAGGTATTTTATGGACAGGCTGGTTGACCACCTTTTTGTATTTGAAGGCGATGGATACGTTCGCGATTTTCCCGGCCACTATTCCGATTACCGTATATGGCTAAAAGATAATGAACGCAAGCCGTTAACTGTAGTGCAGGAAACTACCCCGGAGAGTACACAACAACCAACTATACCTACCGCACCGACAAAAGAAAAAAGAAAGCCCTCTTTCAACGAAAAGCGCGAGTTTGAACTATTGGAAAAAGAAATGCCTGCTCTTGAAAAAGAGAAAGAAGAGATAACAGCGAAAATGAGCAATGGCAATATAGCTTATGATGAGCTGCAACAACTAAGCGACCGCATAACTGAGGTTACCAAGTTGCTGGAAGAAAAAGAATTGCGCTGGCTGGAGCTTAGCGATCTTATGTAAGTATCTCTCTCAAATGACATTAAAAAAAAGGGCGCAATATGCGCCCTTTCTATGTAAAGTATATTGTAGCATTATGGTGTACCGCGCACTGGTGGCGGTGTAGGTGCCGCATCGCTTGAAGAAGAACTTCTTGCGCCTTTAGGCGCACCGTCGAACTCGAACAATAACGAGAAACGGAAAGTATTAGAAAGCGGGTTGCGATTGATACCACTACCTGAAGGCACTAAATATGCAAAGTTCAGGTTGAATATTTGATAACGTACACCTAAACCGCAGGTAAAATATTTACGGTCGCCTTTGTCTTTATTTTCATAGAAATAACCTGCACGTACCGCAAATTGGTTTTGATACCAATATTCAGCACCTACCGATACCTGGTATTCTTTCAGCTCTTCGCTAAAGCCGCCTGGTGCATCGCCAAAAGAACCCAGCATGCCCGATACTATACCTTTATCGTAGTGAGGATCGAATTTAGGTGTACCTGTAGTAGATGTATCGGTTGGCGTAGGTACCAATAGCTTATTGATATCAAGCGCGAAAGTTATTTTGTTGTACTCGTCAGTTTGTACAGTATATGCACCACCTAAACCCAGGTTGATAGGAATAAAATCTCTACGGCTTGAGTTGTACGAAATTTTTGAGCCGACATTGCTTAATACCGCACCTAAGCTCAGGTTAGTATTACGAAACTGATCCAGTTCTTTTGTTTTAGTGTAGTAGATACCCAGATCGGCCCCAAAAGCATTACCGGGTTTGTAGTTGGCAGTTGCACCACTGGCGCTGAGGCCCGATGCAATAGCTGAATGTATATAGCGGAAGCTTAAACCGGTAGATAAGTATTCTGATAGTTTACGGCTATAACCCAGATCAAGGGCAAACTCATTAGGCTTGCCTGTACCCAAAGGTTCAGCGTTAACACCTGTATAGTTAATTTCACCAAGTGAAAAATAACGCAATGAACCGCTTATTGCCTGGTTATTATCCTGCCCAAACTTGGCAAAACCCGAGAGGTAAGCCAGAAATATATCAGGCACCAGATCTTTAAGCCAGGGGGTATAAGTAGCCGATATACCATACTTTTTAGTATTGAACGGCATTTTCGCAACGTTCCAGTACTGCGCATTGGCATCGGGGCTAATAGCTATACCAACGTCACCCATAGCGCCTGAACGGGCATCGGGCGAAATTCTCAGGAAGGGGACTGCGGGTGTGATAGTGTTAGTTGAGCCATCCAGATTGGCATCTTGTGCAAACGCCGCAGAACTTATAAAGCAAGTGGCCAGCGTTAGCCCTAACAGTCCGAAACTCTTTACCATTCTATATTGTTAAATTTAAAGTTTTACAAAGGTATCTATTTTGGACATCAAACAACGTGCCCAATTTCGTAAGGCAATATACTTAATGACCACTATATTTAACGTGTAATGACTAATTTTTGGTATGCCATAGTTTGAGAACCTTTTGGCGTTGCTATTTTCATACGGTACAAATACACCCCAGATGGTAATAAAGCGCCTGTATCGGTTGCGCCATCCCATATTATCTCATCGCTGTGGCTGCCTGTAGGTGTAAAGTCTTGTTTTAATGTGCGTACAAGCGAACCTCCTGAAGTATAGATATTTATCTCTGTTGTCATTTGTTCATCTGGGTGGTTATGCTCAAACCTGAAATGCGTCTTATCGCTAAACGGGTTAGGGTAATTGATAAGTTCCTGCACCTTTACAATACTTCCGTTTGCCACTTCAAAATCTACATATCCTACGCCAGAGTTGTTATTTACATCCCATGCCTTCACGGTCATTCTATGCTTGCCTTCAGGCAGATTGGCCAGCGGAAAGCTAACATAGCCGCGCTTATAGGTGTTAGGGGCAGTTTCATAATAATCATTCATCACATATTGATTAGCCACATCTCCGTCTAAAATAGCCACAAGATCGTGCCCAATGCTGTTGCCGGATACATTAATGCCTGTCTCGTCTTCAAGTATCACAAATAGCAGTGTGTTAGGGCCTGTTAAGCCACCATTGCGAAATAAGCTGTCGCCTATATATGGTTTAACTACCGGCGGGTTTTCCTCTATCCTGGGGTTATCTGAAAAACCACCTACCGTGGGGTTAAAATCGGCACCGGCGGCATCTGTTTCTCCATTTTCCACATAATAGCTCACCTTACCTTTTCCATATTCATAGTTAATATCTTTAGGCGCTATAAATGCCACTGAGAATTTACCGTTAGTAACAGTTGCTTTACCCCTGTAAATAACATTATTCAGCAGTTTGAATTCCTTCTCGTTCCAGTAAGTTTCTTTTTTTACAGTACGCGGTTTATCAAAAAATGTCACATCAAGCCTGCCAGTAAAATCAAGCAGGTTATTATCCTTATCTACTACTTTACCATTTATTATGTATTCGCCAAGAGCGCCTATAGAATCAGTAGGCTGGCCGGTTGCACCATCTAAAATCGATTCTGTTTGAACAAAATATTCGGGGAAGTCAGGTTCAAGCGCCGGGTCTCCGAAAAGTGCAAACTTCCTTAGCCCTATTGTATATTTTGTGCGTGCATAAGTAATATTTTTACCTAAGCGCAATGCCTCACCAAAGGTGTTCCATTTACCATCTACATGCTGAAATTGAGCAGAAAGAAAATCCTGGTTCAACACCCTGTTATCTCCTGCAAAAACTAATTGCGTAGTGGTAATTGCAGCAATGCAGCCACCATCTGGTTTAATAGCCAGTGCCTCACCGGCCGATACATATTCCGGGTGGTCGAAACGGCCAAAATCACAGGTAGCGGTTATAATGAAAGGCAGTTTATCAATATTGCTCCACTTATTATAATCTTCAGCAGTAAGTATGCGTTCGTCCGACCATACCTCTGTATTACCATGACCGCTGTAGTTGATCATGAAAGTACCTTTGTATATATTGTCGTTTATCAGCTTGTTGGCATCGGGTGCACGCGGCCCGGCTGGTGTTGAATTGATATTGGTAATATCAAGGTAAACTTTGCCATTGTTATAAATGTTGCTGTTTTTTGATACTACGGAGTCCATCACTTCTGCATCTCCTAAGTGCTCACCTGCCCTGTCTTCATTATCAGCTACAAATGTGGTAGCAAGGCGCCATTTACCTAGCGATGCTGCACTTTTATAGTGTTTTACTTTTTCTATCATTTGCATAGCCTGGTCTGCGTTAATAACAGGAAACCGTCCTACACCCATATCCATGGTGTTGATGATATTGCCATTCGATATATCCTCATTATCATCTAAAAAAGTAAAAAAGTCATCGTTGCAATACATATCGATACCGGCACCCCATCCTCCTGATTCGTATGTGGGAACTATGTTGGTATTATTCGGCAAACGATCTTTATAGTCGTATGATGCATCGCCGAATAGTAATAAATTCTTAGGCATCTGCGCTACGTCAGTACCTGCGCGCAGGTAAAACATGCGTGCAAAATCGCGTATGGCAGAAATATCCTGAGAGCCTGATGAGAACTCGTTGTACACTTGCTGCGGCGTTGCTATCAGTACACGCATACCACTGCGGTTTCGGTGAAAATCTGCAAGCTGGTTAGCTGCACCCAAAAACTCTGCAGGCGCTATAATAATATAGTCTACCTGTGCTGATGCGTGTAGGTTCTGGTTGGCAACAGTACTTATATATTCAGGTGCCTGAAAATTTACGTCTTTAAATGCAGCGAACTCGTGCAGCGTACTTGCATCCTGAGTAAAAGTATAAGTAGTGCCATTTAGTGCGCCATTCATTAATACAGGTGTTTGGGGGTCAGTTACATCCCAAACCTGCGTGCCCGAATTAGCATTACCCAATTGATAACTCGCTATACTACCCACAGCCACACTGCGCCAATCGCGAAAGGTTAATTGCGGGCCTGAAAAGGCCAATGCGCGCCTCGTAACGGCTTCAATATAATCGAGGTAGCCGATAGATTCCGATGATGTAGGGCGATAAGTGATCGTAAATTC
>CAMLFX010000122.1 GCA_946479435.1 uncultured Sphingobacteriales bacterium | reverse complement strand
TAATCGTCCTGGAATTGAAGGATGTTCTGCACCGTTGCGCCGCGGAATGAATAGATACTCTGCGCATCATCACCCACCACACAAATATTTTCGTGCACAGCGCCCAGCATTTTTATTATTTGGTATTGTGCTACGTTGGTATCCTGGTACTCATCTATCAGCACATACTTGAATTTATGCTGGTATTTAGCCAATACATCGGGAAAGTGCGTAAGTAATATGTACATTTTAAACAACAGATCATCAAAATCCATTGCCCCGTTTTTAAAACAACGTTTGGCATATGCTTCATAGATCTGACCTAGTAAAGGCCGATTGCTACGGGCATCTTCCTGCTGGATAAAATTGTCTTGCATGTATGTTGCCGGATCGATCAGGCCATTCTTAGCTGCGGATATACGATTGTAAACAAATGCCGGTTTGTAAAGCTTATCGTCCAGGTTCAAGTCATTCACTATACTTTTAATTACCGATTTCGCATCATCGGTATCGTAAATAGTAAAGTTGTTAGGATAACCCAATTTGTTTGCTTCGGCTCTTAATATTCTTGCGAAGACAGAGTGAAAAGTGCCTATGTATAAATTACGTGCTTCACTATTGCCCAATATTCTCTCCACACGCTCTTTCATTTCGCTGGCTGCTTTATTGGTAAAAGTTAATGCAAGTATATTAAAGGCATCTACACCATTGCGCATAAGGTGTGCGATGCGGGTAGTCAGTACTTTTGTTTTGCCGCTGCCAGCGCCCGCAACTATCATCAGTGGTCCGTTAATATGCTCTACTGCCACTCTCTGGTTTTCATTTAAACCCTCCAGGTAATCATGCATATTGCAAAGCTACATTTTTTGCTTCTCCCAATTGGATATGACATAAGCCTCTGTTAAAGAAATTAAAAATCATAATTTAGATACTTTCAATAATATATCAGGCGATTAAATTTGCGTCATATAGATTCATGCTACGTTTTCAACATATATCGCATTTATTAGGCCTGGGGTTGTTGCCTGTGCTTATTGTTCTTTTTATAGCCTATATATATTGGCGCAGAAGCAAACGAAAAAAACTGGGAGATGAGCGCCTGATAAACGAACAGATGAAAGGTTTTATACCCGGGCGTTTTGTACTAAAGTTCGTTTTGCTGAGCATTGCCTTCATTATGTTAGTGATTGGTTGGGCCAACCTGCAGATGGGGGCAAAAACCGAAAATGTACAGCGTAAAGGCGTGGATGTGGTGGTAGCGCTGGACGTAAGTAAAAGTATGCTGGCAAAAGACATACAGCCCGATAGATTAACACGTGCCAAGCAACTGATAACCCGCATGATAGATAAAATGAAGAATGATCGTGTAGCACTAGTGGTTTTTGCGGGCAGGGCCTATTTGCAAGTACCATTGACTATAGATTACGGTGCAATGAAGATGATGTTGCAAAATGTAAAACCTGATCTGATACCTACACAAGGCACTGTGATAAGCGATGCAATAGACCTGGCAATGAACTCTTTTTCGCAAAAGGAAAAGAAATATAAATCGCTTGTTATTATTTCTGATGGTGAAGATCATGACGAGAAAACAGCAGCAAAAGCAAAAGAAGCTGCGGAGTCCGGAATTATCATTCACACGGTTGGTATAGGGTCTCCTCAGGGTACAACCATCTTCGACCCTGAAACTAAAAGTGTAAAGCTGGATGAGAATGGTAACCCTGTGATAAGTAAATTAAATGAACAAGAACTAAAATCGATAGCGGCAGCGGGACATGGTACATACAGCCTATTGCAGAATACAGATCGCCTGGCTAGTAAATTAACTGACGAAATGGACGGAATGGAACAGAAAAATTTAGGAGCGGTTGTATTTACCGATTACAATAGTTATTTCCAGTATTTCCTGGCAATAGCATTTATAATACTAATGCTTGAATGGCTGCTGCCAGCATCGGGTGCCAAAATAAAAAATAGAAATAAAGCAAAAGCAGCATGAGGCAAGTGAAAAATATAATGACAGTGCTGCTGCTAATATTTCCTTTTATAAACAGCCATGCGCAGGAAAAGAAACTGGTACGCGAAGGCAATAAGTTTTATGACCAGAAAAGGTATAAGGAAGCTACTGACGCATACCAGCAGGCATTGATGAAAAACCCAGGCTATACACCGGGCCTTTTTAATCTTGGTAATTCAATGTATCAGCAAAAGCAGTATGAGGGTGCACGTAAGGTGATGGAAGCTACAGCAAAAGCTGAAAAAGATAAAGATGGGAAAGCGGCCGCTAACTACAATATTGGTAACACTTATATGCAAGAGCAGAAGTGGGAAGACGCTATAAACGCTTATAAACAAGCATTGCGTAATAACCCACAGGATGCTGATGCAAAATATAACCTGTCGTACGCGCAGGCAATGCTTAAAAAGCAGCAAGGTGAAGGCAAGGATAAAAACAAAGACAAGAAAAACGATAGGAATAATCAGGATAAAGACAAGGATAAGCAAGACAATAAAGAGGATAAGAAAGACCAAAGAAAAGACAATCAGGATAAGAATAATAAGCAAGATCAGAACAAAGACAAACAAGATAAGCAAGACCAGAAGCCACAACCACAGCCAAGCAAGTTATCAAAAAAACAGGCCGAGCAATTGCTAAATGCATTGCAGCAAGAAGAGAAAAAATTGCAGGACAAGCACCAAAAAGAAAAAGGTGTTCCTGTGAAAATTGATAAGGACTGGTAGCGGAAGTGAACGTTTTTATAACTGTAGATTTTAGCTTTTAAAATTTTTGAGAAGAAGGTTGTTCACATTTTTTCAACACGCGCAGAAAAATTTTTCTAAATATTTTTTTTAGTAGGAGAAATTATTTTTAATATTGTGATAGGATTGTACTTACTAACCCATCCTTTATAGAGTCCGGCGGTTGCAAAACATGTCGGACTTTTTTTATTGTCTTCTATAAAGCTTGTCAGCAAAGCGTTTCAAAGGGTTGTAGTTTTTTATGTTGAAGTATTTTCTGTTTTACAAACCGTATCAGGTGCTCTGTCAATTTTCACCGGAAGGTGAAAAACAAACCTTAATGGATTATTTACCCCAACTGCAAAAAGATATTTACCCTGTGGGCAGATTGGATTTTGATAGCGAAGGGCTGCTTTTACTTACTAACGACAAACTATTAACACACCAATTACTCGAACCTAAGTTTGTGCATTCAAAAACTTATTGGGTACAAGTAGAGGGTGAAGTAACTAATGACGCAATTGAAAAACTGCAGAATGGTGTGATGATAAATGTAGTAGGTAAGCAATACAAAACGAAAAAAGCAAAGGCAGTTGTATTAGAGAATGAACCTGGTGTGCCGGATAGAAATCCGCCAATACGTTTTAGAAAGAATATTCCTACATCATGGTTGGAACTAACAATAACAGAGGGTAAAAACAGGCAGGTAAGGCGTATGTGTGCTGCGATTGGTTTTCCGGTATTGCGATTAATAAGAAACAGCATTGGCAATGTGCATTTAGATGGCTTACAACCCGGACAGTGGATAGAAATAAGTGCCACACTAAAGGCGAAATTGCTACATTAAAGCTATCTGGCATTATTTTAATTCATCATCTTAGTAGTAATAGGAAAGGGAATACCTTATTTTTGTGGCGTTAATATTATTTATAGAAGTATGTTCAATTTGATTTTGTTTGGTCCTCCGGGTAGTGGAAAAGGTACACAGTCGGCCAATGTAGTAAAGGGATACCGTTTGCATCATATATCAACAGGCGATCTTTTGCGTGATGAAGTAACCCGCCAGACACCACTTGGTTTGGAAGCAAAGAAGTTTATGGATCAGGGTTTACTGGTACCTGATGAAGTAGTTATAGGAATGATCAGCTCTAAAATCGATGAAACACCAAATGCACGTGGTTTTATCTTCGATGGCTTTCCTCGCACCAAAGCACAGGCTGAGGCATTGGACAAGTTGCTTGAATTTAAAAATACGGAAATACACCTTGTATTATCGCTGGAAGTGCCTGAAGAAGATTTGGTTACAAGGCTTTTAGGCAGAGGTGCAATATCCGGCCGTAGCGACGATAATGAAGAAGTGATAGCTAAACGCATAAAGGAGTATTACGCTAAAACTGAACCTGTTGCCGACCATTACAATGCACAGGGTAAACTGGAGCGTATAAAAGGTGACAACTCGATAGATGAAACTTTTGTTCTATTGACAAAAGAAATAGATAAATATTTGCTACCTGTATAGTGGAGAAAGGAAACTTTGTAGATTATATACGCATTTTCTGCCGCTCTGGTAAAGGGGGCGCAGGCAGTTCACATTTTGCGCGTACTAAATTCAATCCCCAGGCGGGCCCTGATGGTGGCGACGGTGGTCGTGGTGCGCATATAATATTGCGTGGCAATAAACAGCTATGGACATTATTACACCTTCGATACCATAAAAACGTATTGGCAGAAGATGGCCAAAACGGATATAAAAATAACTCAAGCGGTAAAGATGGTAAGGATATTATTATAGATGTGCCACTTGGTACCGTTGCACGCGATGAAGAGACTGAAGAGATAGAAGCTGAGATATTAGAAGATGGTCAGGAAGTGATATGGGTACGCGGTGGCCGTGGTGGTTTGGGCAACAGCAATTTTGCTACTGCCACTAACCAGGCACCGGAATATGCACAGCCGGGTGAGATGGGTATTGAAGGCTGGAAGTTTTTAGAGCTAAAAATACTTGCTGATGTTGGGTTAGTTGGTTTCCCTAATGCGGGTAAGTCAACATTGCTATCGACTATAAGTGCTGCAAAACCAAAAATAGCCGATTACGCATTTACTACACTTACGCCTCAGTTGGGTATAGTTTCTTACCGCGATAACAGGTCTTTTGCGATGGCTGATCTGCCGGGTATCATTGAAGGTGCTGCAGAAGGGAAAGGGTTAGGTCATAGGTTTTTGCGGCATATTGAGCGCAACTCTGTATTGCTATTCCTTATACCTGCAGATAGCCCCGACCATGGAAATGAGTTTAAAGTATTGCTCAACGAACTGGAGCTATACAATCCTGAATTGCTGAATAAGAGAATGCTGATTGCGATTAGTAAGAGCGATATGCTGGACGATGAGCTAAAAAAAGAAATCGCCGCTACGTTGCCTAAAGATATTCCGCATCTTTTCATTTCCGCTGCTGCAAACCTTGGTATACAGCCTTTAAAAGATGCACTTTGGGAAGCGATAAATGATGAGTCAAACCTATAATGATAGAGGCGTACAGTTTGTACGCCTCTTGTTATTTGAATTTAGCGTCTTATTTACTAGCTATGAGGTGTAATTTAATGTTTACCTCCGGGCGAATAAATTTATCACCAAGCCCCTTATCATTACCATATACGATATTCCATTGCGTTCTATCGATATTGAATTCAGCGTCTGATGTAATCTGATTATCTGTCATTGTAATTTTTGCGGGGAATGTGATGCTTTTGGTAACACCCTTCATGGTAAGATTTCCCGTTACAGTATGCGTAGCGTCTTTCATTACTACATCATTACCACTAACACCTTGTTTCACTTCAGTTATCTCGAAAGTAGATGTTGGGAATTTAGCCACATCAAAAAAGTCTTCGCTTTTCAAGTGGCCTTGTAATTTGGTATTACCTTCTGCATCCTGATCATCGGGTGTTAACGTATTCATATCAATAGTAAACATGCCGCCCGATAAGGTTCCATTGGCTGAAGCAAGTGTGCCGTCAGCCAGTTTTAAAGTTCCATGATGCCTTTTAACCGGCTTGGTGCCAATCCACTCTATAACACTTTGTTGCAGGTCAGCTTTATAGTCTGCATTAGCAGGTTGTGTTACAATTTGGGCTTCGGTAGCGTCTGCTTTATCTGCTTTAGGGGCATCGGTGCAAGAGAACAGGAGAATGCATGCTGCAAATGCAATTAAAAATTGTTTCATAAAGGATCTTGTTTTGGTTAGTGCGAAATATCTTACAGGTATCTCAAAAATGAAGCCTGAGATATAATGAGTTCATTACTAGTAGATAATGAATGAGTGGTGTGGAAATTATTGCCCGCACAGTTATTTGAGTAAGGTAAGGCTAGCATCCGTAGCTTGTACGTGAAGCTGATGCTTGACGCCAAAGCAAAGGGTATAATTGATCTGCTGGTGCCCTACAGGAAAATTGAAACAAACAGGGTAGTTATACTCGCGCACCTTATCCATTATTATCTCTTCAATTGTTTGGCCAAATGGTCGCGTAGTGTCTTTCATATCGGTAAAGCCACCCAATATTAAGCCTGCCAGCTTATCAAGTTTGCCTGCACGTTTCAGGTTCAGCATCATTCTATCAATATTGTACAGGTATTCACCCACATCTTCAAGAAATAGAATTTTACCGTCAGTATTTACTTCAGATACAGAACCGGTAAGGTGTGCAAGAATAGCTAAGTTGCCACCTGTCAATATTCCTTCTGAAATACCTGTGCGATTGTATGGATGAGTAGCTATAGGATATGAAAGATCGCCTCCACTTACAGCAGTGAAAAAGCTTTGTAAATGATCGCTTCCAATAGTCTCGGGCTTGTATGCATTACACATAGGGCTGTGTAATACCGGAATTTCAAATTGAGCCTGTATATGATTCAGCAACACAACAATATCGCTGAAACCGCATATCCATTTAGGCTTCTTTCTGAATGCATCGAAATTTAAACGGTCTATAATACGGCTTAATCCATAACCTCCTCTGCCCATTAATATGGCATCAATATTGGGGTCGTCCAGCATTTGCTGTAGATCCTGTAAGCGCTCATCATCATTACCTGAAAGATATAGGTCGTGAATCCGGGTCGTATCGCTCAGCTTGATTTTATATCCTCTTTGTTCTAACACACTTGCTGCATATTGTACTTGTTCAAGCGGTATATAGCTTGATGGGCAGGTAATGCCGATAGTAGAACCTTGGTGTAAATATTTGGGATGCATTGCTAATTCTGTAAACCTACATAAATA
>CAMLFX010000121.1 GCA_946479435.1 uncultured Sphingobacteriales bacterium | reverse complement strand
GGCTTGTCATTACCGTAGTGCCACATTGCGTCGTCCCAACTCATGCGAGGAAAGGCCTCCTGTATATGTACGCCCTTTATTTCGCTGAACACATGCTTAAATAGGCCTTCAAATGTTTGCAATATATCTTCCTGCTCCACAAATGCCATTTCGCAATCTATCTGTGTAAACTCAGGTTGCCTATCGGCACGAAGATCTTCATCACGGAAGCATTTTACTATTTGGTAATAGCGGTCGTACCCGGCTACCATCAGCAATTGTTTGAAGGTTTGCGGGCTTTGTGGCAGGGCATAAAACTGGCCTTCATTCATACGTGAAGGAACCACGAAATCGCGTGCGCCTTCCGGCGTTGATTTAATGAGGAAAGGCGTTTCAATATCCCAAAAGCCCTGGGCATCCATATAATTGCGTACTGCACGGTTTACTTTATAACGCAATTCCATATTGCGGCGCAAAGTTGGACGGCGAAGATCGAGGTAGCGATACTTCATACGCAGTTCGTCACCACCATCGGTATCTTCTTCAATAGTAAAGGGAGGCACCGATGCCATATTCATGATAGCAAAATCAGTGACTTCTATTTCTATATCGCCGGTAGGTATTTTGGCGTTTTTATTACTACGCTCTATTACTTTGCCCTGCACTTGTATTACATACTCACGACCAAGCGGAGTTGCGTCTAAGCTGTTATTCAGCGATTCGTTGAAAAATAATTGCGTAATGCCGTAGCGATCACGCAGATCGACGAAAGTAATGCTACCAAATTTGCGGATAGTTTGCACCCAGCCAGCCAGTTTAACCTCGTTGCCAACGTGCTGCATGCGCAGCTCGCCGCAAGTATGTGTACGATACATATAAAATTGCTTTGAAAACGGCTGCAAGATAATGTGATTTAACCGATTGGCATGGATTTTACGACTTAACGATACATGGCTACCCAAAAGAAACACAAAGCATTACGTATCATACTTATATCTGTAGGTGTCCTGATATTGGTTTTAGGCTGCGTTGCCTGGTATTTTGCATCTAATTATGAAAAACTGATCAAGAAGCGCCTGCCTGTATGGGTGGCTAAAGCAACTGACAGTGTTTATAATGTTTCGGTAGAGGATATTAATATCAGCTTGTTTACCCGTAGTGTAACCATAAAAAACGCACAATTTTGGCCCGATAGCAGTAAAGCCGGTAAGAAACGTATTTACGATGCGGGTATGGGAACTACATTTGTTTTGAATGTGGCTGAAATAAGAGCAAGCGGTATAGATTGGTCACAGATCGTTTCAGAGAAAGAGATCAATTGTAATAGCCTTGAAATATTTAAGCCTAAACTACAGGTAATAACTGCCAATGTGGATACTCTGGCTGATACTGCAAAGAAAGAAGCAAAACAAAAGATAGAGAAGATCAGCTTCGGTCACATCGCGTTTATAGACCCTGAAATAACACTCATTAATAAGAAAGACAGCGTTGTAGCTACTTACAATATAAAAGGTGGCAGAACTGATGTACACAACTGGGTATTTGATCCGCAGCAACCTAAGCAGAAAGGTAATATCCTGTATTCAGAATACATCACTTCGCAGATAGATACTGTTTATTTCAAAACCAAAGACGGCATTTACGATATTACAGCTGCAGATATAAATATTTCCAGCAAAGACCAGACTGTTAACGCTAAAAACTTCAGGGTACATACGGCCTTAAGCAAAGAAGAATTTCATAAACGAATAGGACACCAAAAAGATATTTATTCTGTTCACTTTCCTAGTATTGAGATTGAAGGGTTAGCATTAAATAAGATACTTGATGAAGGTGCCATAATTATTGAAAATGCAAAGCTTGATCATTCTTCTGTGGAGATATTTCACAGCAGGTTGCCTCCACCTGATTTAACCAGCAAGATGGGCAATTACCCTAACCAGCTTATTCAGAAATTACCTTTCCCTCTTTACCTGAAGCAAGTAACCATAAGTGCCGGTCATTTTAAATATACCGAGGTAAGTGATGTGACCCGGTTGGCCGGTAGTTTCCATATAGAACAAATGCATGGTACGGTAACCAATGCTACCAATATGCCCCAGCACCTGGCTAAAAGCACAAGTTGTATTGCCGACCTGAAAGGAAAATTTATGAACAAAAGCGACATGGCTGCGGTGTTCAATTTTAGCCTTACTGATAAAGCAGGTGCATTTGATGTAAAGGGCACACATACCAACCTGGACGCATCTCAACTAAATGAAATAGCTAAAGCCCTGGGCAACGTGAGTATTGATAGCGTAAAGATCAGCAAGGTTAATTTTCATGTGAGTGGTAATGAAAATGAAGGGAAAGCAGAAATCACCATGCTTTATAAGAACCTTAATGTAACCCTACTGGATGCTAAGGGGGGGGATACCACTAATGATAAGCAAGGATTATCGCTATTAGCTGATGCATTGCTGATACATGACAATAACCCTATGCCCGGACAGGCAGTAAGGGTAGGCATCTCTTACCAGAAACGCAACCCTTATGCTTCTTTCTTCAACCTTATATGGAAATGTATATTTGAAGGCGCTATTAAAACGGCACTCAAAAGCGATAACATTGCCGATGCTATAGCAGAGAAGAAAACTACCGGGCCTGAAAAGAAGAAAACATTCCTGCAGCGGATATTTGGCAAGAAAGATAAAAAAGAAGAACAAGCGAGAGAAAAGGAGAAGGCAATAAACAAAGAAAACAAAGAGGACAAGAAGGAAAATAAAAAAGATAAAAAATAAAGAAAGGCGGCAATGCCGCCTTTCTTTATAAAAATTCAGATAAACATTAAGGCTTATAAGTAAGCCCCATGTTGTACAACATAAAAGCCCACTTATCGGCCTGTTCATCGATGATCATTGCAGTTGGCTTACCGGCACCATGACCCGCCTTAGTTTCAATACGTATCAAAACAGGATTAGGACAAGATTGAGCAGCCTGTAAAGCAGCGGCAAATTTGAATGAGTGTGCAGGTACCACCCTGTCATCATGATCTCCGGTAGTAACCATTGTTGCAGGATAGCAAGTGCCTTTTTTCACGTTGTGCACCGGTGAATATTTGTACAGGTATTCGAACATTTCCTTATCATCATCGGCTGTACCGTAGTCGTAAGCCCAACCTGCACCCGCAGTAAACTTGTGATAACGCAGCATATCTAACACACCTACTGCGGGGAAACATACGCGGAAAAGATCAGGACGCTGTGTCATACAAGCGCCAACCAACAAACCACCATTTGAACCACCTGATATTGCCAGGTAATCTGTTGATGTGTAGTTTTCTTTTATAAGGTATTCAGCGGCACTGATAAAATCATTGAATACATTTTGCTTGTTGAGTTTTGTGCCCTGGTTATGCCATTCGTCACCAAATTCACCACCACCGCGTATGTTGGCTACCGCAAACACACCACCATTTTCCATAAAGGCCAGGTTGCTGACACTAAATGTTGGCGTGATACTGACATTGAAGCCGCCATAACCATATAAGAGCGTGGGGTTAGTTCCGTTCAGTTTCATTCCTTTTTTATAGGTAATGATCATCGGTATCTGCGTACCATCTTTACTGTTTTTATAAAATACTTGTTTGCTTTCGTATTGAGCAGGATCGAACTTAACACCTGCTTTCTTATACACTACCGACTTACCAGTATTAATATCATACTTGAAAATAGTTGCCGGATAGACATAAGATGTAAATGTGTAGTACAGCTCCTTCTCTTCACGCTTACCACTAAAACCAGATGCCGTACCCAAACCAGGTAATATTATTTCGCGTTCTTTCTTTCCATCCAAACCGTATTGGTACACTTTAGAAACTGCGTTTTCCAGGTACTGTGCAAACAGTTTGCCGCCACAGGTTGAAATAGTTAAAGGGAACTTAGTTTCAGGTATCAGATCTTTCCAGTTATCTGGTTTTGGATTGGCAGCATCCACAACTACCACTTTACGGTTAGGCGCCCCCTGGTTAGTGACTATATAAAGGTTGCCATTTTCGCTGTGCACAATTTCCTGTTCTGTATCGAAGCCTGCTACCAACTGCATAATAGGTGCAGCTTTTTGTGTAAGATCTTTCAGGTATAGCTCATTGCCATAAGTAGCATTTGCCGCCGATATTACCAGGAATTTCTGATCTTCCGTTACGCCACCTCCTATATACCGGCGGGGGTTATCCTCGCCACCAAATACCAGTTGGTCTTGCGATTGCATTGTGCCCAACTTGTGATAGTATAGCTTGTGGTATTGTGTTTTGCCCGAAAGCTGGCTTCCTTCTTTGGGCTTATCATAACTGCTGTAGTAAAAACCATCATTACCATACCAGGAGAGTCCGCTAAACTTTACATCCATCAGCGTATCGCCCAACTGTTTTTTTGTTTTAGCATCCAGTATGATGACCTTTCGCCAGTCTGATCCACCTTCAGATATCTGGAAAGCGCATAAAGAGCCATCTTTTGTAAAATCGATACCGGCCAAAGAAGTAGTGCCATCTTTTGAGAACTGGTTTGGGTCAAGAAAAACTTCAGGCATTCCCTCACCTTTTTGTCGGTATAAAACACTTTGGTTTTGAAGGCCATCGTTCTTGTAGAAATAAGTATATGCACCTTCCTTAAAAGGCGCCGAATATTTTTCGTAGTTCCATAGTTCGGTTATACGCTTCTCAATATCATTGCGGAAGGGTATTTGGGATAAGTAAGCGGAGGTAACCTCATTTTCGCGTACTACCCAGTCTTTGGTATCATCGGATATGTCATCTTCCAGCCAGCGGTATGGGTCGCCTACTTTGGAACCAAACATATCATCGGCCTGTGTACCCATTTTAGTTTCAGGGTACTTGCCGGAAAAAGCTCCGGGCTTTTGTGCAAAAACTGTCATACTAAGCAATAATAACGATGTGCTTAACACTGAATATTTCATGTGTTGTATTTTAAAAGATGTGCAGAATTGAGGGCGTAAAATAGTGGTTTTACCGTATAGTTATGTTCGCCTTCATACTATTACACAAATACACATATATTAAATAGTAATAATCATTAACAAAATGTTGTGTTGAATATAGAAGCAGGACGCTATTTTTGCAAGATTATACTGACCGGGTAAATAGTAAAACTGAATCGCTTCCTTAAAATATTAAGAAATATCGCCCTAAGTATTCTGGGGCTTATTGTACTGATAATCATATTGGTGAACTTTTCACCCGTACAAACCTTTATTGCCAAACGCGCAACCATAATTTTAGCCGATAAATTAAAGACAAAAGTCAGCATTGACCGGGTAAAGATTGGGATACTGAACAGTGTAACACTGGAAGGATTATACATAGAAGGACGCAATAAAGATACACTGCTGTATGCAGGCGAGATGTCAGCAAGAATTACAGACTGGTTTATTTTCAGCGACAAGCCTGTGATAAAATACATTGGCTTAAAAAATACCTATGCTAATCTTTACCGTACACACACCTCTGATGAGTGGAATTTTCAATTCATTATAGACGCTTTTGATAGTGGTAAAAAAAGCACCAAACCAAAAAAACAAAATGATTTTGACATAGGATTGGAGAAAGTACAGCTTGAGAACGTACGCTTCCATATGGATGACGCATGGATAGGCGCCGATAAAGATTTTGAAATTGGCAGTTTTTTGATAGATGCTAATAAGGTTGATTTCAGGAAGAAGATACTAGACATTGATAAGATAGTTGCAAAGCGTACTACAGTAATGATACGCGACTATGACGGCGGCAGACCCAAAAAAGCAAAGAAGCCTTCAGTTATAGATACTACCCCATTCAATAAAGGTAACTGGGTTGTAAAACTAGGTAAACTATCGCTTGAGGATTGTGCATTTAGCTCAGACCAAGACGAAGATATGCCTACGCCTAACCTGTTTGACCCTCAGCATATTGGTGTAAAAGCAATAAATGCCGAAGCGACGGATATAAAAATTGTTGGTGATACCATTCGTGGTAAAATGACCTTCTCTGCCAAAGAGCGTAGCGGTTTTATCGTTAAGAAATTGAAAGCAGATGTCTTTGTATCGCCCAATGCATCTATTTGCGACAATCTTTACCTGGAAACAAATAATAGTGTACTGCAACGTTATTATGCGATGCATTATACACGTTTCCCTGATTTTAAGAATTATATAGACAAAGTAGTGATGGTGGGGGATTTTAAAAATGCTTCCATTGATGCAAATGATGTAGGTTATTTCGCCCCATCGATACGCCAGTTTAAAACCATAATAAAAGCGAATGGTTTTGTTGCCGGTACAGTTGATAGTCTTACATCGAAAAACCTAAATGTAACTGACGGGAATATGATAGTAAAAGGTGACCTGCGCATGATAGGGTTACCTGATATTAATAACACATGGATAGATTATAAAAACGGAGAAATATATACTAACGGACAAGCTATATTTCATTATGCACCTAAACTAAAAGACAATCCAAGCCTAGCGCTGGAAAAAGTAACGCATGCCTACTTTAAAGGCAGCTACGTTGGCTATATAGATAATTTCATTGCTAACGGAACATTGATAACGAACCTGGGCACTATTACATCGGATGTAAAAATGAACATCCCCGATATGAACCAAGCCCATGCTGTATATAGCGGTACAGTTATGTCTGATAATTTCGACCTCGGCACATTACTTCGAATTAAAGACCTGGGGGCTATTACTATGCGCGCAAAAGTACAAGGCAATGCTTTTGACCCCGAGATAGCTAAAATAAATGTAGATGGCTTTATTGACCGCCTTACGTACCATGGATATACCTATCAAAACATAAATGCAGATGGTGTTGTAGAAAGAAACAAATTTGATGGTAACCTGCTGATAGACGATCCTAACCTGGCATTCGCATTTTATGGCCAGCTGAAAGTTGTGGATAAGCAATTAAACATAAATGCTACAGCCAACCTACTGAAAAGCGATTTCAGGGCTCTTAATTTTACCAAGGATAGCTTAACAGCAACCGCCGATATTGACCTTAACTGGGTGGGTACGAACTTCGATAATTT
>CAMLFX010000120.1 GCA_946479435.1 uncultured Sphingobacteriales bacterium | reverse complement strand
GGGAAACTGTATCGTAAAATTGCCAATATAACTATTGCCACTGCAGTAGGCAATTTGATATTGAATATCGTATTAATACCCTTGTTTAGCGGTACTGGGGCAGCTATAGCATTTTTAGCTACCACTGTTTTGCAGTTAATAGCTTATTCAATCTTGCTGAAAAAGGCTGCAGTATCCATCAGAGTAATTGATATTATGCTGTATTTTTTATTGGCATCAATTGCATATTGGGTATCAACTTATCTTTTGAATAATATAGTACTACAAATATTTACAGGGGTCATAGTATATATATTACTCTGTATTGTATTCAAGCTTATTAATAAAACACATTTACAAACCCTGCAACTTTTCCTAAAGAGATGAACATACTTTATTTATGCGATGAATATCCTCCCGGCAAACATGGTGGTATAGGTTCAGTGGTACAAACACTGGGCAGGGAAATGGTAAAGCAAGGACATAATGTAGTTGTTGCAGGCATATATTATTGGGGTTATGGTGGT
This sequence comes from uncultured Sphingobacteriales bacterium, assembly GCA_946479435.1. The sequence continues at coordinate 6,665 of CAMLFX010000120.1, read as the reverse complement.
GAAGATCATTTTGAAGATAATGGCGTGGAAGTATATCGTTTCAGATATACGTTATCTTCAAAATGGTTTCATAATCATAATTCATTAAGAGTGCGGGGTAGTTATAAAGTATTACATAGGTTGGGCTTGCTGCAATGGGATATAAAAAGAAGTTTAGATAAATACAGGAAGTTCCTGGAGCAACTAATAGTTAAGTACGGAATTGATATAGTTGAAATGCCGGACTACTGTGATTATATGAGATTTTGTAAGGAGCCAGTACATTTCCCTAAACTTTCAGTGCCTGTTGTAGTAAAGCTGCATGGTAATATGACCTATTTTGCGCGCGAGGCAGGTATGAAAGAGCCGTTGCAGGTACATGTTATGGAGCAGGAAATATTTACCGAAGCAAGTGGAATTACTAGTGTAAGTAAATATACAGCTGACAAGACAAAAGCGTACTTCAAAATACATAAAGAGATCAAAGTAGTATATAATGGTATTGATACTCCTGTAAAAATACCGGAAGTAAATAAAATTCCCGGTCGGGTTATGTTTTCCGGTACACTTGTAGAAAAGAAAGGTATATGCCAGCTAATGAAAGCATGGAATATTGTATCTAAAAAGATTGATGCTCATCTTTATGTCTATGGTAAAGGTAATATAGAGAAAATAAAAAAACTATTAACACCACATGCTATAAACTCAGTAACGTTTATGGGTCATGCAGATAGATATAAATTGTTTCATGACATATCAAAGTCAAATGTTTGCGTTTTCCCATCGTATGCCGAAGCCTTTTCATTAGCGCCATTGGAAGCGATGGCTTATGGTGTATCTGTAATATATACAAAAAGGACATCGGGGCCCGAGCTCATTACAGACGGTAAAAATGGGTTGCTGATAGAGCCCGATAGTGTGGAGGAAATTGCTGAGAAAATTTGTTATATGTTGTTAAATGACAATGTGCGTTTACAATTAGCAGCACAGGGGCAGATAACAGTTCGGGAAAAATTCGACATTAGAATAATAGCTAAACAAAATATCTCTTTTTATCAAGCAGTGATAAACCAGCAAAATGCCTAACTCAGAAAAGTCATTTTATAAAAATATTGATTGGGCACTTCTTGCGTTTTTATGTGCTGCTACTTATGTTAAAATATATGTAAAGGTAGCAGCAATATTTATATATTTTTTAATTTTAATATTTAAAAACTATCAGTTTAAGAAGCCTGTGTCGCTTACATGGTTCTATTTTCTCATAGCTTTTTCCGGTACTGTTTCGTCGCTTGTTCAGCATTCTTTCAAAACTTCAGAATATTTTACAGGTTATTTTTTGGGTGTAAGTATATGGATATGCGGTGGATTGATATCCTATCTCATTTTCGTTACCGTAAGAAATATTGATACTACTCGCGTTGCAAATACTATCAAAGCTTTTTTTGCAATAAATATATTCATAAGCATTGTGGCGTTGATACAACTAATGTTCCGTTCTCACCATATAATACCCTATTGGTATTGGGAGGCGAGCGAATATTTTGGCGCCTCAACAGGTGATCATATCAAAGGGATATTTAGTAGTAATTCGGTAACCAATGCTATGGCCAGTACATTGGGCGTCATCTATTTTTTATACAATAAGGATTTTAAATTTTCACTAGCATGCTTGTTTACCTGTTTACTATGTACTAGTAACTTTACGCTTCTATCATTGGCAGGTATGTTGGTCTTGCTGCATATTTCCGTAAAAGATAAAGCGGTAAGGCGTAATGTTCGTGTATCCCTATTATTCGTATTGGTGCTTTATCCTATACTATCACCGCTTAATCTGAAGTATATAAATACCACGTATTCAATGGGTAATAACCAGTCTTTATCGGTAAGCCTTAGAAAACTGGACTCAAATAAGCTTAAAGAGCAAATTGTTGTTGGGGGGCAGAATGCTTTAGAACAATCACTGAGAAGCTATCTAATAACCGCTGGTAAAGAAAGCTATTATAAACTAAATACTAATGATACTTTATTTATAGACTATGCAGATAATATAAAATATGTACAATTCTATAAGAAAGCCTCAGCTGGCGAGGGCGCAAATGTTATACTGAAACAAGACTTTTTGCAAAGCTTAATAGAACAGTGGTATGGGCGCAAATACGAACAGACACCATTAAGTACGTATTACCGGCCTATAAAGCTTTATTCATTTACTCAAACATTAGTTTATCTAAAGGGTAGCATTACCGATTTTATATTCGGGGCAGGTATTGGTAATTTTTCATCTAAACTCGCTATTAAAATGACGGGCTTAAATATGCAGGGCAGCTACCCGATAAAAGACATATATATAAGCCCGGTTTTTGTGCATTATCATTTGTACACGCTTCTATATGTGTTAGCATTACCTGTGTCTGAACATTCTACAATCAATATGCCTAATAGCGTTTACAACCAGGTAAGCGGGGAATATGGCATGCTTGGTGTATTATTATTTCTATGCTGCTATGTAGGGTTTGCTGTCAAAAAATGGAAAAAAATAGGGTATAGCAGGTATGTTTTATTGATAGTTCTGGCTTTTTTCGGTTTTGAATATTGGTTCGAAATGTTATCCCTAACAGTTGTTTTTGAACTGTTGTTATTTAAAGATGTTTATAAGCCGGAGTTAGATGCCTGATACTAAACCATATATTACCGTGCTAATGCCTGCATACAATGCAGGCCCGTATATTGATGAAGCTATTGAAAGTATTCTAAATCAAACTTATACCGATTTTGAATTTCTGATAATAAACGATGGGTCTAAAGATGAAACGCTTTCTGTAATAAAAAGATATAATGACCCGCGTATAGTCCTGGTCGATCAACCTAATAAAGGTTTAATTACTTCATTGAACGAAGGAATAACGATGAGCAAAGGAATCCTGATAGCCCGTATGGATGCCGATGACGTTTGCCTGCCAGATAGGTTGCAGCTACAGGTTGATTTTTTGGAGAATAACTCCGAATGCATTATGGTTGGCGGTGAAGCTAATGTGATGGATAAGGATGGGAATTTTTTAATGCACCTTGTGCCCCCCGGTCATACTTATGAAGAAATAAAAGCAGCAGTTGATTACAAATGTCCCTTTATACACCCGTGTGTTACATTTTATAAGCAAGCGGCATTGCAGGCTGGCTTGTATCCTAAAAATGCCTGGACATTTGAAGATCATTTGTTTTGGAAAAAGCTGATAGAGATAGGCGTGGTATGCAATACCCACGATATAGTTTTAAATGTGCGTTTCAATCCCGAATCGGTTACCATCGATGAAAAATGGAGGGGCAAGCACTTTACGGAAATCAGGCAGAGATCGATACACAATGGATTTGTTACCGATGATGATGCTATGGAACTGAGAGCGATTATTTCGGGACAAAACCTGGAACATTACAAACAGGCTTCATACTATTCAATGATTGCTAAGAAATACCTTTGGAATAATCCTGATGCGGCCCAGGCGCGAATAAACCTCAGGAAAGCAATTCATTATTTCCCTAAGAATCCTAACTCTTACGTATTATATCTTTTTTCTTTTTTGCCCGCAGCCGTGCGCACGAATTTTTATAAGCTATTTAAAAAGAAGCCTAAATGAGAATAGCTTACATATCTCGCTCTACACTCTACACCTCCGCCGGCGGCGATACTACCCAGCTTGAGGAAACGGCAGCCAACCTGCGCTTAATGGGAGTGGAAGTGGATATTTACCTTTCTCACGAAAAGATCGATTATAGTAAGTATGACTTGCTTCATTTCTTCAATATCATTCGCCCGGCAGATATATTAAAGCATGCAAGGCTATCGCATAAGCCATATTTGATATCGACCATATTTGTAGAATATGAGTCGGTAAAAGACAAGGAGAAAGGCTTTAAAAGTATTTTAGGTAAAATATTTTCTGATGAACGGTTGGAATATATCAAGGCCATAGCGAGAGCAATAAAGAACGGAGAGAAGATAGTTAGTAAAGAGTATTTATGGTTAGGCCATAGGGCGGCCATATTAAAAGCTGCGCGTAACGCAGCTATGCTATTACCTAATTCGGAAAGTGAATACAGAAGGCTAACGACTAAATATCCAATACAGACTGCATACAGAGTTGTGCCTAATGGTATCAACCTTGAAATGACCGGTCGGCAATATCCCATCAGTGAAAAATATAAAGATGCAGTATTATGTATGGGGCGTATTGAAACAAGAAAAAATCAACTGAGGTTAATTCAGGCTTTGAATAATACAGTTTATAGATTATTTCTTTATGGTAAGGCATCGCCCAATAATATGGCTTATTATGAAGCTTGTAAAGCAGAAGCTGCAGGTAATGTATACATGGACGGTTGGATAGACGGAGATGTGCTGTATACTGCTTACAGTAATGCTAGAGTACACGTGCTGCCCAGCTATTTTGAAACTACAGGCTTGTCCTCATTAGAGGCAGCTGTAATGGGTTGCAATATTGTAGTAACAGATAAAGGTGATACACGCGATTATTTTAAAGATGATGCCTGGTATTGCGACCCTGATAGTACAGAATCGATAAAAAATGCGGTAGAAGCCGCATATAATGCACCATATAATGAGAATTTCAGGCAGCGTATATTGAAGGAATATACATGGAAGCGTGCAGCAGAAGAAACTTTGCTGGCATATAAGCAAGTTTTAAAAGTTTAGTGTTTTTTTGCAGCTGCTAACAATCAATGAGTATTTCTCTTAAAATAGGTATCCTGGGTACACGTGGTATCCCAAATCGTTATGGCGGATTTGAGCAATGTGCCGAATACCTGGCAGCTGGTTTGGTGGCCAAAGGCCATAGGGTGTGGGTATACAGTGGTCATAACCATGAATATCAGGAAAAAGAGTGGAATGGTGTAAAGATTATACATTGCTACGATCCTGAACATAAAATGGGTACACCAGGCCAGTTTATTTACGACCTGAATTGTATCAACGATGCAAGAAAGCGGGATTACGATGTGCTGCTGCAATTAGGCTATACCAGCAATAGTATATGGTATTGGCGCTGGCCAAAATATTGCAGCAACGTGGTAAATATGGATGGGTTGGAGTGGAAGCGTAGCAAGTATTCTAAAAAAGCACAAATGTTTTTAAAGATTGCAGAACGCTGGGCTGCTCTTCATGCTGATGTGTTAGTTGCCGATTCAACAGGCATACAGCAATACCTTAAAAACGAATATCAAAAAGAATCTCATTTTATAGCGTATGGCGCTCATATTTTCGATGCTCCTGATGCTACTGCACTTAGTCAATTCAATTTACAGCCATACGGATATAATATGCTCATCGCACGTATGGAACCTGAGAACAATATTGAGATAATTATAAAAGGTTATTTGCAAAGTGGCTCAAAACAAACACTTGTAGTTATTGGGAATACAGGCAATGAGTTTGGTACCTACCTGAAAACTATTTATGGTGAACATGATAATATACGCTTTGAGGGTGCTATCTATGATATTAATATTATCAACAACCTGCGGTATTATTCAAACCTGTATTTTCATGGCCATTCAGTAGGGGGTACCAATCCATCTTTACTGGAAGCAATGGGTTGTAGTACTTTGATTGTAGCACATGATAATGTGTTTAATAAAGCTGTGTTAGGCGATGATGCACTTTATTTTTCAAATGATGCAGAACTAAGTGAAATAATAAAAACAGCTAAAGAGAAAAAAGATTATCAAATATTTATCGATAATAATCTTGATAAGATACGTAAGCAATATAGCTGGCCATATATAGTTGATAGCTATGAGCAGGTATTGCTGGATGCAGCAGAAAGTTTCAAAAGAAAAAGCCAGTAAAATTTACCGGCTTTTTTATTTAATTAACTGTTTTTGTTTTGAATTTGTTGATTGCATTGCGTGTAAATTCGCTTAGTACCAAACGCCCGCTAATTGCTGCGCGGTCAGAAAGCAAAGTGTCCCAATGTTCAGTTCCTTGCCAGAATACTTTTTTAAGCTGTGCCATAGCATCGGGGCTGCTATGCGATAATCGGTTAGCCAGGCTTTTTACAGCATCATCTACTTCATCTATATTGCTATGTATCTCTGCATAAAGGCCATGTTTCTTAGCCCACTCAGCCGAACGCCATTCGGTAGCATCTATTGCTAATTGTGAGTAAGAAGAAAGACCAACTTTTCGTTCTACTGCCGGGCCTACCACAAACGGGCCAATGCCTACAGCCAGCTCACTTAGCTTTACTGAAGCATCTTCAATTGCAATAGCATAATCTGTTGCAGCCACAAGGCCAACACCGCCACCTACAGCCTTACCTTGCACACGGCCTATGATGAACTTATGGCATTTACGCATTGCGTTGATAACATTGGCAAAACCGCTGAAGAATTTTTTACCATCAGCCTCGTTTTCTATTGCTACCAATTCATCGAACGATGCACCTGCGCAAAACGCCCTGTCACCTGCGCTACGCAATACAATTACTTTTACGCGGTCGTCAATACCTATATCATTTATGGTTTTAGCCAGGTCGTTAAGAATTTCGCCGGGCAGGGAGTTGCTTGAGGGATGATAAAACTCGATAGTTGCTATGCCCAGTTCTATACTACTACGCACATAGCCGTCTGCATGCTGCATGTTGTGTCTGATTTTACTGCAAATATAGGCTCAA
>CAMLFX010000119.1 GCA_946479435.1 uncultured Sphingobacteriales bacterium | reverse complement strand
GCTCCCCCTTCAGGACTTGAACCTGAGACCCCCTGATTAACAGTCAGGTGCTCTAACCAACTGAGCTAAGGAGGAGTGTCAATTGGGATTGCAAAAATAATGGTTTTATTAAATCTGCAAAATCTTTTTCAGCTAGTTCCCTAAATATTTATAATTATTAAGCATTAAGGTCATATCTGCACCAGGTGTGTATTGGCGTGCATATACTTCATTCAACTGCTGTAAAACTACCTCAGCGGGAATATAATCAGCCAATATATTGTAAGGCGGCAATACACTTTTTTTAATCAGAGGCAGGTTGGTAGAATTATCGGCGATATATGCATAACCTACCCAGGTTCTTTTACCAACCATCACGCTAAATATATTATTTATGAAACCAAGTGGTTTTTTCACAAAGAATATAAGCAAAGGGCTTGTTAGCAATAATATAAAAGATGCAAACAAATCCAGCATTCGCTTATTTCGCAAATGCGTAAATGAAGCCAGATTATATCGGTTATCAATAGTATATAGATCGCCTGAAGTATGACTAGAATTACTACCCACAAAACTGCTACTACCCGGCAGGTGAATTTTGTAATCATAAGCATCACCACAATGTTCCATCTGCGCAAATACCTCTTTATATGTTAATCCATTCACACAAAATATTACTTCATCAATTCCAGCCGTATATATCAGCTCTTTCATATCACTTAGTGTTGCCAATGCATTCTCTTGTACATTGGTTGGGCTTACCCTACCCGATAGCTCGGGAGCGTAGTGCACTTGCTTTAAAGTTGCTGCTGTTTGTAAATATGCGTTTTGCTCTCCTACAATTATGGCTTTACGAGGTAGTTCATCGTAAGGTATAAACCTAAATATACCCAGGCGGTATAATGCTTCATGCAAAGCCAACATCAGTACTGTACCTATAAAACCGCTAAAGATAATAATAGCACGTGAATAGCGCAATTCAGGTGCAAGTAAGCCATAGTATGCTAATATGATAATGGTACCTATTATCATACCGCGTATTACCCGCAAAGCCCTATATGGTTGATCGTACGCACCATTAAGATATAAGGATATACCCCAAAGCAATATGTAAACGGGGAAAGTAGCAATTACAGAACTTGCAGGTATAGGCATAATATTCTTTACGTGCACTACCCAAAACTCTTTCATGAATAAAAGGGTAGAAAACATAACCAATGCATCAAACAAAGGCATTCTTAGCGCTTTTAGCATTTGTTTCAGTAATCCGAAAACAGCTCGGAATATGATGCCTATATTTATAAACAATATAAATAGGGCAGCATTTTGTCGGCTATAATGTTTTTTTACAAAGGTTACTAAGGCTTCATTAAAGATACGCACGTATGACAGAGTAGCTTTTCGCGTACTTTCACCTTTATAATGTATCAGGTTTATTTCAGGATAATATATATTCTTATAGCCTGCCTGTTTGATGCGATAAGAAAGATCTACATCTTCGCAGTACATAAAATAGTCCTCATCAAAAGCGCCTCCCGCTTTTTGCATTGCCTGTGCACGCACCAACATACAACAACCGGAAAGTACATCTATTTCTGCAGTCTGATATTCTCCAACGTGTACCGAATAATATTTATTAAAAAAAGGTGAAGTACTAAATAATCTATTTAAGCCTGTTGTTTTAAACAGTGCCACAGAGAGTGACGGGAACGATTTTTTACTATCAGGCGCAAATTGGCCTTTACCATCAATTAACCTTGGCCCTAATGCACCTATGGTTTTGTCGGCGTCCATATAAGGAAGCGCTACAGTAAAAAAATCTTCGGGCATTACAGTATCAGGGTTCAGGAAAAGTATATATTCCCCGGTTGCTATTGCAACACCTTGATTATTTGCTTTTGAAAAACCTGCATTATTATTGTTTTCTATAAGTTTCACTGCAGGAAACTTATCTTTTATCATCTCACAGCTTCCATCTTTCGAATTATTATCAACAACAATTACTTCTACATCTGTACCATCGGCTGCCCTAAGTACTGAATGCAGGCATACTTCCAAGAAGTATTTAACATTATAGTTTACAATAATTACTGATACCCTAACCAAAGTATTTCTTTCCTGTTTTGCGAATATAAGCGCAATACCTTAATAACGAAAAAGCTGTGCATACATTGTACGCACAGCCTCAAAAAATCTTATTTCCTTATTTTATTATGTAGTAGATGTTTGTAACCCAATTTGCCGAGTCTTTCTCTGCACCTGGACCTACTACATATTCTTCCATCACCAAATCAGTCTTTTTACCATTTGTTTCTACATGTTTTCCCAAAGCATCATGTACTGCTTTAGATGCCGCATAGCCTCCTTTATGTACCGACATATACGCATTTGCCTGAGGCATATTTATCATGTCCGCACCCTTTACCGCATCAGTACCTGATACAGGGAAACCGGCAGCAACATCAGTTTTCATATTTTGCTGATCCCATGTGTAGTAAAACGCTACGGGGTTTCCAGCAATACGTTGACCGGCTTCTTTGCTAATGGCGCCATAAGTATCCTGAAAATATTTTTCCATATCGTTAAAAGCAATGGTTTTTCGTATAGTAGCATAAGTTGCCGCAGGTATCTGTGTTTCTTTTATTTCGATACCATTTGTATTGGATATATTACTTGGATTGCTTTCAACATAGGCTTTCATATTGTTTAACCCTTTTTCAAAATCGCTACCCAGCATCTTATCCATATTCATGAAGACCCCCATAGCATTCCATGGGAAGGACATGTGTCCTTCGTAAGTCCATGTCACTTTCGACTGTCCATTTCCCGTATCAGCAACAGTGAATGAACCACTAGCTTTGTTTTCAAATGGCTCTTTGAAAAAAAGTTCATAGTTCATATTTGTTCCGTTTATGCCTGCATTACGCATTTCTCCACTACCTGTTTTTTTACCTTTCCAGGTATAATTACTGCCCGACTGCCCATCTGTACCATTATATGTCATTTCAACAGTTGGTTCTATTTGATACCAGGGACTCCAATGCGGCCAATTTTTAAATTTTACTATTTGTTCAAATACTACCTCTTTGGGGGCATTTATGACAGTGCTGCGAGCCACCTTAACATCCTTAGGCGCTATAAGGCCAAGCACAACGACAACTAGTACCAGAATTAGTAATAAGATGCCCAAAAACTTAAAAATTTTTTTCATATATGTGTTTGATTTGACGGCAAGATATAACAAAAAATACAATAACTAGTATCGTGGTTAGCATGATTGCTGTAAAATAACAACGTAAATTTGTACGATGAAGAATATAAGACATCTAAGTCTTGAAGAGCTGGAAAACCTGATGAAAGAATGGGGGGAGCCAAAATTCAGAGCTGTACAGGTTTATGAGTGGATTTGGAAAAATTTTGCAGGAAGTGTAGATGAAATGACCAACTTACCGAAAAACCTGAGAGAAAAATTAGCCCAGCATTTTCACATACCTAAAGTCAGCATACATCATAGCCAATTTAGCAGCGATGGAACAATAAAAAACCGCCTCTTGTTGCATGATGGTCACTATGTAGAAAGTGTGCTGATACCTACTGAAAAAAGAATTACTGTTTGTGTATCATCGCAAGTAGGTTGTTCACTAGCATGCAAGTTTTGTGCTACAGGCTTTTTACCGCGTAAGCGTAACCTCGATTTCGACGAAATAGTAGATGAAGTGACACTAGCGAATGAACAGGCATTACAGCATTATGGTAAGGGTATAACCAATATTGTTTTTATGGGTATGGGCGAACCATTGCTCAACTATAAGAATGTATTGAAATCCATCGATAAAATCTCATCTCCAGATAGCCTTGGCATGAGCCCAAGACGTGTAACAGTTTCAACTGCTGGCATAGCTAAAATGATACGCCAGTTAGGGGATGACGAAGTTCGCTTTAAACTCGCATTATCTTTACATGCCCCGAATGACAGAAAGCGTGATAGCATCATGTCTATCAACGAAACAAATTCGCTGGCAGAATTGATAGATGCACTAAATCACTTTTATAAAAAAACAAAGAACGAGATAACACTTGAATATATTTTATTCCAGGATATAAACGATAGTATAAAAGATGCTGATGAACTGGTGAAAATATACAGGCAAGTACCTGCCGACCTGGTAAATATTATAGAGTATAATGCTATTGAGAAAGCAGACTTCACCAAGCCCGATGATAATATTGTTGATAGATTCATGAGTTATCTTGAATCGAAGAAAGTAAATGCACGTTTGCGCCGTAGCCGCGGTAAAGATATTGATGCTGCTTGTGGCCAGCTTGCCAATGTTGACCACCCTACTGCATAGCCTAATTAAAAGGCCTCGCATAGCGAGGCCTTTTAATTATTTAGCATCATAAGCCCATTTAATATAGGTAGCTCCCCAAGTAAAACCTCCACCAAATGCAGCTAATACTATATTATCTCCTTTGCGAAATTCCTTTTCCCACTCCCACAAACAAAGTGGCAGTGTTCCATTTGTAGTGTTCCCATAACGTTCAATATTGATAGTTACTTTTTCTTCAGGCAAACCCATACGATCTGCAGTTGCTGCAATGATACGTTTATTAGCCTGGTGCGGTATCAGCCAGTCAACGGTTTCAGATGTAAGGCTATTTCGCTGCATTATTTCAGCAGCTACATCGGCCATATTCTTTACCGCAAATTTGAAAACGGTCTGTCCTTCCTGGTAAACAAAATGTTCTTTGTTCATTACAGTCTCTATAGTTGCAGGTTTAACAGACCCACCCGCTTTTTGGTGTAAAAATGCCCGGCCGGCGCCATCGCTCTTCAATACTGAATCTATTACACCATAACCTTCCGTATTAGGTTCCAGAAGTACGGCCCCGCCCCCATCACCAAATATGATACAGGTAGCACGATCTTCATAATTTAGTATAGAGCTCATCTTATCGGCCCCAATCACAATTACTTTTTTATACCTGCCTGTTTCTATGAATTGCGCTCCTGTAGTAAGGGCATATAAAAAGCCGCTACAAGCGGCACTAACATCGTAACCAAAAGCATTGGTCATACCGGCTTTATCGCATATAACGTTAGCGGTAGCAGGAAATTGATAGTCGGGCGTTGTTGTAGCACAAATTACAAGCTCAATTTCCTGTGGGCTAATGCCACGCTTTTCAAGCAATACCTTTACCGCCCCTACCGCTAAGTCAGATGTTCCCTTACCTTCACCTTTCAATATCCTTCGTTCTTTTATACCCGTCCTTGTCTGTATCCATTCATCCGTAGTATCTACTATAGTTTCCATTTCCGCATTTGTCATAACGTAATCGGGAACATAGCCACCTACGGCTGTAATAGCAGCGTGTATCTTCTGCATTAACTTTATTTATTTAAAAAGCAAAATTACTGGATTATACAATGTAAAGTGCCCGTAAAAAACAGGTGAAGTTTATTATGGTTATGTATTCATACCGCCACAAGCACTTATTACCTGCCCTGTTACATAAGTACTAAGACCTGAAGCTAAAAATAAAGCCACGTTGGCTATTTCTTCAGGCTTCCCAAAACGTTGCATAGGTATTTTCTCAAACCATTTATCCCCACCCCCATCTTGCAGGTAATGAGTCATATCTGTTTCAATAAAACCCGGCGCTATTGCATTCACACGTATATTGCGGCTACCTATCTCTTGTGCGATTGATTTGGTAAACCCGATAATACCCGCTTTAGAGGCAGCATAACTACTCTGCCCCGGATTACCCTTAACACCTACAATAGAACTAAGATTGATAATACTACCTGAACGTGCTTTCATCATTGGCTTTATAACCTGACGTGTAAGGTTATATACAGATTTCAGGTTGGCTTGCATCACTTCATCCCATTGTTCGGGAGTAAGTCGCAGCAAAAGATTATCGCGTGATATGCCTGCATTATTTACACATATATCAATGGTGCCAAAATCTTTTATTACATCTGCTGCCAATTGTTCAGCTGCCGCATAGTTCCCTGCATCAGATTTATATGCTTTTGCTTTAACGCCAAGTGCTGTCAACTTTTCTTCCTGTGCTTTTGCACGTTCTTCTGAAGAAAAATATGTAAATGCAATATTTGCCCCATTTTCTGCAAATTTCAGCGCTATTGCCTCACCTATACCACGGCTTGCCCCTGTTATTAATGCTACTTTATTTTCAAGCAGTTTCATTCAATAATAAAGATTTTGAACCGCTAAAGTAACTAATAGAATTGATTCTGCGATGCAACTATAATGTAGTTTTTTGCAATTCGCTGGTTTAATTACTTCCTTCTGTAAACAATAAATGCACTTATTAAGAGCACTGCACTTACCAAATTGGATAATATAATAGTAAGCCCTAGAAACATTAACAGATAGCCTGTAACAATACGCTTACTATGCAATGATATATCTATATAGTTAGCACCGCCTGATACACCATGTATATTATATAACTCTTTGTCAAAATCAACTTGTGCTATTATCAACCGGATTAGTGATACACCCAATATAACAACACCCAAAAGATTGACATAAGGGTTATCCAGCTGATCAATAGGAATAAACTGGCTGTATATATATGGATATAATGTAAAACAAAGGACAATGGTAGTAAAACACATTACCAATATTTTACAGAATTTTCCTTTTTCTATTTGCCTTTTATCGTCTTCATCTAAAGTGGTAAGTAAATACAATACTTTAGGGTGTTTTTTTCTAAACTCTCCCCATAGTACAGCCATTATATAAAAAGCAAAAGCGAAGGCTAAAAGGGGTTGTCCTAAGTGGGATTCTTTAAAATATGCTATCATACTTCACATTAATTTCTCAGCAGGCTAATGAAGTTACGTAGTTTTGATAACAATTACTTTAAATTTACGCGTGTTTTATTTCATTCTTCTCATTCTTGCATTGGCCTTGTTAATAGCTATAATTGTCTTACTACAAAAAGATTAAGGCTTTTATCCCTATTAATAAATTACTTAAATGAATAAAGCCGGGCAATGCCCGGCTTTATCTATAATCAATGTTCTCATTATTTACTTAAGCACATCGAATGGCTTACTGATGATCTTGCCATCAGATGTATTCGCCCTGATGATATAGTGGCCATCTACAAGGCCTGTGATATCTATAGTCGTCGACTTAACATTGTCTTCTGTACCACGATATACCACCTGGCCAAGATTATTGATGATCAGCACACCGCTCAGTT
>CAMLFX010000118.1 GCA_946479435.1 uncultured Sphingobacteriales bacterium | reverse complement strand
GCCGACAAAAAATCACCATTCGCCGATAAGTCATTTTTTATTGATAACGGTATAAGCATTTTTGTATCGTAAAGAAAAACGATCGTCGTTATCTTTATATCCATCCACAGAAAGGGGCTATACGCGGCAGGCTGCTTTCCGGGGGTGAACGAGGAAAACGAATTAACACACCGGTGCATTGGTCTATCCAAGGGCTACTGCACACAAAATGAAGACAGATGGAACTATTTATCGGGAATCTTGGACGCGACATCACAGCCAGCGATTTAACAGCATTATTCAGCACCTACGGCCCGGTTGCAACCGTAGAGGTACCTACCGACGACTACGATACACCACGTGGATATGCGTACGTACAAATGTGTAACGATGCACAGGCATTTGCTGCCATGCGCGCCCTGAACAAGAAAAATTTTATGGGCCAGTTCATTAGCGTAAGCGAGGCTATCAACAGCACCACTTGCGGGCAGGTGAAACAGGCATACCAGGCCTACCAGAACAATATGATGGTAGCCGGCTAAACGCTAAAGAAAAACACAAACACAAAACAAATTTTACATCAGGTAAAAAGCGCTACCCTATGGGTGGCGCTTTTTTTGTTTTAGTTCTTCCCGGCAGGCAGTTTGACCATAAAATTATCTGGCTACATTCTTCAGTATAAAAAATATAAGTATCAGGAAGCCTATAAGCGTGTACATGATCCTGTTTACTTTATCGCTTTTGCGAAAGAAGTTGATAACGCTACGATTGCTGCTATGCGACACACCATGAAAGCGCAGCGATTCAAGCAGCAGCACACCCTTATTGCCGGGCACTTTGCGAAGCTGTGATAGTTTAATGACCAGCAATACAATAATAATAAAGGCTATTCCCGATGGGATAAGATAATTAACGATCATCATGAATGATCTAAAGGTACGCTTAATAAACAGTAGCCCCTTGTTAACTTACTGTGCTATCCGTTTCAACCTATTTAAACAATTGAGTGACATTTTTAATTGTTTATATTGTTTTTTTGTTCATAATTTTTTATTGTTCATGTTTTATGAACATGATAATTAAAAATGAACGAAACCATACTAAGCTGCCGGTAGGGTTATACTACTACACTACGCATAAAAAAGCCCGCACACAACGTACGGGCTTTTCATTTTGTTTGTTCATTTGTAACATCTTCCTCCGCTACACAAGGTTTACCATATAGTGCACTACCTCTTTATAGGTCTGGTAGTTCTCCGGCTTTTCTATGCACGACATAGCACCCAGCTGAAAGCATTTCTGTTTTACATCGTGCTTTACCGATGTGGAGAATATAACCACGGGTATATGTTTATATTCCGTCGATTGCTTCATCATGCTCAGGCATTCTATACCGTCTTTATAAGGCATGTTCAGGTCCAGTATCGCAAGGTTGGGCAATTCGTTTTTCGGGCATTCCTTAAGGAAGTTTTGCAACTCGTTACCGTTTTGTACCATCTTCAGTTTTACCGGTTGCCGGAGGTCTTTTATGGTGCTGGAAAAAAGATCCAGGTCGTCCCTGTCATCATCTACAAGTAAAAGGCGTTTGGTGGTTTTCATAGTCTTGTAAAATTATAATTATCTGCGCAATTAATAATTGCATTAAATAAAAATAATATGCAATAATACAAGATATACTTTAATTTGACCTACTATTATCCCGGCACTATACAGTACGCTGCGGTCAGTATTTACTCATCGTAACTCTTTAAAAACCATACCCACGCTTCCTGAACAGCATGGGTATTTACCTGGTTTGCTAGCTGTAGTGCTAGGCATTAAAGCCGCCATCGGCAGTAAGTATTGAGCCCGTTATGTATTTACTCTCATCGCTTGCCAGGAAGCTTACCAGGGCGGCTATATCGTCTATATGGCCGTACTCGCCAAGCGCCATGCGACTGCGCATCTGGTTAGCAAGCTCGCTGTGGGCGGGGTTCATATCGGTATCTACCGGGCCGGGCTGCACCAGGTTCACGGTTATTTTGCGACTGCCCAGGTCGCGGGCCATACCGCGTGTTAAACCCTGTAGTGCCGATTTGCTGGCCGTGTACAAGGTCATGCCTGCGGTCACGGCGTTATCGCCCATATTGCTGCCAATGGTTATTATGCGGCTGCCTGCTTTCATGTGTTTGGCAGCTTCCTGCGCAGCAACAAATACTGCCCGCACGTTTACATTCATAGTGGCTTCATAGTCTTGCAGGGTGTAGTCTGCCAGTGGTTTGGCAATGGCAATGCCCGCGTTGTTCACCAGTATATCTATACCCCCAAAATGCAATACCGCTTTGCCAATGGCCGATAGTATTGCTCCGGGTTCTGCGCTATCGGCTTTCACGGCTATGGCCTTGCCGCCTGCCTTGGTGATGTCTGCTGCTACCGTGTTGGCCTTGTCTTCAGCATGTACATAAGTAAGCACCACGCTCGCACCCTCTGCCGCCAGTTTCTTTGCTATGGCGCTGCCCATACCCCTGCTGCCACCGGTTACCAGGGCTACTTTGTTTGTTAGTTTGTTCATTTCTTGTTCTTTTAAATTTTCACCAAAAGTATTGGCTTGTGTGCTATATTTGTTGGTACACAACACATTGTTAGGTACTAACAAAAAAGTAAGTAATGAGGAAAGAAACATCGACCAATACGCAGAACGAGAACCTGATAAACGGCAGTTGCGGCATGGCCTATACGCTGAAGATACTGGGCGGAAGGTGGAAGCCCGCCATACTGTGCAGGCTAAAGAACGGCACCATGCGCTATGGCGAACTGAAGAAAGATATAGAAGGCATATCGGAACGTATGCTGGTAGCACAACTGCGCGAGCTGGAAGTAGATGGCATAGTAGAGCGCATAGTATATGCGGAAGTGCCGCCCCGTGTGGAATACCGCCTTACCAAACTGGGCAATACACTTACACCCGTACTCACCGCTATGAGCAACTGGGGCGATATGCACCGCAAGAAGGCAACGGTAATAACTAAGCGTGTTGTACAAAAGGTATAGGTAGTTCTACCCGAGTATATTTTCAATGGTGCCTGCTAATACATGAAATGCAATTCGTATATTACAGTAAATCATATTCGCATGAAATCACTACTCTTTATGGTTCCATTTACCATGATGGCCTTTGTTGCACAAGGCCAAACGTACGAGCAACTATCCGGCCAAACACCTACCAACTTACCTTCCAGGATACCCGATGGCCCCGGAGAAACCACTACACCGGCGCTACCCAGTATCGGACCTTCAACAGTGCTGCAACCCAACCCATGGGATGTTCCTACACAACAGGGCTCCCAACCGCAAGTACCGGTCAACAATGGTTTGCCCAATATAGGCCCCACACCGCCATTGCAACCACTGCCCTGGCAAAAGCCCGATTAAAGTATAATAGCAATAACACGCATTGTCCAGCTACTATAAAAAGTAATTGCCGGTATGAAAAACCTTATCATTCTTATTTCATTCCTATTATTAGCTACTGCTGCAAAAGCACAGAAAATATATTTCACCGATACTACTAATGTGTGGTATTATATTTCTGAAGCGTATTGGAAAAACACAGTTCATGAATATAGCTACCATGGCGACACAGTAGCAAATAGCTATACATATTTTAAGCTTGGCAGCCCACTTTGGGTTAGGGAGGATACCGCTGCTGGTATTGTTTACTATTCGAACGATCTAAATAGTACGGATAACATTCTATACAATTATAATCTGCAGTTAGGCGATACCTTCACAACAGATGGGCATACAATGTTTTCACAAAGTGCAGGTGACACTTTTATACTAACGGCTATAGATACCATAAATATTGCTGGCTATACTCATAAACTACAACGGTTCGATTATCTATTGCCGGCAGGAGGAGCTTATGTGTTAGTTATCGAAGGATTGGGCTCTTGGGAAGCAGGATTTATTCTAAACCCTCCTCACCCGGATGATTATGGTTTATTGAGCTGTTTTGAAAACAATAAGAGGAATGTAACAATACGTCCGGCAATAGGCTTCTTTGATAATATACATAGTTGTGAATTGCTTTCAGTAAATGAACTGACCAAAGATGTGGTACAGATCGTCCCCAACCCTGCGAACAGCAATAGCATACTTTGGCTATCGCAAACACTACAGCATGGCAAGTTGCTAATTACAAACGCTATGGGGCAGAAAATTGCAGCTATTAATATTAAAGAACAAAGCAGTATAGCACTTGGTGCCTACATAAGCACACCCGGTGTTTATATATATCAACTAAGCGATCTGCAAACAGGTGCTGTACAGTCGGGCAGGTTTGTATTTGAATGATACACCTTATTATGCTTCCCTTAACATTATCTTTCGTAACTTCATCATAGCCCCACACATAGTAGGGCCATCAAGAATTTCCGATCTCATTTTTTACGGCCAAAGATTACCAACTCCAGCCTTCTAATTTATTTCTACTTCTTGGGTTTGTTCATCCTAAACCAAAGGGTATATTATGCCGGTTCTCATTTTTTTTATTGCAGTGTGGTATCTCTCACTGTTCTCACAAACGTTCTTTCACCACCGTTACGCATCGCACGGGGCTTTTACCATGAATAAGTTCTGGGAGCGTTTCTTTTTCATCTTTACGTATATAACGCAGGGGCCGCACTACATGAGCCCGCGTGCCTACGCCATTATGCACCGTATGCACCACGCCTATACCGATACCGATAAAGATCCCCACTCGCCTGCCTTCAGCAGCAACCTCATCAGCATGATGTGGCGCACCCGCAATTTCTACAACGAAATTGTACACAACCGCATGGAAATAGAACCCCGCTTCCTGAAGAACCTTCCTGAATGGAAGAGCTTCGACAAGTGGGCCAACTCTACGCCATCGCGCATTATATGGGCGGCAGCTTACATAGCTTTCTTTATATTCTTCGCCAGCAACCCCTGGGTATATCTGCTGTTACCTATCGCACTGGGCATGGGTGCCTTTCACGGCGCGGTCATCAACTGGTTTGCGCATAAATACGGGTATATCAACTTCAGGCTGAAGAACACATCGCGCAACCTCCTGTTTATCGATGTTTTTATGCTGGGCGAATCGTATCACAACAATCACCACAAACGCCCTTCGTCGGTAAACTTTGGTAAGCGCTGGCACGAGATCGATCCCGTATATCCCATTATACGCCTTATGGCATGGCTGCGCATTATTAAGCTGCCAAGGCTGGTAACAGTAAGCCAAAGGCAAAGAAAAGCGGGAATAGCGAAGTAAGAAAGGTAGTGCCTGGCGCAGGCTGCGCATAGCAGGTTAGCGGTTCACCGTAGTACCCAGCAGCGTAAGTTTTATACAGGCAAAGCCAAAGCCTTCCGTATTTATCAGGCGCATATCTTTCAGGGCGGTAAGGCAGGGCATCAGGTTATCCTGCGTTATCATCAGCTCATTTACCAGTTCTTGTACCATTATTTTGGGGCGTGGGTTCATTTCCCTGGCGCTCATCTCCTTTATCTTCCGGTACACTTCATTTACGGTAATAGCTGCCATAGTGGTCGTTTGGCCTGAAGGTAACGCATTATGCCGCCAATAACCATTAATATTTTAAAAAGCCAATAATAAAACCTAACTTTGTGTAGATATTGGCCCTTCTGCCACTGCGTCTTACTGATCTGTATTTTAACATATTCTCTTCAGTTTTTGCTTTTACAGCAGCCCAAAATTATCATTTAACTTTTTTTGTTTTTATGAATATTTTTGTTGGAAACCTGAATCACCAGATCACAGAGCGGCAGCTGCAAACCATGTTTGAGGCTTTTGGCGAAGTAACCTCTGTACGACTAATGACCGACAGCATAACCAGGCGCCCGCGTGGCTTTGGTTTTGTAGAAATGACAGATAACACACAGGCGGAAAAAGCGATAGCGCAGTTGCACAACACCAGTGTAAACCAGCAGGCAATAGTAGTGAACGAAGCCAAGCCAAGAGGCAGCAACGAGTTTGGCAGCTCTACTGCTAAAAGGTGGAACAACAACCGCGACTGAGAAAGAGCAAAAGGAACAAATTTCCATATAACTGTACACAGGCATGAAGGCCTGCGCTGCTATGGGGTTTTTCCATGGCAGTTTTTGTAAGAAGTTTTTTGTTTTATTGGGCGTAAAAAAGAGGAGTGTGACGTATGAATATTTATATAGGCAACCTGCACAACCATGCATCGGCCGGGCAGATAAAAGACCTCTTTAAAGAATTTGGCCAGGTAACCGCCGTAGTGATAATGGATGATGGCGGCCACTCGAAAGGATACGCGATGGTGCAGATGAACGACAGGAATGAAGGCATGGAAGCCATAAGAAAACTGCACATGCAGAATTTTATGAACCAATACCTGGAAGTAACCGAATCGGCACCGGACAATAGCAAAGGACACAGAACACGTAAACAACAAAACGACAGCGATAGCAGTGCATAAAAAACGAAACACGCACTCAGCACACACCCTGAATATGAAGATCTTTATAGGCAACCTGGATAGCAATGTAACCTCGGCCGACCTTAACGCCCTGTTCTCGCAATATGGCGATGTACTGGCCGCCAACATACCGCAAGATACCGACAGCGCATCGCGCGGGTTTGGTTATGTGCTTATGGGCAACGAGGCCGACGCGCGAAACGCTATAAACGCACTGAACAAAAAAGCGTTTATGGGCCAGTTTCTTACCGTTAGCGAAGCTATACACAGCGCAGCCTGCAACAATAGTGTGGCTATGCCTGCTTAAGCAGCGCGGTAGCAAATGATAAGTGACGGAATAACTAAAATATTGTAAACAAAAATTTAAAAGATAAATGGCGCAAACCGCAGCAAAAAAAGAAAAAGAGAAAAAGAGATTGAAGGCCAAGCAGGAAAAAATGCAAAAAATGCTTGAGCGTAAAGAAAACAACAACAAGGGTAAAAGCCTGGAAGACATGATGGTGTACCTGGATGAAAATGGCAACTTTACCGATTCGCCACCCGATGCCAGCAAGCGTAAAGAAATAAACGCGTCTGATATATCGCTGGCAGTATCTCGCCCCAGGGATGAAGAAGAACTGGTGGTGGAACGTAAGGGCCTTATTACCTACTTCAACGAAAGCAAAGGTTACGGTTTTATTACCGATATGAAGAGCAAAGAAAACATCTTCATGCACGTAAACAACTTGCTGACACCCGTGAAAGAGAGAGATATGGTAACCTTCGAAACCGAACGTACACAACGTGGACTATCGGCCATAAAAGTAAAAAAAGCATAACGCTTCCATCATATTTACACAATACCAAAGCCACCCCAACCCGGTGGCTTTTTTGTTTT
>CAMLFX010000117.1 GCA_946479435.1 uncultured Sphingobacteriales bacterium | reverse complement strand
AGAGGTAAGGCATAATAGTAGCCAAAGAGTGATTTTTTTCATAGATGTATTAGGGCTTATTGTTTAATTAATTTTTGTGTACTTGTTTTTCCATTGGTTAATACTTGTATTATGTACGTACCAGATGGTAATGAGGCTACATTGATATTTTCGGTCTGCTTTGTTTGCAGCATTAACTGGCCTGTGAGACTGTAAACTTTTACAATTGTGTTGGTATTGTTTACTACTTGAATAGTGAAGGTGCTGGTTGCAGGGTTAGGGTAAATCAATTCATCATTCATTATCTGGTGTATTTCTTCGGTATTTAACGGGCAACCTGCAGCCCTTAGTGCAGCTTCCAGTATGTCATCTCGGTCGTGCCTTATAGCATCTTGCGTAATTTGTACCAGTACATCGCCCGGCTTTTGAGGGCCTACGCCAATGCGTTGCGTGCTATCCCCATTTGGGTAGCTTACTGCAAATGATGTAAAATGGAAATCTGCTACTTTCATTATATTATTAGCTACGCATATAGCACCATCGGTACCTGCTGTTTGCGTACCTACTGTAATGACTTGGGGTAACTGCTGAAAAAGCATGGTTAGGAATTCACCTCGGCTCTGGTTTTGTTCATTTACCAGTACTATTACCTTACCCTGGTATGGGTCAGAATTGGCGGATCCTACGGTATTCACAACATTGTTGTAATAAGTACCGGGATAGGTAGTGTCGGGGTAGTCATAACGTATCATGGTGGTATTTGCACCATAAAGATGGTCGCAAAGATTATACAATGTGGCATTATCCACCGCATACGTATAACGCATATCAACAATGATATAAGGGTTATCTTTAATCTCAGTATATAAAAGGTCAACGCTGGAAGGTTTAATATACCTTGGGTTCAAGTACACTATACCACATGAGTAGTATTTTTTTCTCAAACGTATGCTCGAATTAGGTATATACTCATAATAGCTGACCGTTGTGTCTACCCTTGGCAGCTGTGTAGTATGCAAATTGCCGGTAGAGTCTTTATACTCCACAATAGCATTACCTAGAGGCCCAGCAAACATATATTTATTTATATCGCGCCTGAATACAGCTTCATTTCCGGAAGATATATATGGCCGAAGGCTATCTTCCCATTGTTGTGTAGTCAATCCATCTACGCGTACTATTTCGTCTCCTTTTTTAATATTACCGACTGAGGGAACCATAGATATGTATTTACCTGAAGCATACCTGGTAAACACTTTTACATACCTAAAATCATTCGCGGAGGCATAGTTTAAAACAGAATTTTCAAGATGGGCGTCATTTAGCGAAGCATTCAACCTTACAAAAGCCAGCTTCATATCCCTGCTGTTTTGTGCATTGGCTACCTGCAGCACAAGGTCATAAAATGTATTGTGCAACGGTTTATCCAACATATTATTGTAAGGATAGAAATATGCCAGCATGTTCCAATACTTAAAAAAAGCCTGCAGCCTGGTTTCCTCCTGTATAGCTGTCACATCCATGTCATAAATATAGTTTGTATCAGCAGGGAATACTAAGTATCCATAGTCATTTGGGCCATGTCGTTTCATCCAACATATATCGTGCGGTAGAAAATTGGTCTTTATGTTATTGAGTACAGCGCTTATGTCGCTGCGTATCAGCGCATCGTTGGTCCAGCTCCAGTCACGGTTGCGTTTTCTGTCAGTCGGTAATGTGTCGGGCAGTGGTGTGCCAGCGGGTGCCATTGGCCCAGCGGCGTTTAGCATCTCCATTAGCACATCGTTAAAATCGTCTTTAGTAGTTGCTGATTTTACTGCGGGTAGTTTATCTACCAAAACACTATCCCAATTCACTTTGCAGGTAGATACTTCGGAATGATAATACTTTACAAAACCGTACAACTTGCAGGTGTAAAATAGTTTATCGGTATAAGACGGATTTTGTGCGTAAGCAGCACAGCATGCCAGGAGTAACAGAATACTCAGGATAGGTTTTTTCATAGGTAGGATGTTTAAAGGTTTTAGGCCAATACAAATTTTGCAAATGAATATTGGTTTTTTGCAATGGTATTGTCATTATAGGGCATAAAAAAGGAGCCTCAAGGCTCCTTTTTTAATTATGTAGTGATCGCTTAGTGCTTTGTAAGCTTTTCAGTATATGTTTTTCCTTCGTTTACTACCTGCACCATATAAGTGCCGGCAGGCAGTGATGCAATACTGATATTCTCAGTTTGCTGTGTTTGTAATAGTAGCTGACCCGATAAAAAAAATATTTTAACTGTTGTATTATTGCTGTTATTGTTTTTAATGCTGAAAGTATTATTGGCAGGGTTGGGATAAAGAAGAATACCTGTGTTGCTATTTACATCGTTAACGACTGTTGGTACCAGTTCCATTTTCCATAGCTCATCGCCATAAAAAGTTTCATAGTTAGCAGCCATATATATAGCATCGCCCATAGCAACCATTGGCAGGTTGCGTATGTTGCCATTGAAGGTAGAGGGCAATGGCACAGCTTGCACGTTGATAGCGTTTGGCGTATTATAGAGTATATTATTACAAATAAAATAAACCTCATTCTTCATCGATATCATTTCGCCAGGCGATAGCAGTGTAGCATCTACCACTTTTGTGCCCGCAACTGTGCCATCGGTTTGCCAAAGTACATCTTGCGTAGTTTGGTGCGGTATGGCGCCGCGGAAGTATAGCATACCATCGTTATCGAGCATACCTGCCTGCCTGTTGTTGTAGCTGGTAGCTATCGTCATCAATTTATGTTCGTTATTTAGCGTGCCATCCGTCACCCATACGGTTTGCGAATCGAGTGGTGTGCCTGCAGCAAAAAACAGCAGGTTATTAGATACAACAAGTGCACGCGGCAGACTATCGCCTGCGGCTGCAAGATTGGTTATTATAAGTGTACCGGGGGCTGTGCCATCGGTAACACATAGTTCGCCGCCACTGGTATCGGTAAAAGCGGTAAAATATAATTTGCTGTTATAAATGGTAAAATTATCAGGGCCCGATGCGCCGTTGGGATTCACGTCGGTTACCAGTTGCGTGCCTGCAATGGTACCATCTGTTACCCATAGTTCGCGATCGGAATTAGTGGTAGCACTGAAGTATAATTTGCCATTGTATACTGCCATTTTTGTTGATGGGTATGAGCTTGCAGTAGGGTCGATATCCATCAGCATTTTGGTGCCTGCCGTAGTGCCATCCGTCACCCATAGTTCGGTGCCGTGTGTAGCATCGGTAGCCGCGAAATAAGCTTTGTTGCTGAATACGGTAAAGCCATCGGTATTTTGCCCTGCGGCACCGGGATTGATATCCATTAGCATTTTAGTACCAGTTGATGTGCCATCGGTCACCCAGGGTTCATAACCATTCACGCCATTGTTGGCCATGAATATGATCTTGCCATTTACAGCGGTAAAATTCTTCGGGGAACTACTCTGGTTGCCTGCGGCAATGTTAAGAATTCTCCTGGTTCCCGCAGGTGTGCCATCGCTGGTATATAGTTCTGAGCCCGTAGTATCGTTATTGCCTGCAAAATATAATGTGCCATTGCAGTTGGTTATGTTCTGTGGTATGCCATTGCATCCACCGGTGCAAATATCGCCCATCAGGGTAAAAAAGGGCTGGTTGCTAAGCTGTGCCTGTGCAATACCTGTTGATAAGGATAGGGCGCCCACTAATAATATACGCTTCATTTAAAAAGTTCTTTTGCTGTAAAATTGTTCTGCTATTGTTTCACCAGTTTGTGTGCGCTTAGTTTGCCATCGGCCATTATGTGCACAAAATAAGTACCTGCGGGTAAGCCGGTTATATCTATATCAGTCTGTGTTGTTTGTATTAGCGACTGGCCGGTAATAGAAAATATTTTAACTGATTCGATATTGTGGCTGCCGTTATATATATGCAATGCATTAGTAGCAGGGTTAGGGTATATGTTAATACCTTCTTCTTTTGCCAGTTGCTGCACTGCCGTAGGAAAGCCATACATGCTCCATAGTTCATATCCATTGGCTTCATCGTATTTGGCGCTGAAATACAGGTGGTCGCCCAAGGGTTGCAGGTTGCTGCCGCCTAAAGAGTTATTGACAGGGTTGTTTTGTGGTTGTAGCATTTTTGTGCCTGCTGTGCTGCCATTGGTTTGCCAAAGCTGAGTAAGCGTATTAGGCCCATCGGTACTTACACCAATAAAATATAGTCTATCGCCAAAAACTGTAAGTTGTGAAGGTGCATAGCAATCGGCTGTTACTTTTTGCGTGCCCGGTGCTGTGCCGTCGCTCATCCATAAATTCTCGGTAGCGCCGCCATCCGACTTTTGAAAGAATACTTTGTTGTTGAAGGATACCATTTCGAAACTGCCTATTGCAGAAGTGGTAGGGTCAATGTCTTTCACCATAACAGTGCCCGGCTCAGTGCCATCGCTTACCCACAGCTCACGGCCAGCAGCAGCAGTATTGGCAGTAAAAAACAGTTTGCTATTGCATATAGTAAAAAGCTGTGGTGCTGATGCACCGCTGCCGGCATCTATATCTTTAAACATAACTGTTCCCGCTTCGCTGCCATCGCTTACCCACAGCTCGCGGCCGTTGGCGCCATCGTACGCATTGAAGTAAAGCATGTTGTTATATACAATAAGGTTGGCAGGTGCGCTTTGGCCAATGGGGTTGATGTCTTTTACCAACTGTGTGCCTGCCGCAGTACCATTGGTTTTCCAAAGCTCAATATCATTTGCGTTTTCGGCCTGGAAATACAGGTTACCATTCAGTTCGGTAAAATATTTAGGATTGCTATTGGCGATACCGTTATTTATATCTTTCACCATTACAGTACCCGCGGCAGTGCCATCGCTGGCAAATAGTTCTTTACCGTTTACGCCATCGCTGGCGCTGAAGTAAAGCTTATTATTGAACGCTACAAAATTTTCGGGAAAGGAACCGGCTTGTGCAGCTGTGTTTATGTCTTTCAACATTTGCGTGCCGCCGGGTGTGCCGTCTGTTACCCACAACTCAGCGCCATTGGTGCCATCATCGCCCCTGAAATATACCTTGCCATTGTATGCAAAGAACTCTGCGGGCGATACTGCTTGCAGCATGACAGTGCCCGCAGTGGTGCCATCGCTTACCCAGGTTTCTATTTTGCCCGCGTTGGTAGCACTGAAGTATATTTTACCGCCGAACTCGTACATATTGCCCGGGCGGCCATCGCAGCTGCTGCATATATCTTTTACCAGGCTAAAGCTGTAATCCTGGGCTTTGGCGCCATAGCTGCAAAGGGCTATAGTAAATAACGTAAGTAAACTTTTCTTCATGCTTGCTAGTTTGTGTAAATATAATAAATAGAGACGGGTTAGGCAGGACATAAGGTTGTGGGGAAAAGGGGCGATGCATAAAATAACGCTGCCACCGTTAAAACACCCTTGACAACAAAATGTATTATAAATAAATTTGAATTATTATTAATCAACATGTAAACTGATGCACTTATGAAGCTATTGAAAACCAAAAGCGCTATACCTGTGTTAGCGCTAATGCTCTTGCCCGGCCTCTGCCGGGCGCAAGAGCTAATCTTCCCCAAAGGAGAAAGTTATGATACTAACCCCGGAAGCAAGCTGAAGATACCTTTTGTAGTAACGAACAAGAATAACGAAAGCCAGCTAACGGTAACCTTCTCATTTATTGAGCCTTCCGGAAAAGGGGCAACTGACTATTTTATCGCCAAGACAGACAGGTTTGAAATAAACCCATTCGCCAATACGGATACCCTGGTCTTGCAAATGGCGCAAATGTCCTCACCTCCAATATTGGTGCAGTGTAAACTAAAGGCAGTATTGAAAGCCGGAATTATTGGGAGAGATAGCCAGGAAATAACTATAGTAATAGATACAAGGGCAGCTACGCCGCATGTAGTTAAGGAATATGAGAGCTGTTTTCAAAGTGCGGTAAAAGATGTACGAGTAGATGCGGACTGTGGTGATAATGCAATGGTACTACCCGAAACTTTTAACCTGCTTTCGCAGGACCTTTTCTCGAAACTGGCACCGGATATAACCGGCGACAATACACAAGGTTCGGGTGTATCACTTTCGCTAGACGATAAAGATTCGAAAATAAATGCGCAGGCAGCCATCAAAACCAGTGAGCGCGCTTTTGTACTGGTAGGCATGAACACCACTATGGCTAACGTAGGTGAGCTTTTCTCCGGCAAATCGGCCATACAACCGGGCTGGGGGGCAAAAGCGGGCTTTTCGTACCGTATAAAAAACGGTCTGTTTTACGAAACGAATGATTGTCAGCCTATGCAGTTAAGGCGCAATATGTACCTGGACAGTATGTACCGGGCATTTGAAAAAACAGGCATTTTTGAGTATGACTATATTATGGTCAAGTACCTGCAATATCATAAAGCTTTCGATTCTTTAAGAAGCCAGCAAAACTATTTGCAGTATGCCGATTATAATGACGCGCTGGATTCACTGCAAAAATACACCAGATTAAAAGCCATATTAAATGAAATGTATGGCGGCGATAGCATTACTGATACCCGCAAGCAGCGTAACATAAAAAAATATGTACGCAATAAAGCCGTAGCGTTCGAAAAGAGCAATGCCAAGTGGACGGGCTACTGGCTGTTATACCTGACGGGTAATATATACTACGAAAGTAAAAACTATGGCACCTATAGCGAGATACCAGCTGTTGTAGAAGACAGGTTTGGCAATGAGAGTTTTAATAAAATGGGGTTGAAGGGTAGTATAAACTACCTGCGCCAGAAGAAGACATATATATCGCTAAACCTGGGTTTGGGAACGGATAAACGCTCTACATTCGACCTGCCGCAAAACCAAAAGTATTATTTAACGTACCAAATGGAAACCATAATACCTGAACCAGATCTATTAGGTAACCTATATGAACGTGCTGAGAAAAAGGCATACAATACAGATTCTGTTCAGTACGATGAATTTTTCGTGTTCTTTATGGATAGCCAATACACCATGCTGTTTGGCAGTAATAAAAATTTTGGTTTCAACATGTCGGGCAGCTACAGCTATAGCGAACGTTTTAATACCATGACCAGGCTCGATTTTCAAAGCGGGCCGGTATTTGCTGTACCTAAAAAAGATGGTGATGGCAGTGCATTTAACGTGGGTTTCTTTATGGCTTTCAGAGATATACTGGCCGATAAACTATCGAAGGAGAAATTCAGCGTAGGTGTATTTACCCGCATACCGATCAGTTTGATAAAGTATTAAATAATATACGGCGCAGCGTGCCGGAAGGGGGGAATGCTGCGCCATATTAAGTTTTTCATATTTTTCTTTAATATTTTTAATTTTTAGCTATATTTACTCTCCCTGAAAAAACAGA
>CAMLFX010000116.1 GCA_946479435.1 uncultured Sphingobacteriales bacterium | reverse complement strand
GTATTGTTCGTTGCAGTAAACGATGGAATATTACCGTTACCTGAAGCTGCGATGCCTATAGTTGCATTATTATTAGTCCATGTGTATGTTGTTCCGCTTATAGGACCTGTGAAAATTACAGCTGCCGTAGAGGCACCATTGCATACAACCTGGTTGGTGGGAGTATTTACAATTGCTGAATCATACACATTAACGATCTTAGTTGAAGTATCGCTACCACAAGTATTGGTAATGATATAACTAATAGTGTCAATGCCTGAGGTAATACCGGTAACAAGACCATTGACCACCGTAACCCTTGGATTACTGGCAGTCCAGATACCACCTGGTGATGTGCTGCTCAAAATAATAGAAGAGGCTACACAAACACTTGATGGTCCGGAAATAGTACCTGCATTCGGTACCGCCAGTACGTTAACTAATTGCGTATCTCTTGCTGTGCCAAAACTATTGGTAACAGTATATATGATGCTATCCAACCCAGCCGATACACCACTAACCAATCCTGTGTTGTTAACAGTAGCACGTGCATTAGTGGCTGTCCACACACCACCGGGGTCAACACCTAATAGTTGAGTGGGTGTGCCTATACATACGGTTGTGTCACCTGTAATAACGGCAGTAGGCAATAAAGGGGCGTTAATTATAGCTCCGTTAGTAGTTATTGCACCATTGCTTGTTAAGGCACGTCCGTTAAAAATTGCTCCTGATGGTATATCTATTGCACCTACACTTACAACCACGTTACCATGAAAGGTGGTGTTACTCGTAAGACTCACAGCACCATCTACTTTCCAATACACATTTTTTGTTTGTGTGCCATTAATCAATTTTACATGCGCACCTGAAACTGTGTTTAATGCACCTTGAACCTTAATAACAAATACCGCACTGCTATTTCCCTGTGCATTCAAATACAGCGTATCGGTCAGGGCAGTTGCGCCGTTAAGAATGTAAGTATGCGGTGTAAGTACAAGGCCATGGCCTAATAAGCCCGGATATAATAACACGATATCATTAGGAAGTGCATTTAACTGGTTGTAGGCAACTGCTAAGGCTGGCGCCGCCGCCGCTGTAGAACCATCAGGTATTGGGTGTATCGTACCATTTACATATAAGGGATTATAACCTGTGGTCAAACCCAGGTTTGTTCCTACATCGCCGGTCACATAACTAATAGCACCACCATTAGTTACAGGGCCTATTGAAGAAAAAATTGCATAAACACCAACTGCACCAAAAGTAGGTGCAATAGGTCCTGTTAAGGTGGGGTTTCCACATCCTAAAGGAAGAGCACCTGTCAGGCTATTCATTGTTATCCCTCCATTCAGTGAAAGGGCCCGGCCTTCCAGTGTATCAAGGGTACCCATACTAATAGCTGCATTGTTGGCTACAATAGTACCTCTTATAGTACTGCCTGAACCAATGCTAACTAAACCTTCCGTTTTCCAGTACACATTACAGGCCTGGGCGCCGTTTGTAAGGCGTATTTTGGAATTGGCCGAAGCTGATAATGCTCCATTTATTTTAATAATAAAAACAGAGCCAGTATTGCCAAGACCGTCTAGTGTAAGTATACCATTTAACGTTGCAGCCGTAGATATAGAATACACACCAGGATTAAATACTGCACCATTGCCCAACGATGATGACGGGAATGCTGTGGGGATAGCGGTATTCAACTGATTATAAGCAGTTAAAAGGCTTGCTGCTGCTGCAATTGTAAAGGCATCGCCACTATGCATAGTGCCGTTCACATTACCGAACCCCGTGCTGGAGCCGCTATTGCTGCCCACTTTACCAGTGAGGCGCGTCTCGTAATTCGTACCCGAATTAGTAATTGCGCCTACTGTAGTAAAGACCACAAATTCCGAAGCTGACCCAAGCGTGATAGCTTGCCCGGATGTGATCTCTGGCATAAAAAATAGCATGAGTGCTATTAATAATTTGGATAAATCTTTTTTCATTTTACTTATTTAGTTTAAATTTTGAAGCCTGCAAGCACTAGCTGATAATGATTCCCACTACTGCTACATAAGTGCTCTGACATATTATTTACATGAAAACAAAGAAGGGACACCGCTAAATTTGCGGTAGCGGAAAATCATATACACCATGATATTCCACATTGAACACTATGTAAAAGGATATAAGTAGCTAGACTAGCATGCGTAATGCCCCTATAAAGAGTAAAAAGGCCGAAACCGATACTTTTGTTAACAATATGTTGGGCATGATACATAGCCTATACTAATATCATGCCAAAAAATTAACATTTTTTATTAATTTTGCAATTAATAATTAATAAGAATGCTATTACTATCGGTATGCGAGTATTTCTTGTAGCGCTCCTTCATACGCATACCAAAGGGGTAGTAACCCGGCACAGTGCTGATAGCGGGCAGGAAGTAAGTCATTCTTGCCTACTCTCCTGTTCCAGTTCTAATTAGCATCCTTCAAGGATTACTCTGAATTTCCTATGATATAATGATCTTTTACTCAACAGGCTTTCTCATGGTCCTGACTATCTTTATTATCAAGGGTATAGTCACTACCAGCACAAAGAACGTTACGATGTATTTCAGCCACGGTTGCAAAAACGGCAAGCTACCTATAATATATCCTGTTAGTACATACACTAATATGAATGCCACCGATCCTGCCAGGTTTAAAATTAGGAACCTTGAAAATCTAACTTTGATGATGCCGGCCAATACCGGAGCGAATGTGCGAATGATCGGCAAGAGATAACCTCCTACCATAGCCAGCGTACCATATTTTTTATAAAATGTTTCTGTAGAGGTCAGATAACTGCGACGGAAAAACCGGGATTCCTCGCGAGTATAGAAATACTTTCCAGTTCGGAGTCCAAGCCAATATCCCGCCAGGCTGCCTGCAAAGCCCGAAAGTGTGAGTATTACACAAAGGATATATATCGGCGGAAGCGAAGTGCCGGTGGCTGCGAGTAAACCTGTGGCAAATAATATACCGCCAATAGGAATAAAAAAGCAAAAGATGATACCGACGGAGCAAAATACCAGGAGAGATAGAAGAACCACTCCACCGTACTTAATTATGGATTCTGCGTCCAGAGACAATATAATATCTAACATAAAAGCGTATATCACAAATTTAGAACATCTTAATCATTCCCTATTTTCCATAATATGGTGGGATTATCAAATACGTTTGCTTCCGGTTATTATTGCAAATATTCCTAACCAAGACGCATTTGATGAAGAAAGTTGCTGAAAATTCAATATTATTTATGGTGGTGAGCATGACAATTATATCCCTACAAGACATTGCGCTTTAATATTATATATATTATTTTGCGCTCAAAATAAATTAAGGTTTCAGTCTTATTATAAGGAATACCTAGGGTAGAAGGGCTCATACCATCCTACTTTTTTGTAAATACTATTCTACCTATAATAATCGAATCGCAAAAGATAACTACTACAATATCATAATCATGTTCAAACTATCTACCATTGAAATCAAATTGAGAAGAGTATTCCTTTTGTTTTTCTATTTCGCACTTATTAGCATCCCCAGCGCCTTTGCACAACCTACAGGCTGGCAATATCGTACAGATATTGCTGTCAGCAATACAGGTGGTGACATCTACGACTATCAACTCAAGCTAACAGTGAATACAGCCCAATACGTCGGGTTGGGTCAGATGTTAGCGAACGGTGACGACATACAGTTTGGTAAAGATGTTTGCGGCACAACGTTATTCCCCTACTATATAGAGTCGGGTATGAATACAGCAAATACTGTGATATGGGTGAAGATAGATAGCGTACATGCGGCTACGAATTCTGTCATTTACATGTTTTATGGCAATGCTGGTGCAACAGCTGCATCTACTATATCAGTTTTCAATGGCCCATTCTCTGCTACTAATCAAACTGTAAATACCAACCTCAGTGGCTCTGCCAACGCGCAGCGGGGGTTTAGGTTTACTGCCAATGAAGATTTATTAGTAACCACATTCGGTAAATATGAGCCCAACGGAGTAAGCCGGTATGTAACATTGTTCGATAACGCGAGCCAGAGTATATTGCGCCAGGAGCAAATAAACGGCCCTGCTGCTACCCATAGTTATGGAGCAATAACACCGATATGGCTGCAGTCTGGTACTCAATATCTTATTGAAATATTTTTCCCTGCGGGTACTGATGCTTACTATTTCGGCGCTGCACCAACGGTTAATTCTGCGATCACTTACCAGGATATGAGGTATTGCAATGGCTGTACGCAAAATACATTTCCTACTAACTCGTTAGGCGG
The DNA here is from genome assembly GCA_946479435.1 of uncultured Sphingobacteriales bacterium. Next base: position 3,219 of record CAMLFX010000116.1, on the reverse strand, counting down.
TATGTTGTATGGTTACGTTGATTTTCAGTTTTATACAAAGACTAGCGCCAGCCCTGCCCCTACTTATACATTGGCCTCACTGAGTGCATCTATTGTGGCTAACCCCGCAGGTACTATATGCTCCGGCACTTCCGTCACTTTTACTGCTACTGCTACCAATGCTGGCCCAACACCTGTATATCAATGGAAAAAGAACTCAGTACCGGTAGGTACCAATAGTGACACTTATACAGATGCCGGTCTTTCTAATGCTGATGCTATTACATGTGAAGTGTCTAATGGTGATCCTTGCCTGGTACCAGTAGCTAGCAATACAATTAATACCATAGTTAACGCTCTGCCTACTGTAAATGCTACACAAGATGATACACTATGTAATGGAGAAAGTACTGCCATAAGCTTTTCAGGTGCAGTACCCGGCACAACTTACACCTGGACCAATGATAATACCTCAATAGGATTGGCAGCTAATGGTTCGGGCGATATAGCCTCATTTGCAGCAGTAAATATAACCACAACTGAGGCGGTTGCGACCATTATCGTTACGCCTAATAACCTTCAAAGCGACACATTTAATTATACAGGTGCAATACAAACGTTTACCGTACCAGCTAACATATACAGTATTACTGTTGATGCCAGGGGTGCAAAAGGGGGCGACTGTATTTATAATCAGCCTGGTACTAAGCCAGATGATCTTGGTGGGCATGGTGGTAGAGTTACAGCCACCTATGCTGTAACACCCGGACAGGTGCTGAATCTTTTTGTTGGTGGTGTTCCTTATAATGGTGGCGGCAATGGGGCTGGATCAATTGCTCAGGCCGCGGGCGGTGGAGCTTCAGACATTCGTATTGGTGGAACTACACTTGCCGATCGCGTGATTGTAGCTGGCGGTGGCGGTGGCGGCGGGAACAATTGCTCGACCACTGCTGAACCCGGCGGTAGTGGCGGTGGATTGACAGGTGGCGATGGCTGGCAATGTGGTAATCAAATCGGTACAGCCATAGGCCACGGGGGAACCCAATCTGGTGGTGGTGCTGCCGGTACCAGTCCTGCAACTGTCGGCGTATTGGGCATAGGAGGAAATGGTGGTGGCGCTGGCACAGCTTCAGGTGGTGGTGGCGGTGGCTACTACGGTGGCGGCGGTGCTGCTTATGGCGGCGGTGGCGGCGGTAGCAGCTATACTGATCCTGCAGCAACTTCTGTAACTCACACACAGGGATATCAAAACGGGAATGGTCAAATAATCATCAGTTACCAGCGTTGCCAAGGTACACCTGATACATTCGTTATCACAGTAAAGCCAACACCAACTGTAGCTGCAACGGGAGATCAATCATTATGTAACGGTGCTGCTACAACAGCGGTTAGTTTTAGTGGTGCTGTAACAGGTACTACGTACAATTGGGTAAATAATACAACTTCCATAGGACTTGCTGCCAGCGGCAGTGGGAACATTGCTTCGTTCAATGCAGTTAATAATACGTCTTCTACGGTTACCGCTGAGATCATTGTTACGCCAACGGCTAATGGCTGTCCTGGTACGCCCGATACATTTACTATTACAGTAAAACCAACAACCGCAGTTACTGCTGTCACTGATCAGGTATTATGTAATGGCGATGCTACAACTGCTGTTATATTTGCAGGAGGCATAACAGGTACTACTTACAATTGGGTGAACGATAATACATCGATAGGTCTTGCAGCGAATGGTAGCACTGATATAGCATCTTTTACTGCAACAAACACAGGTACAACAAATGATACGGCCATTATAATTGTAACTCCAACCTTTGCCGGTTGTCCTGGTGAGACGGATACATTTAAAATAGCTGTAAAACCAACGCCTACAGTCAATGCGGTATCTAACCAATCGCTATGTAATGGTACAGCTACAACAGCTATCACTTTGGGAGGTACTGTAGCCGGTACTACCTATAACTGGACAAATAATACTACATCAACAGGATTAGCAGCAAGTGGCAGTGGAAATATCGCATCGTTTACGGCCGCTAACAGTGGCACTTCGAATGTGACAGGTACTATTACCGTTACGCCAACAGCGAACGGTTGTCCTGGCGCTTCTATTACACCAACTATTACGGTAAAGCCTACACCAACTGTAAATGCTGTATCCAATCAATCGCTATGTAATGGTACAGCTACAACAGCTGTAACATTTGGTGGTCCCGTAACAGGCACTACGTATAACTGGACAAACAATACTACATCAATTGGATTAGCAGCAAGTGGAAGCGGCGATATTGCTTCTTTCACAGCAACCAATATCACTGCTGCAAACGTTACAGGCACAATAACAGTTACTCCAACTGCAGCAGGTTGTCCCGGTACTTCTATTACACCAACTATTACGGTAAAGCCTACACCAACTGTAAATGCGGTATCTAATCAATCGCTATGTAATGGCACAGCTACAACAGCTATCAACTTTACAGGTGCTGTTACGGGTACTACTTACAACTGGACCAACAATACAACATCAATAGGTCTTGCAGCAAGTGGTTCAGGCGATATCGCTTCATTTACTGCAACGAACACAGGTGCTGCAAACGCAACCAGTACGATCACTGTTACGCCAACAGCCAATGGTTGCCCTGGTACGGCAATCATGCCAACTATAACAGTAAAACCAACGCCAACTGTCAATACATTAGCTAACCAGTCTTTATGCAATGGTGCAGCTACGGCAGCTATCACATTTAGCGGTGCAGTAGCAGGTACAGTATACAACTGGACAAACAATGCTACATCGATAGGCCTTGCGGCAAGTGGCACCGGTGATATAGCTTCGTTCACAGCTACCAATACCACTGCGGCCGATGTAATAGCTACGATCACAATTACCCCAACAGCAGATGGCTGCCCGGGTACAGCAACAACAACTACAATTACAGTTAAGCCAACGCCAACCGTAACTGCGGTGTCTAATCAGTCGGTATGTAATGGTGCAGCTACCACGGCTATTACATTTAGTGGTGCAGTAACGGGTACTACCTACAACTGGACAAATAATACTACATCAATAGGATTAGCAGCAAGCGGAAGCGGTGATATTGCTTCTTTCACAGCAACCAATACTACTGCTGCAAACGTTACAGGCACAATAATAGTTACGCCAACTGCAGCAGGTTGTCCTGGTGCTTCTATTACACCAACTATTACGGTAAAGCCTACACCAACTGTAAATGCTGTATC
>CAMLFX010000115.1 GCA_946479435.1 uncultured Sphingobacteriales bacterium | reverse complement strand
CAGTAGCTTCAGGAAATATGGCAGGCGCGGCAATAAATGCCGATCTTGTCTTTGAAATGTAGGAGCGCTTTTTGCATATACATTACCGTAATGAAGGAAGTTCGTATAAAAGAAAACTCGTGGTTGGCAAAGCTGGCTGCACGCAAGCTAAAGAGCAAACGTATAGCCATGGTGATCGGATACACTATCCACTTATATGGAACATCAGCTAAAAGCTTCGTGGCCGATAAACGCTGGCTGCAACATGAACTGGTGCATGTAGAACAGTATGAACAAGCTGGCTTTACCTCGTTTCTGCTGAAATATATATGGCAGTCCTTTAAATATGGCTATCATAACAATAAATACGAACATGAAGCTCGTAATATTGAAAAACAGCAAAAGCTGGAGAATAAGTATAAAATCACATTACCTGAAACTTGAATACCCGTTATTTCATTTTATCAGCGTCAGCTATTATCTTTGCCCAAAATATAGCAGTTAAAAATGCCTCAAAAGATAAAACCAACCGGACGTCAGAAGTCAATGTTCTTTTTGCACACTATCATTTATGCTATTGGCGTTATTATTATGGTAATGATACACCATAAACAAGGCGAACATCATTGGGCTTACCCTTGGCACGCATGGATCATAGCTGCATGGGGACTTTCACTGATAGGGCATGGTTGCGCTGTATTTACCAGCTACGAGGACAAAGGCCATGACGATTACCGCCGCATGGAACAAAATGGTTAATTTACTTTTAGTATAATATTTAATCCCTTGCTGAACGGCAGGGGATTTTTAATTTTATATATCATACAGCTTTTCAAAGAATGGATACACCCAGATATACTGAACTAAAGCAACTCTACAATTCAATACACAACGAAAACGCACGTATCGATACCTATGTCGATATGGCGATGGAGATACGTAATATAGATGTAGAGCGCGCTATGGACATGGCCGAGGAAATAATAACCCGCTCGGAAAAACACGGGTATCCTTTAGGCCTGGGTCGGGGTATGAACCTGAAAGGCTGGTGCTACTGGCAGCTGGGCGAGTATGACGATGGTATAGAGATATTGCAAAGCGCATTGGCCATAGCCAGCGATATAAAGAACAAACCGCTGGAAGCACGCATCCTCAACAATCTGGGGTATATCTATCGCGACCGTGGCGACCTCGCCGATGCGCTGAATAATTTCGAGAAAGCACTTGCTATTAACGAAGCCCTGGGCGATGAAGTAGCACAATCGGTAAACCTGGCCAGTATTGCTTACGTTCATTACGATTTGAATGACTATGAGCATGCACTTGATTTTGCCTTGCGTTGCCTGCCTATTTTCGAGAAAGCGAAAGATATGCACCGCCTTACTTCGCTGTACACCATTCTGGGCAATATTTACTTCAAACAAGAACAATACAGCGAAGCATTACAATACTTTGAAGAAAACCTGAAACATACGGAACCCGATACCGTATTGCATGTAATGGCTACCAGTGGCCTGGGCAAAGTGTACTATAAAATGCAGGACTTCAACAACGCCCGCAAATACCTTAAAGAAGCACTGGAAAAATCGGAAACACTGGGCAATGCAGAAGTGCAGATCATCAGCCATTTCTACATGGGCAGGCTGATGATGGACGAAAGTATCTTCAGGCAGGCTTTACAGCACATGAACGCCGCCTTCGACCTTGCAAGGGAATATACCCGTAAGCACGATATAATGAGCGTTCACGAAGGCTTATCGCTGCTGTACGATAAGATGGGCGATATACCTAAAGCATTCCATCACCTGAAAGCTTATGAGAAGCTGAAAGAAGAAATATTCAAGCAAACAACGCTTAATAAATTACGAAACCTGCAATCGCGCCAGCAGCTGGAACTGGCACAAAAAGAAAAGGAAGTAGCGGAGCGTACAGCCAACCTCAAGCAACAGTTCATGGCTAATATGAGCCATGAGATACGTACACCGATGAATGCAATCGTGGGTATGACACGTTTATTATTGGGCAAAGACCCAAGGCCTGACCAGGTTCGTTACCTGGATGCCATCCGCCTTTCGGCAGATAACCTGTTGGTTATCATCAATGATATACTCGACCTCTCGAAAATTGAGGCCGGCAAAATAGTTATAGAGCAAATAGATTTTGCGCCGAACGAAATAATACAAAGCATCCGCGATATGCTGATGCTGAAAGCAGAAGAAAAGGATATAGAATTCCGCACATCAGTAGATGAGGGGATACCCCACCATCTTATCGGCGATCCAACGCGTGTTAACCAGGTGCTTATTAACCTGGCCAGCAATGCTATCAAATTTACCGACCAGGGTTATGTTGATGTAAATGCTGTTTTATATAAAACAGACAATGATAAAATATGGGTACAGTTCAACGTAGTTGATACAGGCATTGGTATAGACCCGGAATATGTAGATAAGATATTTGAAAGCTTTACCCAGGCAGGCACCGATATTACCCGGAAGTTTGGTGGTACGGGCCTTGGCCTCACCATATCGAAACAACTGGTTACCTTAATGCAGGGCGATATTTCTGTTAAAAGCGAACCTGGCAGAGGCACTACTTTCAGTGTAGTGATACCATTTAGTAAATCGACCGTGGAAGAAAAGCAGAATACAGATACGGTAATAAATCCGGCTGAAGTAAACAAACTAAAAAACGTAAAATTGTTATTGGTTGAAGACAATGAATTCAACCGTATGGTAGCAGAAGACACGTTGAAAGAGGCTATACCAGGTATCAGTATCGGCATAGCAGTAAATGGCGCGGAAGCTGTAAAGCATGTACAATCGCAACACTATGATATAGTACTCATGGACATTCAAATGCCGGTAATGGATGGCCTGACAGCTACAACAACCATACGTAGCCTGCCTGCCCCCGAGGGCAAAGTAAAAATAATAGCCATGACGGCAAACGTGTTTCAGGAAGATGTGCAAAGATACCTGGACGCAGGTATGGATGCTTATGTCTCCAAACCTTTCAATACTACCGAATTGCTATTGAAGATGACCAACGTATTGCACGGTATTCAGCCACAGGCTACAGTGCAAAAAAAAGAAACAGTAAACCAGCCCAAACCTCTGCAACTGCCCGATAAGGTTACAGATATGCAGTTTCTAAAGCAATTTACTAAGGGTAATAGCGAAAAAATGAACAAATACATTAGTATGTTCCTGGAAAATGGCCCACGCTTGCTTACCAATATCGAACAGGCATTGAAAAATAACGACTACCCCTCTATAAAAATTGCCGCACACTCTTTGAAACCACAACTATCGTACATGGGTGTAAAGGAAGAGGTCAGCAAAATATTTATCATAGAGCAAACAGCAGGCGAACCGGCACACCATCACCGCATGCCCGAATTTGTTGCCAACCTGATACAAGTGTGCAACAAAGCTTTTGAGGAATTAAGAGTGCCTATAGTATAGCTTAAAAAAATGGCTGATGCCTATAATCTTGTCGCAAAACACATGAAAAATCATCTATTTATGATTTCTAAATATTTTTTTCTATTTTTCTACGAAATTAGAACCTAACAGCTATGGCTACACAAAGCAACCGTTATATGTTCCTGGTGGATGATGAACCCATCCAAAACGAAATGCTGAAAGATTATTTGTCTGAACGCTTTTTGTACAACATTAAAATATACGATAATGCTGAGGACGCGCTGAAAAACATGAACCTCAACCCTGAGATTATTGTGCTGGATTATCACCTGAATGCCCATAAGGCAGACGCTATGAATGGCGTTGATGCACTGAAAAAGTTCAAGGAACACTACCCTAAAACGCAGGTCATCATGCTATCGGGGCAAGATAAAATTGACGTGGCAACGGAGAGCATGAAGTTTGGCGCTTACGATTATGTGGTAAAAGGCGAAGCTGCCTTTCCCCGTATGGAAAACATACTGAACAATGTGAGTGAACTACACAAAGCACATACAATAAACAGCGCTTATAGGAAAACCATTGCTTTTTTAGCCGTTGTAATTGTACTTATCGTTATTTTGGCTATATATCTTTACATGACTGGCGCTTACGCCAGCCTGTAGCGCAGAACTGTTTATATTTTTATCATTTATTAGCAGCTTCTTAATTAGCTTTGCAGTTCCAATAGCACCAATAATACATGCAATTAGCCCAAAGACTGGATCTGATAGCAGAACCCCAGACTATAAAAATGGCCAAACTTGGCCGCGAACTGAGAGCGAAAGGAGTTAATATTACTGATCTCAGCCTGGGCGAACCCGACTTCTGCACACCGGAGCATATTTGCAACGCAGCCACAGAAGCTATGGCCAACTGCTATACAAAATATACACCAGTTGCCGGTTTGCCCGAATTGCGGGATGCTATTTGCGAAAAGCTAAAGCGCGATAACAACCTGGAATATAGCCGCGAGGAGATCATTGTATCAACCGGGGCCAAACAAGCTTTGGCCAATGCTATACTTTCCATTATCAACCCCGGAGATGAGGTAATAATACCTACACCATATTGGGTTACATATAGTGCGCTGGTCGATTTTGCTGAAGGCAAAAATGTATTTGTTCCCTGCTATTTCGAAACAGACTTTAAACTGACAGCAGATAAGCTGGAAGCCGCCATAACACCTAAAACCAGGCTATTCATCTTCTCATCGCCCTGCAACCCAACGGGTAGTGTGTACTCGCGCCAGGAGTTAGCAAATCTTGCTGAGGTCTTCAAGCGCAACCCGCAGATCACTATTATTAGCGATGAGATATATGAATACATTAATTATACAGGCAAGCATGAAAGCATAGCCCAGTTTCCCGAACTGCGCGACAGGGTTGTGCTGATAAACGGAATGTCGAAAGGTTTTGCAATGACCGGCTGGCGCCTGGGCTATATGGCCGCCCCTGCCGACTTGGTACAAGCATGCGAAAAACTGCAGGCGCAATTTACATCTGGCGCCAATTCCATCACACAAAGAGCTTCTATTGTTGCCCTTACTTCTTCGCTTGAGCCAAGCATTAAAATGACCGAAGCCTTCCGCCAGCGAAGGGATTTTGTTATTGATGCCCTTGGCAAAATGCCGGGCGTAAATATCAATAGCCCCGAAGGGGCATTCTATGCCTTCCCTAACCTTACCAGTTTTTATGGCAAGTCGGATGGTGATATGATCGTTCAGAACGATGTGGACATGTCCATGTATCTTTTATACAAAGGCCATATTAACACAGTGAATGGAGGTGCTTTCGGCAATAGCAACTGTATCCGTATTTCGTTTGCCACCTCTATGGAGCAACTGAAAGAAGCCATGACACGTATGGCTACCGCACTATCCAACTTGAAATGATCGCTTACTTAACACCGGTTGTATCTGCGCCTTCCATGCGCGCTACTTCAGCTATCATGTGTTTGTAGCAGCTATCTATATCACCGGGGTGGGCTTTGTACCATGCCATGCCATCTTTAAACTGTGCTACACTTACCTTATGGTGCGTTAGCACGTCCTTATAAAACACCGCCAGCGAATCGATATTTTTTTCATTACGCCTGTTAATGCCGGTATCCAGCATGGTGCTGTACACTTCCGCCATGTGCAAATCGGTCAGTATCTTTTCCATCTGCGGCATAGGTATAGGTGCCTGTTCTTTACTGCTACTGCTGCATGCTGTAATAAATGCAGTAAGCAATAGTATTAGTACATATCTATTCTTCATTGGAGGCTTTACTTAAGGGCGGCATATTTCTGTGCATTGGGTACATCCAGTTGCTGCAACATGGTTACATAAACGGCGCGTTGCTCTTTAGGTACTTGCGCCATTATACTCATTATCTCGTCGCTCTTTGCATTAAAGAAGAATTGTATCAATATAGCACCGGGATTATCTTTTTGCAACTGGCTTAGCTTAGCTATGCTTTCCAATATAGTCTTTCGCGATTCTTCCGGCGCTTTGTACATATTATCAAGCGCTATGCGGTGCATCTGGTACCATACTGAACGGAAGGTAGTGAACCTCGGGCTCAGCAACTGGTCTATTATCCAGTACCTGTTCTTGGTACCTTCTACAGCCTTCCAGCCCGTTATTACATTGCCCGACTCAGGTGCATTGTTCACTATATTTTGCGCTTTCTTAAAATAGTCGGTACCTCCATTAGCCTCAAAGCTATCATAGTCCAGCCCTATGATAAGGTAGCAATAATATGCTAGCGTAGCTGTCAGGTTCGATGCTAATGCATCATTACCACTCACACGGTTATCGTTGTATTGCAGGGGGGTGAACTGAGAATAGCGGAATTTAAAATCACGATCTATAAAATTTACAGTTGGTGACATATAACCCGAATTGAATACCGGCCTCGATGCCTGTATATTCAATGTAGCCTCATACACATCGTCTTCGGTGTGCTTGGTAAGATTCATTAGTATGTTACACTCAATTTTTTCACCAACGTTAAACTGGTCGTTAGTCCATTTACGGTTGTTTATAAATTCCGTTATCTGGCGCTCCATACCATTGAACACTTCTTTATCAACGTTGGTTATCTTATCATGCATTACCCGCACTTTGCATAGCAGCTCTTGTGCGTTGGCACCGGCAACTATACACATTACCATTACAACACTAAACAGTTTTTTCAGCATGTCTTTTATCTAAAATTATATTCACAATTGCCTGGGCCGCCTCCTGCTTGCTTTGTAGTGGCAAGCGCTGCTGGTCCCCATCTTTTGTAATGATAGTTATCTTATTGGTATCATAGCCAAAACCTGCACCCTCATCACGTAGTGTATTCAACACTATCATATCTGCGTTCTTGGCTTTCAGTTTCTCATTGGCATTTGCTACTTCATTATTTGTTTCCAGTGCAAAGCCGGTTAAAAATTGGCCTTGCTTTTTCATGCTGCCAAGTGTAGCCAGTATATCTTTATTCTTCGTCAGTTTCAACTCTAACGTTTCACCTTTCTTTTTTATTTTCTCAGGTGCGGTTTCTTCTGCGCGATAATCTGCGACAGCCGCCGCCAGCACAGCTATTTGTGTAGCAGGGAAAACCTTCAGGCAGGCATCATACATTTCCTGTGCGCTTTCTACTTTTACTACATTGATACCTGCATGATAAACCTGCAAATGCGATGGGCCTAATACCAATGTAACCTTAGCCCCTTCTTCCGCCAAAGCCTCGGCGATAGCCACGCCCATTTTACCGGTTGAGAAATTGCCTACAAAACGTACAGGATCAATACGCTCATAAGTAGGCCCCGCAGTTACTAACGCTTCAACCCCTTTTAAAGGTTTATCAGATTTTTTTGCGAGGAACTCACTTATATGAGTAACAATATCTTCAGGCTCTGCCATCCTTCCCTCGCCTATCAATCCGCTGGCTAGTTCGCCATGCACCACGGGTATTGTATGGTTACCATAACTGCGTATCTTCTGTATGTTATTCCGTGTACTTGCATGCAGCCACATATCTTCATCCATAGCCGGTGCTACCAGTACAGGACATATAGCCGATAAATACACGGCACATACCAGGTTATCACAAATACCATT
>CAMLFX010000114.1 GCA_946479435.1 uncultured Sphingobacteriales bacterium | reverse complement strand
CTGCAAATTTTACAGGCACCACTTCAAGGAATGCAGTATTGTCTGAAACATTTGGTATATCGGTTAGGTCATTGCCACTAATTTTCACATTACCTGCAGTTGGTGAATAACCTTTAATAAATGTTTTATTGCCTGTGCTACCTATAAATACATATACAGAGTCAGCATTTTGAACAGTGCTTGCATTGAAAGTGAAGCTAAGGCTGTTTGCTTTAGTTATTGCAGCCGGCAATTCACCTGTATAGTTAGGGAAGTTCGTACCATGATTGTAGCTAATAGCCGGTACACCATTCACGCCACCTGTTACATTCCAGCTAACACCCGCTGAGTATTTCAGGTCTGCAACAGTCATACCTGTAGTAGCCATCTTAATGTAAGAATTGTTCGATTGTTTTTCCAGGTTGATGTTGTTTACAGAAACAGTTCCGGCATCAACAACACTGGCGCCATTGTAAAAATTGGCAACCGCAGTTTCGTATGCCACATCGAAAGCAACTCCTGCCTGTTCTAATTTATATTTCATTTGCACAGCTGCCAATACACCATTGGCATCGCCACCCGTAGGTGTAAAAGGGGTAGGTGCAGTGGGGGTAGTGGTAGTGGTATCAACTGGTGGCGTAACTGTAGGAGTTTCTACTTTATTGCATGAAGCAAGTAGAAAAACAAATACTACAGCAGATAACAAAGATAGTGTCAGCTTTTTCATATTGAATATTTTGTGGATGATGAAACAATAAGGCCCTGCGCCTATTTCTGCCACAAAAGTATTCTGCTGTATAACCCTTATAAATACACAGGGCTTGGTATTTTTATCTACGTAGTAGCACGGAGGTGAAAAAGTTATTGATTATATGATTTGCTTTTCAAGAGCATATTTCAATAACCCGACAACTGTTTTATTATTTGTTTTACGCAGCATATTCTTACGGTGTGTTTCCACAGTACGCTCGCTTATAAATAGTGCCTTTGCAATATCTGCATTACTATATTCTTCCGCTATCAGTTTCAATATTTCTACCTCCCTGTCCGTAAGTCTTGCTTCTTTGGGTTCACTCAACTTTTTCTGCTGGGTTATCACCATTGAAGTTATTTTTTCAGCTACTTCAGAAGAAAAATACAGCTTACCATTATTAACACTGCGTATAGCTTCCATCAGCTCCTTATCATTTACATTTTTCAGCAAATAGCCCGATACGCCGGCTTCTATCATATCCATAATATGCCGCGCGTCATCGTGCATCGATAAGGCTATAACATTAACATGCGGATAAAATTCTTTGATCTTTGCTGTCAGTTCAATGCCATTTAAAGCAGGCATATTGATATCTACCAACGCAATATTTGGCATAGCATTGCCAAGATCATCAAATAAGTCTTGCCCATTGTTATACAAGCCTGCCAGTTCCAGGTCTTTTTGCTTTTGTAGCATAGCCTTAAGGCCATCCAGCAAAATATGGTGGTCGTCGGCAACTACTACTCTGATCTTTTCCATGTGGGTAATGAATACTAAATGACAATACAAAATAGGACATGTTAATCGCATTAGCAATTACTTGCATGCGATTAACAAGCAGTTAAGAGAATTATTTACCGGCGTTGATTATTGTGGCTGAAATGCCTTCAAGGAAATTATAGATATCGGTCATGCTGCGCATTTTATCAACCACCAGCATAAAGTTTTTACCTACCTGTTTCAGCCTTGCATTATTAGTGCGGGTCTGTATATAGTTTAGTATATGGTTGAAGGTTTCCGATTCGAAATAAGGAGATTCGGGATTGCTGACGAAGTAGAGGCGCATTTGCTCGTTTTTCAATATCAGTTTTTCAAAGCCCAGTTCGCATGCCAGCCTCCTGCATCGCAGCGTAGTAAACAATTGCTGTACTTGCGCTGGTATCGGGCCAAAACGGTCTTGCAGATCTTTTGCAAATGTTTCCAATGCACCGTCATCATCAAGGTCATCTAACTGTGTGTATAGCGATAGCCTTTCTGTTATATTTTCTACATAAGAATCGGGTATCAGTATCTCCAGGTCGGTATCTATCGTACAATCGCTTACAAAGTCCTTTTTTCTGTCCAGCTCTTCACTGAATACATCTTTAAAGTCTGTAGTCTTCAATTCGCGAATAGCTTCGTCCAATATCTTCTGATACATTTCAAAGCCTATTTCGGCTATAAAACCACTTTGCTCACCACCCAAGAGATTACCAGCGCCACGTATATCCAGATCACGCATGGCTATTTGGAAGCCGCTACCCAGTTCGTTAAATTGTTCAAGTGTTTGCAGACGCTTGCGACTGTCATCAGGCAGCGTACTCATAGGCGGTGCCAGCAAGTAACAGAACGCCTTCTTATTACTACGGCCTACACGGCCGCGCAACTGGTGCAGATCGCTCAACCCAAACTGGTGTGCATTGTTTATAATGATGGTATTGGCATTGGGTATATCCACACCACTCTCTACTATATTGGTACAGCACAGCACATCATATTTACGCTCTATAAAATTGAAGAGTGCTTCTTCCAGTTTGTGCCCCTCCATTTGGCCATGTGCCATGCCTATCTCCAGATCAGGACAAAGATTGCGTAGCAGCGTTACCATTTCAGGCAAGCTCTGCACCCGGTTGTGTATAAAGTAAACCTGCCCGCCTCTTTCAGTTTCAAAATATATCGCATCTCGCACTGCATACTCATCAAATACGCCTACTTCTGTATGCACCGGTTGCCGGTTGGGTGGAGGTGTATTCATGATACTAAGGTCGCGTGCATTCATCAGCGAGAATTGTAATGTACGTGGTATAGGTGTGGCTGTAAGTGTAAGCGTATCGACATTCGCTTTCAGCTCACGAAGCTTTTCTTTAGCGCCAACACCAAATTTTTGCTCTTCATCTATTACCAGCAATCCAAGGTCTTTGAACTTTACATCCTTACCCAATATGCCATGTGTACCTATCAGTATATCTATCTTCCCTTCTTCTAATCGCTTAAATGTTTCTTTCTTTTCTTTGGCCGATTTAAATCGATTGATATAGTCAACAGTAGCAGGAAAATCTTTTAGCCTTTCCTTGAATGTTTGGTAGTGTTGAAATGCAAGTATAGTAGTTGGCACCAGCACCGCAGCTTGTTTGCTGTCACCTACTGTTTTAAAGGCAGCACGTATCGCTATTTCAGTTTTACCAAAACCCACATCGCCACATACCAGTCTGTCCATCGGCGATGGCGCTTCCATATCGCGTTTCACATCAGCAGTAGCCTTGCTCTGGTCGGGTGTATCTTCGTAAAAGAACGAAGCTTCCAGCTCTGTTTGCAAATAGCTGTCAGGCGTATGCGCAAATCCTTGCGATGCTTTGCGTTTAGCGTATAATTTTATCAGGTCGGTAGCAATATCTTTTACCTGCTTCTTGGTCTTATTCTTCAGCTTCTCCCATGCATCACTGCCTAGCTTATTCACCTTAGGCTTTGTGCCTTCTTTACCCGTGTACTTGCTTATTTTATGCAGGGAGTTAATGTTGACATACAGCACGTCATTATCGCGATAGATAATGCGTATTGCTTCCTGCATATTCCCATTCACTTCTATTTTCTGTAAGCCGCTATACAAACCCACACCATGATCTATATGGGTTACATAGTCGCCTGGCTGCAACTCGCGCAGTGCCCGCATAGTAAGCGCCTTACCTTTAGTATAAGCTTGCTTTACTTTATACTTATGATAGCGCTGAAATATCTGGTGGTCGGTATAGCACAGTATTTTTTTATCATGATCTATAAAGCCTTTGCTGATTGCTGTGGGCAGCGGCACAAACTGTACCAGTGCGTTCAGGTCTTCGAAAATACTGCGTAGCCTCTCAAGCTGTTTTGGGTTTTCCGCAAATATAAAAGGCGTATACTGCTTTGCTATATGCTTTTGTAAGTCACCAATCAGCATATCGAACTGCCTGTTAAAAACAGGTTGTTCTTCTGTGGCAAACTGCACTTTATTCACCTCATCGCCGGTTATTTTTTCCAGCGAATGATTATACCATTCTATCAAATGGCGCTGCACCAGTAGTTCTTTCCAGCGTTCAGGTGTTTCAAAGTCCTCACGTGTCAGTTCCTTCAGTATATCCTCATCATGGTCTACCGCAACTTGACCTGTACCAAAATCTTCCGGCAAATCAGTTTCCAGCTTACCTAATTTACCTATAGTATAGTCAAAGTCCTTTGCCCATATCACCGTATTCTCCGGCAAATAATCGAGCAGGGATATTTTCTCTTGTGTCGTAAAATTTGTTTCGATGTTCGGCAGTATAGATACTTGTAACAGCTTGCGTTCCGATAACTGCGTTTCCGGGTTGAAGATGCGGATACTATCCACCTCATTACCAAAAAGCTCTAACCTGTAAGGATGTTCGTTGCCAAACGAGTAAATATCCAATATACCGCCACGCATGGCAAACTGGCCCGGCTCATATACAAAGTCTTCACGCCTAAAGCCAAGCTCTGTGAACTTAGCCAGCAATTCATCCACTTTTATATTTTCCCCTACCTTAATACTTATCATATTACCCGACAACGTCTTCGGGTTCACTACTCTTTCAAATAAAGCCTCAGGATAAGTGACCAGTACTTTCTTATGTGGCTCTTTACTGCTGAATTTAGTCAATGCTTCTGTACGCAGCATTACGTGGCTGCTATTCAGCTCGGTATAATTTCCCGTACGTTTAAATGAATCGGGGAAATAGCAAATATCCAGCGCATTGGTCAGTTGCTCCAGGTCGTTATGGAAATACGCTGCTTCTTCCCTGTCGTTCAAAATGAAGACGTGGTTTGCATCGCGCAATTGCCATACCGCAGTAGCAATAAAGTTTATGGAAGACCCCCGGAGATTATCGAGTTGTAACCTAAGCTTCGTATCAGGCAATGAGATACCGGCCGCAATTTGTTTTATGCGGATATCTTCCTGATACATTCCCAACAACACCTGCAAATTCATGCGGGTGCAAATCTAAGGTTTAACCGCCACTTTTAGGTCTTATTAGTATTATTTTAAGGCTTTGTCTTGTTATTCTGTGTAGCAATGGCTTCAACAAACCACAAATATTCTTCTGCAAATTTTTTCAGATTCTTTTCCATGATTTCTGTAAGCGGTTTACCGTCTTCATCCAGCGATTTCGGCAATTCCGGTACCAGCAGCTTATAAGGCATCGCAATGGCCCCAATAGCCAGTACCAAAAGTTGTAACAGGTTCGATGCATTAAGCCCGCCCTGTCTGCCATCCGATGCACACACTATACCAATTGGCTTCCTTGCCCATTCTTTTGTAAAATAGTCAACGGCATTTTTAAATGCACCACTGTAGCTATTGTTATACTCCGGTGTCACAAATACAATTCCATCTGCGCCTGATAGCAACCTGCTTATTTT
This sequence comes from uncultured Sphingobacteriales bacterium, assembly GCA_946479435.1. The sequence goes on along the minus strand of CAMLFX010000114.1, from coordinate 2,493 downwards.
CAGCAGGTTTTCAGGAGGGTTGTCCATATCCTTCAGCCGTGCTTCCATTACAGGCAGGTTGTACTCTTTGATGTCTATTAAGGTTACATTGAACTTGCCGGTAGCATGCAGTGCATCTTCTACAGCTTTTGCTGCTCTTATACTTAGCCTGCCTTCACGAATGGCGCCATAAAATATGGTAATATGATACATGAGTTTTATATCTTTAAGTGTGCCGTGCAATAACGTACTGCCAAGATAAGTTATTTACCTGTCTAAATTTTTTGCTCATGAAACGCTTACTACTTCTTTTGATACCTGTGGCGCTGCTTACTTCCTGCGAAAATACGTGGGATAGTGAGACTAAGGAAATGTATATAACAAGCTGTAAAGAAGACGCCACCTGGGCAAAAACCGATGCTGAAAAAGATACTTATTGCAACTGCATGCTGGATAAGCTCATGAAAAAATACCCTAAAGTATCAGACTTCATGAATCATATCGAAGATGTAATGGCCGACACTACTTTACAGGAGTGCCGGCCAAAAGTTCAATAAATTCTACTTTGATAATATGCGTTTATCTGAGGCCGCCTTACGTAATAATATACTCGCACGATAGCGGTCTTCATGATAATCGTTGTAAAGTCCATCCAGTATTGAGATCACTTTTTCTACGCCCCATTCATCGGCCCATGCTAATAGACCTTTAGGATAGTTCACTCCTTTGGTCATAGCCAGGTCCAGGTCTTTAGCCGATGCAATATTCAGGTGCAATGCATCTGCTGCTTCATTTATCAGCATAGCAACTATACGCTCTACTATTTGTGTACCTATTACTATATCTTTATTGGGTTCTGCCTGTCCCGCACCTTCGGCATAGTTGTAAAAACCTCGTCCTGTTTTACGGCCCAGCCATCCCGCTTCCAGTAAACGCTTTTGCGAGAATGATGGTTTAAAACGAGGATCATAAAAGAAAGATTGGAAAACAGTTTCTGTAACTACATAGTTGACATCGTGTCCTATATAGTCCATCAATGCAAATGGCCCCATACGGAAGCCGCCTATTTCAGTTAGTGCCCAGTCAATAGTTTCTTTATCGGCTATACCTTCTTCAAATATACGTATCGCTTCGCCATAGTATGGCCTGGCCACACGGTTCACTATAAAGCCGGGAGTATCTTTTGCTATTACAGGTACTTTACCCCATTGTTGCATTAACTCTTTTGCTTCTGCAACCAATACTTCTTCAGTTTGTACGGCTGGTATCACCTCTACCAAAGCCATGATCGGCGCAGGATTGAAGAAGTGCAGGCCAATAACGCGTTCTGCTTTTTTACAAGCAGCAGCTATAGAAGTTATAGACAAAGAAGAGGTATTACTAGCTAATACACAATCAGCCTTCACTACTTCTTCCAGTCCGCTAAATACTTTTTTCTTTACATCCAGGTTCTCAACAATAGCTTCAATAATAAGCGAGCAATTGGCAAAGGCATTGGTCTGCGTAGCATAAGTAAATCTCTCAGTTATCTCCTGCACGCTGCCAATTTTACCTTTCTCTACCAGCTTTTCCAATGTTTTTTGCAGGCTGTTTTTTGCTTTATCTAATGCAGCTTCATTCGTATCGAACAAAACTACATTGTGGCCCGCCATAGCCGCTACCTGCGCTATACCCGAACCCATGGCACCTGCGCCTATTACGCCTACTATTGTGTCTTTCGAGAACCTCATTTTTCTATTATTTCTTTTTCAGTTTCAGTATACTCCAGTCGGTATTTTCGGCAACAATGGTATTTACCAGTTTACCCAGGCCCTCTATTTCCATTTCAACAACATCACCCGGTTGCAACCACTGTACTTTATAGTTAGGGTCATTCAAAAGCCCCGTGCCATTCAGCTCCAGGAAACAACCTGTGCCTACGGTACCACTGCCTATCACTTCACCTGGTATTATATCTACACCATAAGCACAACGTTCCAGTATTTCTGCAAATGTCCAATCCATATCTCCCATGCTGCCTTCACTTACCTGTACGCCGTTTACCAGGCAGCGCATTTTCAGGTTGTAGCTATTACCTACATGTCCTTCCTTTGCCGGTATTTTATATTGCTCCAGTTCATCGGGTGTCACCAGCATAGGGCCTATTACGGTACTGAAGTCCTTACCTTTTGCAGGGCCCAGGTTCAGCAGCATTTCTTCCATTTGTAGGGTACGCGCACTCATATCATTCATTATCATATAGCCTGCTATATATTCATCTGCATCTTTAGCAGCTATGTTACGTCCCTTTTTGCAGGTTACTATTGATGCCTCCAGTTCAAAATCCAGCTTCTGAAAATGATCGGGCATACAACGTATTTCACCAGGGCCCTGTATAGCATTATGATTGGTGAAGTAGAATATAGGATACTGGTCGAACTCAGGTATCATATCTACCTTACGGTTGCGACGTGCTGACGCTACGTGCTGGCGGAATGCATAACCATCACGGCATGATGTTGGCCGAGGTACAGG
>CAMLFX010000113.1 GCA_946479435.1 uncultured Sphingobacteriales bacterium | reverse complement strand
ATATGTTACAAGATATTAAAGTATTGAACGAGAAGGAAACCAGGGGTGGCTTTGGTGAGGGTATTGCTGAAGCAGGCCGCCGCAATCCGAATGTGGTTGCATTGACTGCCGATCTTGCGGGTTCGCTGAAGCTGAACGAGTTTATCAAACTGTTTCCTGAGCGTTTCATACAGTGTGGTATTGCTGAGGCTAATATGATAGGTGTAGCTGCCGGTATGACCATTGGTGGTAAGATACCTTACACTACCACGTTCGCCAACTTCTCTACATCGCGCGTGTACGACCAGATACGTCAGTCGGTAGCATATAGCGGTAAGAATGTGAAGATATGCGCATCGCACGCAGGCCTTACGCTGGGTGAAGATGGCGCCACCCACCAGGTGCTGGAAGATATAGGTATGATGAAAATGCTGCCGGGTATGACGGTTATCGTTCCCTGCGATTTCAACCAGACCAAAGCAGCTACTATTGAAATAGCTGAATATGAAGGTCCGGTTTACCTGCGTTTCGGTCGCCCGAAATGGCCAAACTTCACTGCCGAAGATCAGAAATTTGAAATAGGTAAAGCGCAGGTATTAGCTGAAGGTACCGATGTATCCATCATAGCATGCGGCCACATGGTTTGGCTGGCTGTTGAAGCTGCTAAAGCGCTGGCTGAAAAAGGTATCTCTGTCGATCTGATCAACATGCATACCATTAAACCACTTGACGAGGCTGCGGTAATAAAATCGTTGAAGAAAACAGGCGCAGTAGTCACTGCCGAAGAGCACCAGGCAAACGGTGGCCTTGGCGATAGCATAGCCAACGTGGCGGGCCGCGAATGCCCTGTACCGCACGAATATGTAGCTGTTATGGATACATTCGGTGAAAGCGGCAAGCCGGTTGACCTGCTAAGCAAGTATGGTTTAACCACAGAGAACATTATAGCTGCGGCTGAAAAAGCTATCAGCAGGAAGAATAAATAATTTTCGGCCTTCGGGCTATCAATCAATATTTCGCCAGATATGCAGGCAACACTGGAACAAGCAAAGCAATTAGGACTACTTGAAGAGGAGTTTGAGCAGATAAAAGAGATACTGGGCCGTACACCCAACTTCAACGAAGTAGCTATGTACTCCGTAATGTGGAGCGAGCACTGTAGCTATAAGAACTCAATAACACAATTAAAGACCTTACCACGCGATGGCGCACGCCTGCTGGTAAAAGCCGGTGAAGAAAATGCCGGGTTGGTAGATATAGGTGATGGCTGGGGTTGCGTATTCAAAATAGAATCGCACAACCACCCTTCTGCTATCGAACCATTCCAGGGTGCAGCAACAGGCGTGGGTGGTATTCACCGCGATATCTTCACGATGGGTGCCCGTCCCATCGCATCTTTAAACTCATTGCGCTTTGGTAAGCTGGACAATCCTAAAACCAAATGGCTGGTAAAAGGTGTGGTAAAAGGTATCTCACATTATGGTAACTGCTTCGGTGTACCAACCGTAGGTGGTGAAATATATTTCGAAAGCTGCTACCAGACCAACCCGCTGGTAAACGCTATGAGTGTGGGTGTAGTGCGTAACGGTCAAACCGTATCGGCTACATCGCATGGTGCAGGCAATCCTGTATTTATAGTAGGCGCCTCTACAGGTAAAGATGGTATTGGTGGTGCATCATTTGCATCGGCCGATATCAGCGAAGACAGTGCAGAACAACTGCCATCGGTACAAGTGGGCGATCCTTTCGAAGAAAAGAAACTATTAGAAGCTTGCCTTGAAATGATACCCACGGGTGCATTGATAGGTATGCAGGATATGGGTGCGGCAGGTATCACTTGCAGCACCAGCGAAATGAGTGCAAAGGGCGAACATGGTATGATCATCCACCTGGATAAGGTACCTACCCGCCAGCAAAATATGAAGCCGTGGGAAATGCTGCTGAGCGAAAGCCAGGAGCGTATGCTGATAGTAGTGAAGAAAGGCCGCGAAGCGGAAGTGCAAAAGATATTTGACAAATGGGATATACACTGCGAGCAGATAGGTGAAGTAACGGAAGATAAGAACCTGAAATACTACATGAATGGCGAGCTGATAGCTGATGTGCCGGCCGAAAGCCTGGTATTGGGCGGTGGCGCACCTATCTACAAACGCGAATACAGCGAGCCTAAGTATTTCGAAGAAATAAAGAAATTCAACCCCGATAGTATTGCACAACCTGCCGACCTGAAAGAGGTGGCTTATCAGTTAGTGCAATTACCAACTATAGCATCTAAACGTTGGGTGTACGATCAGTACGATTCGATGGTAGGTACGGGTAACACACAAACCAATGAACCAAGCGATGCACCGATAGTACGTGTACACGGTACTGCCAAAGCAATTGCTATGACTACCGATTGTAACAGCCGATATGTATTTGCTGATCCTTATGTAGGTGGTATGGCCGCAGTGAGCGAAGCTGCACGTAACATTGTTTGCAGCGGTGGCCTCCCGGTAGCTATTACCAATTGCCTGAACTTTGGCAACCCTTACAACCCTGAAGTTTATTACCAGTTTGTACATGCTATAAAAGGCATGGGCGAAGCTTGTCGCAAGTTCGATACGCCTGTTACCGGTGGTAATGTGAGCTTCTACAACCAGTCGTCTTACGATGGCCCGGTATACCCTACACCAACTATTGGTATGGTGGGTATCCTGGATAACATCGACCAGAAGATGACCATGTTCTTTAAGAATGATGGTGATGCTATTTACCTGCTGGGCAAAAACAAAGCTGACTACAACTGTTCTGAATACTTGCATCAAATACATGGTGTAACACATAGCCCGGCTCCTTACTTCAACCTTGATGAAGAAGCGAAACTGCAAACAACATTGTTGCAACTAATACGCGACAAGAAAGTACAATCGGCGCACGATATAGCTGAAGGTGGCTTGTTCGTTACCATGCTGGAAAGCGGTATGCAACTGAACATGGGCTTCACTCTTACCTGCGATAACAACATGCGTAAAGATGCCTTCCTGTTTGGTGAGGCGCAGAGCCGGGTAGTGGTAAGCGTAAGTGCAGCACAGCAGCAAGCCTTTGAAGCATCGTTGAATGGCCTGAAAGCAACCAAACTGGGTACAGTGAAAGCAGATGGACACATTGTAATAGATGGCGACAATTGGGGTCCTGTTACCGACTGGAAGAATGCATACGATACTGCTATAGAGAAGCTGATGAACAGCTAAGACAAATCAGATACTAAGCTTCGTAGCAAACCTCAGAGTAGGCTATGTCGCCGGGCATGGGTGGGTGTAGTTTCCTTACAGCCACCCTTATCTTTTCAGTAGGGGGCATCTGTAGCTTCAGGTTGGCATATATCTGCTGTACAAAGGTCTCAAGCAACTGGAAAGTCTCTTGGAACACATCGTTTACTATGCTGTGTATTAGTGTATAGTCGGCAAATGGCCAGGGTGCGCCTTCTGTTGTTTGAAGGTAGAGATCGACGTCTACTTCAAAGTCGTTGCCAATGAAGTGCTCCTGCGGATATAAGCCATAAGGTGCATGTATGCGTATGCCATGCAGCGAAACGGTAAGCATGTGCTAAAGTACTACTTAAACCTTGTATCGAATGAATATGGGAACGGCAATACCTCGAAACGCTTGCTGTTGGCCGGTTCCAGTGTATATAGATCATATACATTGTAATAGCCATTGTTACCTCCACAGCTTGATACGTGATGCGGCGCAGGACCATCTGGGCTGATATTGGTGCTGGCAAAGTAGAAGACGCCATTCTTGTCATCAACCGTAATGCCATGGGGGGATGAAAACCTGCCTCTTATCTCCTTCACCACAGTATGGGTTTGGTAATTGATAACAAAGACAGATCCACGAAACTTAACCTGCCCTGTTGAGAATTCCGGCTCGGGTTGCTCGATACAGGTAACAAACAAGTAAGGCATCTTTAGTGATATGGCAAACTCTTGTGGCTTTCTGCCAACGGGGATAACGGATGGCTGGCCGGTAATAAGCTCGTTCGTTTCAGTACTTACTATCCTTACTTCATCAGAAGCCTGGCATGAAATGAACAGCTTCTTTTTGTCAGGGGTCATAATTATTTCGTGCGGGTTAGCGCTATCTGATGCTTTTATATTGATGGTTTGAAAATCAGGGAATGGGTTTTCGAGGCTCATATTCACCTTGTAAATGTTATTGCCTACCTGTTGGGTTACATAGAAACTGGTAAATGAATCGTTTGCGGCAATACCATGCGCGGTAGTCAACAATGACTTATCGAATTTAGCCCCCGTCGGGAAATCGTAATATAGCAAGCGGCCACCTGTAAGATCGCTTACTACAAAGCGGGAGCCATCGGCATTGGGTTGCACCACGTTCCATTGCGCCCCCCCGGGTATAGCATCAAGCTGTACGGTAGCTACTATCTTATCGGTACTGGCATCTATCTTTTGTACTACATTGCCAAATGTAAAGCATACAAACGCATAGCGCCCGTCGTGAGAGAAACGCACCGTATGGGCCAGCTCAGGGTTAGCATCGTCTGCGCCTACTTTAATGTAGCGCATTACCACTTGTTTCTTGGCGTCAATTACTGCTATCTGATCGCAGGCCTGCATTGTGAGGTAGGTCTTTTGGCGGGTAGAAGCATCGCTTGAGAAAGGTACCACCCCGTTTGCATCGGGTGCGCCATTGGCTATCCAGTCGCGCAAGGTTATATACTCGTCGCGGGTAAGTGGTGCACCGTCTTTAGGCATGGTTGGTGCAGCAATAGGGCCAAGGCTGGAATCGGTATTGAGAAAATATAGCATTGAGCTGAACTCAGGACTATAAGCTACTGCTACGGCACCATTATAACCTCCATCAAACAAATGTTCCCAGGTATCTAAAAGTAAGCCGCCCGCATTAGTATAGCTGGCCTGGTTGTGACAACCCGCGGTAGCACATTTGGTAACAATAATATTTGCAATTGCTTTAGGGTAGCCGCTGCTATCAATACCGTTCGATACGGGTTTAGGGATATCATGTTTACAGGAAGAGAAAAACAGGGCAGAAGCGGCAAGGACCGTAAACAATATGGATGCTACACGCATTGATTAGACAATTAAGGGTTGTTATTTAAAATTACATTTTTTTCATCATATTTCATTGCCACAATAAATTGCGGGTTGGAATGGTTTTTCTAAATATAGTTATACTGTGCCTATATATTATATTGCATGCCCTTGATGAAGTACTTAATACCTATTGTTTTTGTTTTACTGTATGGAGTACGTGCAATAGCCCAACCAATAAGTATTGAGGTAAGGAACGATAGTACGCAAAACACGAAAGCGGCACTACAACTGGCGGAGCATGTAAAAATACAGGAGATAAAACTCTTTGGCAATAAGAAAACACGGCGTAATATAATACTGCGTGAATTGAGCCTGCAGGAAGGAACAACCATATTATCCGATTCGCTGGATATATTCCTGGAAACAAACCGTAAGCGATTAAAAAATATGTCGCTGTTTACAGACGTAAATCTTTACCTGGATAAAATAAATGACAGTGCACTGATATGGGATATAGCTGTAAAAGAACAGTGGTACCTGCTTCCCGAAGTAGCGTTTCAACTTGCTGACAGAAACTTTAATGTTTGGTGGACCGAGCACAACAGGGATATAAGAAGGGCTAACCTGCGGTTAACACTTAAGAACCGCAATTTCAGGGGTAATATGGAAAGCCTTGCCGCTACAGTGCAGGTGGGGTATACCCAAAAGTTTGCACTCGACTATTTTAAACCATACGTTGACAGAAACCAGAAACACGGTGTGGGCGCCTCTTTCCTGCTGGCGCGCAACGAAGAAACATTCTTTAAAACAGACAGCAACAAGCTGGAATTTGTTAAAGTGCCACGCAGTTATATAATAAGGCAGTTTGAAGGTGCCTTATTATATGTGTACCGGCCAGGCTACACTACCCGGCATTTGTTTGAGCTGAGATATAAAGACTGGACGATAAATGATACCATAGCAAAGCTGAATAGCGACTACCTGCAAAATGCCAGTACAGAACTACAGATGTTGCAATTTCTGTATAAGCTTGAAATAAATAAAGTTGACAACTGGAACTACCCTATGGAAGGTAGCAAGCTTGTAGGCTATGGTGTGGTAAGAAGAGGGTTTGAGGGTATGAAATTTCAGGCATACGTGCAAACCGAGAGCGGATACTTTAAAAAATTCGGTAACCGCTGGTACACATCAAACATATTAAGGGGGCGGCTTACCTTTCCTGAAGAACAGCCTTATGTATTGCGCAATGCAATGGGAACGGAAAGCGAATATGTGCGTGGGTATGAATACTATGTAATAGACGGGTCGCAGTATGGCTTGCTGCGCAATAATATAAAATACGAAGCCTTGAATATATCTATACGTAACCTGCCCTTTAAATATTTGCCTGTGATACCCATCAGGCTGTACCCCAAAGTATTTTTTGATGCCGGCTATGTAAGGAACAAGTTTGCAGGCAACAGCTACCTGAATAACAGGTGGCTTACTGGTTATGGCGCAGGGATAGATATTGTATCAGCCTACGATTTTAAACTACGGGTAGAGTACACCTGGAACCATTTGGGCGAAAAAGGGCTATTTTTGCACATCAGTAGCGAGTAAAAGGTGTGTATTGTAATGATGCACACACTTCAACCCAATACAAAATATATGCTGGTAGCACTTTACAACCGTACTTTCGACGAGCAAGACATACCCACCCTGAAGCATATTATAGAAATGCTGGAGAGCCATAAACTGCCCTTGTTGTTTTACAAGGAGTTTTATGAGCGTATAACCCCTTATGTAACGCTTAGCAGTGCGCCACGCTTATTTACCGGTAAACAAGACCTGCCCGCGCACACTGATATGCTTTTTAGCCTGGGTGGCGACGGTACTATGCTGGATACCGTATCGTTTGTAGGCAACAGTAATATTCCCATCATAGGCATTAACCTGGGCAGACTGGGTTTCCTGGCGGCTATACCTGAAGAAGAAATTGAGGAAGCTGTACTATCGCTGGTACGTGGCTCTTATACTTTAGAGAAAAGAACATTGCTGCACCTGGATTCAAGTAAACCAATGTTTGATGGAGCACCTTATGCGCTCAATGAGTTTACCATACATCGTAAGGATTCCTCTTCGATGATAAAGATACATACCTACCTGAACGGTGAGTTTTTGAATACATATTGGGCAGATGGGTTGATAGTGTCTACACCTACCGGTTCTACCGGTTATTCACTTAGCTGCGGCGGTCCTATTGTGTTTCCGCAAACATCCAGTTTTGTAATAACACCTGTTGCACCCCACAACCTGAATGTACGCCCCATTATAGTGCCCGATGATAATGTAATATCGTTTGAAGTAGAGGGGAGGGCTGAAAATTTTCTGTGCACGCTCGATTCGCGAACAGAAACTATAAACAGCAGCATACAACTGGCGGTGAAAAAGGAAAACTTTACCATATCGCTGGTGCGGCCCGATGAGCACAATTTCCTGAAAACCATACGCCAGAAGCTGTATTGGGGTATTGACAAGAGAAATTAGATAACCCTCTTACAATAAAACAATTACATTTGTAGTTATACTAAACAGCCTATGCGGAATAGTGTCATTTGTTTATTCTTATTGTTTTTGCTGCTTTTCGAAAAGACAAGTGCCCAAACTTTCTATGAGAATAAAGAGTATGGCATATCGCTGGGTGGGTCGCAATATTTTGGTGACCTGAACGATCACTACGGTTTTAAATTTGTAAGGCCCGCAGGTGGTGCGTTTGTACGGATACACGCCAACCCGTTTATAGCTGTACGCTTTTCGGCGGCATATACGAAAGTAGGTTACGACGATAAACTATCGAATAACTACTTCAACAAAAGGCGTAACCTTAACTTTAAGAGCGATATACTGGAAGCAACCATACAGGCGGAATTTAACTTTTTCAGGTTTTTTACCGGCGAGTTGAACAGCCGCTTTACACCATATCTTACAGGAGGTGTTGGCGGGTTTTACTACAGCCCATATACCACATACAACGGGGTAAAATATTACTTGCGCGATCTGGGTACAGAAGGGCAATTGGTAGGGTATGGCAATAGGGCGTATAGCAATA
>CAMLFX010000112.1 GCA_946479435.1 uncultured Sphingobacteriales bacterium | reverse complement strand
GTCGAACCGATGACCTCTTGCATGCCATGCAAGCGCTCTAGCCAGCTGAGCTAATTCCCCATGGGTTGCAAATATAGCTATCGGCAATCAATTTAAAAACTTCGTTTTTACATTCGTGTAAGAAAATCTATCAGCCAATTATTGAGGTTTTTTACAGCCGGGCCTATTTGCCATTTACTACGGTCGCGCGGTTCTACATAGTTCGATATAGTACGCACCTGAGCGAAGGGTACTTGCTCCATAAGGCATACATAATGGAAGGCAGCACCTTCCATGCTTTCAATATCGCATTTATATTGCGCTGAAAGACGGGCAATGGTATTTTCATTGCCACTCACCATGTTTACTGTAAGGCCTGCTACCTGCGGCAGCATTAGGTTTTTATGTATTTCAGTAATAGCTGTATTTAGTTTGCCATTTTCATAAGGATAAGTATTGGCATCTTGCAAGCCCATAACAAATAAATCTAAATAGCTATCGTTGTCCTCGGCACCCAGGTCGCCCCATTGTTCAGAGGTAATAAATACAGTATCCCCTATTTTGATATCCTTATTAAAGCTACCCGCAATACCTGCTTGTATCACAAAATCATATTTCATGGCACTTAATGCCCTTGTAAGTGTATATGCGGTTGCAACCATACCTACACCGGTTACCAGTATCACTACCTGCAAATTGTTGTGCTGATATACATTTTTACTAATAATGCTCCAGTTGGCCGATAAATGCGCCATAAATGGTGCTAGCTCTGCCTCTGTGGCTGCGGCTATGAGTATATTCATAATACAAATAACCGCTTTTTTGTCCAATCCATATTGTAAGCCTAATTTTGCAGATAATTTATTTTAATAAAATGATATATCTGACCAGGGTTGAGCATTTTAACGCCGCCCATCGATTATATAATGCGCAGTGGAGCGATGAGAAAAACAACGAGGTGTTTGGCAAATGTGCTAATGCAAACTGGCATGGCCATAACTACGAACTGCATGTAACCGTGAAGGGTGAACCTAACAAGGATACCGGTTTTGTATATAACGCCAAAACACTTGGCGACCTGATAAAAGATACCGTAGTAGAAAAAGTGGACCACCGCAACCTGAATGTGGACGTTGACTTTATGCAGGGCGTACTTACCAGTGCCGAAAACTTCGCAATAGGTATATGGAATGAATTGAAACCACATATAGAAAAAAATGGCGCCCAGTTACACTGTATAAAACTGCTGGAAACACAGCGTATATATGTTGAGTACTTCGGTTAGCATTTTTTACATTTTACCGTTACATTTATAAAGTGGCTTACAAAAAAACAGAATCGTTTGATGAGCATGTTACCAAACAGCTCATGGCTAACTACCGTTCTACCATAGAACAACTGGGTGAAGATGCAGATAGGGAAGGTTTGATAAAAACCCCTGAACGTGTTGCTAAAGCCATGCAATATATAACGCAAGGCTACCAGACCGATGCGAAAGAAATACTGAACAGCGCTAAATTTAAAGAAGACTATAACGAAATGGTTATAGTGAAAGATATAGAGCTATACTCTCTTTGCGAACACCATATGCTGCCTTTTTTTGGTAAAGCACATGTTGCTTATATACCTAACGGATACATAACCGGCCTTAGCAAAATAGCCCGTGTTGTTGACTGTTTTGCCCGCAGACTACAAGTACAGGAACGTATGACCCACCAGATATTGGGTGCTATACAGGATACACTTAACCCTTTGGGTGTAGCTGTGGTTATTGAAGCAAAACATCTGTGCATGATGATGCGAGGTGTACAAAAACAAAATAGCGTGACAACAACATCTGCTTTTAGCGGGCAGTTTCAGGCAAATGAAACCAGATCTGAATTTTTGAAACTGATAACATCCGATTTGTATTAACACCTATTCAACAAAAAGCCTGCAATGCAGGCTTTTTGTTTATCTCATTAATTTCGGAATACAGAATCTTACCCACGTATTTTAATATAAAAACTCCATTACTTAGCTACTTCTATTTTTACTTTTTTCCCCTTTATCTTCTGGTCTTTCACAATATGAACTGTATTCGTTGCTTTCGATTTTCTTATAGCAACAAATGAGAAAAAATCTTTCACTTCTATCAGGCCAATATCTTCTTTTTTCAGTTCACCCTTATTGGCCATGAAGCCAACTATATCCACTTTGTTCACTTTATCTTTTTTACCTGCGGCAATGAAAAGGGTCACCCATTGCGGTTTCTCAGGTATTGAATATTCTTCAGGCAGTACTATGGCTTCGGTTGTACTTTCATCTATATACTTCGGTAATTTTTCTTCGGGCGATAATAACATAATAATAGTACCACTTGCATCCTGGCGGGCAGTACGGCCATTACGATGCGTATAGCTTTCTTCGGTATGTGGCAAATGGTAGTGGACTATATACCTGATATTGGGCACATCCAAACCACGGGCTGCTATATCTGTTGTTATCAGAACATTCACGCTACCATTACGGAATTTCGATAATGCACTATCACGGTCGCGCTGCTCCATAGCACCATGATAAAATACGTTTAGTATTCCCTTATCCGATAATAGCTGGCTGGTACGTTCAACCGATTCACGGTGATTACAGAAAACAATAGTAGAGCGGTTGCCGAGATAGCATATCAGTTGGAACAATGTATCAAGCTTGTCTTTCCCATCAGACATTACCGTTTTTAATGCAAGCTTTTCCTCGCCCGGCTTTTCTTCCGAAAGATAATTCAGCTCCTGCAATTCATTTAAGTGCAGGAACGACGGTATCTCAACAGCATGTGTTGCTGAAGTAAGAATACGCTTATTGATATTGGGTAGCGATTTGATGATGAACTCCATTTCCTCTTTAAAGCCAAGCTCTAAAGATTTATCAAATTCATCAAGCACCATTGTACTGATCGAATCGACTGTGATATTACCGCGGCGTATATGATCGCTGATACGGCCGGGGGTGCCAATGATAAGTGCAGGCGGTTGTATCAGATTGTTCTCTTCTATTTCGCGTTTATGACCACCATAGCAAAGCGTAACCTTCAAACCCGTACCTATAGCTTTGAATACCATTTCTATTTGCTGTGCCAGTTCGCGCGATGGCACTATGACAATGGCTTGCGTTAGTTTATTCGTTTTATCGAGTTGCTTGATGACCGGCAACAGGAATGCTAGCGTTTTACCGGAACCTGTATCCGACAGTAAAAGTACATCGCCTTCAGCATCATTTGCTGCTATCGATGCTTCCTGCATTTCATTTAAAGCCTGTATGTTGAGCCTTTGTAAAATCGACTCGAGGGTATTTTCACCTATCTGCATAGCCGCAAAAGTACGGAACTTTAAAAGGGGATGCTTTTATTGCTTTAAAACGCCTTTTTGAAGAGTTTATTCAGAGCTTTATTATTGCCTGCAGCAAAGGCCACATCCAGCAATACGGGCATCCTGAACAACAACTGCTGTATGCGGTGGTGTAGTTTTAATTCAGAACCGAGTGTACCATAAAGCGCTTTAGCGTATTGCGACATACAGGCCTCGCTGAAGTCATTTGCATCAAAGCATCTCATTGCCTGTTCTGCCGCCAGTTTGCCACTCAGCATAGCATTACCTATACCATCACCCGATATAGGGTCGATAAGTGACGCAGCATCTCCCGCCAGCATATATCTGTAACCTGCTACCGTTACCTTTCGAGAGCCTAATGGTAAACCAAAGCCATCCAGGCCACCTATCTGTGTTGCGTTTCTAAAACGTTCTGCCAAAGCAGGTGTTGCTTCAATAAATTCATAGAACATATTCTTCAGATTAGCACGCCGCTTTATAATCTCACTGGATAGCATACCAAAGCCCACGTTGGCCTTATTATCCGGCAGCGGAAATATCCATAGGTAACTGGGCAGAAAACGCTTGTCGAAGAATATCTCTGTTTTGAAAGGTTCTGTACCACTAATATTATTATAATACGCACGTACCGAGCCAACATGATGTTTTTTATCTACCGTACGCTGGGCCAGTTGTTTTGCGGTTTCCGAATGTGCTCCATCGGCGCCAATAATCAGTTTTGCGTTTAGCTGGTGCTGTCCATCTTTAAGGGCCACGCCTTCTTTAGCTACCGTTAATTCGCGAGTCTTAAATCCACAATAGATATCGGTACCGGTAAGTTGTTGCACTTGTGTAAACAGGAAATTGTCAAAATCTAACCTGGCACAGGTATATGCTTCTCCCGCCCACTCCAGCTCCAGTTGTTTCCCTTTATAATTAATGCCGGTTTTCGATGTATGATACTTTTGCGGGAACGATTTAAACGCTTCACCCAGGTTTGGCGATATGCTTTTCAATGTTTTGATAGCCCTGCCGGGTATTGCATCGCCACATGTTTTATCGCGCGGAAAGAAGCTTTTATCTACAAGCGCAACTTTTAACCCTGCATCTTTCAAGGCAAGCGCTGCAGTACAACCCGCAGGTCCCGCACCTTTTATTATTATATCGTATGTACTTATGTTCATTTTGCTTCGTCGCTAAGTTACCGCATTACTAAAACCTCTATCAAAAAAAATCTTTTAAATAAATCATTAAATACATCGGAATCTTATGTATCTTTATCTTAGGCTATTAATAATATTATTATGATCTATTCATCAGAACTTATAAAAGGCACCCTGAAAACCGTTGTACTAAAGCTTTTGGCAGATAATAAAAAAATGTACGGCTACGAAATAACGCAGACAGTTAAAGACCTGACCAAAGACAGGATACAAATAACAGAGGGTGCACTCTACCCTACTTTACATGCTTTAGAGAGTGAAGGGCTGGTAACAACAGAATTAGAGTATATAGGGAAACGTGTAAGGAAATACTATACATTAAGCCCAAGCGGTAAAACAAAGACAAAAGAAAAAGTAACTGAGTTCACTGACTTTGTGAACACGATGATATTTCTCCTGGACCTGAAAACAAAGACTATTTAAAATGTATTGCATCAGTGACCAGCAAGTAGATTATATCCTCAATGACATTAGACGTAATGGAGTTGAAATGGAGGACCTGCAGTTAAACCTCCTGGATCATATCTGTTGCATCATTGAGCAAAATCTCAAAGAGGATGATGACTTTGAGCTCTTCTATCAACAAACTATTGCGCAGTTCTATAAAAAAGAACTGCGCGAGATAGAAGAAGAAACCATCAATTTATTAACATTCAAAAACTATTATTCAATGAAAAAGTTCATGTTCTTTAGCGGAGCATTATCTGCAGTAGCATTTATCATTGGCTCTGTTTTAAAAGTAATGCATTTACCAGGGGCGGCTGTCATGCTTGTGTTAGGCTTCCTAAGCCTTTCCTTTATTTTCCTTCCACTTCTATTTGTATTAAAAACGCGTGAAGCGGGCACTATGCGCGATAAGCTAATATTAGGATTAGGGACAACTTTAGGCATATTATACAGTGTATCTATGCTATTTAAGGTTATGCACTGGCCCGGTGCAAATATTATGTGGGTAAGTATGCTGGTAATAGCGCTAACAATATTTATACCTATTTATTTTTTTACCGGCATCAGAAGACCGGAAACAAAGGTAAATACTATAGTTTCTACCGTTCTTCTAGTAGGTGCTTTTGGCATACAGCTTAGCCTAACTAATATTTACGGTAAAAAAAGTGACGTCTCGCACACCTATTTGCAAAACGAGCAACTGCTGGAAATGATGCAACACGAAGGCAGTTATGCAGTACAACAAGTAAACGCTGCCGACAAACTTGCTACTGATATTTATCAAAATTGTAAAGACCTGAAACAAATAGTGCTTCAGGAAACCATTGGTCAGCCCCGGCTACCAACAGACTATCTCAACATAGCCAATTTCCCTGAACGAAGTTTGGGTAACGAATTTGAAAAAAATGAAGCTGGCTTTGCCAAGATGATAGCACTGAAACGTAATGTAATTAGCTACAATAATATTACGGGCAATAAAAAAATACCGGTTGGCTGGAGTATTTTAGAAGCATCACCTACGCAATGGAAAAACTATGAGAACATATCGATGTTGAACGATCTGACACAGATACAAATGTTCTTAGTAAGTAACCGTAGTAAAATGGTAGCAGCTAATTAAAATAAGTAAGGGCGGTAATACCGCCCTTACTTATTTATTCTTCATTTGAATTGGATCAGGCTATTATTGTGTCTTTCGCTTTTCTTTTTAATACCAATGCAGCTACTACTGTGATTAATAATCCAACAGGCAATATTTCCATATAGGTAAATAGAATAACCCAAAGCGGATTCTTATACATCTGCTTCATTCCATCCATTTCTGCCGCCTTACTTTGCAACTCGGCAGCCGTTGCACCGTTTGCTGCTGCTTTCTTCAGCATTAGCTCAGCATACCTATCCATAAAATCGGGAATGAAGTTGTAATAGTATATCAACCAGCTTATGACATACATGGTTGATGCGATCAAACTTATAAAAAGTCCGATCTGGAATGCTTTACCGAAACTGATCACACCACCATTATACTTATCGCGGAAATTTTTAATAGCTACAAATATGAAGGCGAATGCAATGATCATGCTTGCATATCCCCATATCATGCTGCCTTCTCCGAAATCCTCACTGTTGTGGCAAACCCCCATAGTGATGACCATCAGTATTGATACTATTAGGCCGGCAATAACCCCGAACGTTAAAATATTTTTTCTCATAAAGTAGTTGTTTGGTTTTCGTACAAAGATGGGGTGTGCAACCTTGTTTCCTTTCATACTAAAGTATGATTTTTAGTACTAGTTCCTTTTTTCACCTATTTGGATGAATAATATCACTCTATGATTTTCAGCCTTTTAGCTTTTTCTATTGCCTGGGTACGCCTCTCTACATCCAGTTTGAAGAATAAATTGGATGAATGTGTTTTTATAGTATTTAAAGAGACGAATAACCGTTCAGCTATCTCCTTATTACTTAACCCTCCGGCCATCAACTGCAAAACTTCCAGTTCTCTTTTACTAATGTTTAGCTTAGTGAGCTCTTTCTCATTTATAGTAAAGTCTGATCCCTGCTCTACATAAACCGTCTTTTCAATTACTACTTCCTTTATCTTAGGCTTGGTAAGTTTTAGAGCCAGCCATATACCCAAGCCTGTAAAAATGATAGCTACCAACCCCGCATATATCTCAAAAGCATAGTCGACAATGATGAACTTTAACTGTATCCATTGCAGCAAAAAAAGCAATACAGCCATAGCAATGCTATACAGTATTATACTCTTATTGCGTGCCCAGAAACTCAGCGTCATGGTATTTGATTGAATTCAAAATTAACCTGTAGTATTAATAATGCAAACTGCATGTTGTTTAGAGATATTATCAACAATAAAAAAGCACATGGCAAAAACCATGTGCTTTAAAGAAACTTATACTGATACTAATTATTGTTGTTATGTACGGTATCGTTCACGGTAGTATCATTTACCGGATTGGCATTTAGATTATTATCAGGATCGTTGACTAATACTGCTGTATCTGCATCAGTTGTAGTATTACCAGTTTGTTCCGTAGAAGTACAAGAATACAAGGCTAAAGTCATCGCCGTGAGTATAAATAAGAATGTGGTTTTCATATTATGCTTTGTGTTTAGTTAGCGATGTATTTCAGAACCATTATTAGCTTGCCATTCGTTGGCAAAATAATCAGCATCTTCATCATTCTTGGTATGTACGCCTAATACAATATTACCTTTCTTAACACCGTCTTCATATATCTTTGCACGCTCTTCAGGTATGCCCGCCCCTACAAGCGCACCAATAATACCACCCGTTGCTGCACCCGCACCCGCACCGGCAAGACCAGCTGCTAACGGACCAGCTATAATAAGCCCCAGGCCTGGCAAAACAAGGTTGGTACCAATCGCAGCAATAGCACCTGCAACGGCGCCCAAAGTTGTACCTATTGCAGAACCAGTTCCGGCACCTTCCAGTGCTTTATTACCTAATTCTGTTTTTACTGTAGTAGTTCCGAAATGTGTATCTCGTGCTTTGTCCGACATCATAACGTGTATATCATCTCCTGCATAGCCGCGCGTGTTTAGTGAGCTATATGCGCGCTCTGCACTTTCCCTGTCAGCAAACATTCCAGTAACCAATCTGCGATTTGTGTTTTGATTTTCCATAGTTAGATTTTTTCATGAGTCAATTCTACAATCGTGCCTCTCCTGAAATTATTTATAAGAATATTGCCTTTCAATAATCATATAATAACAATATTGTTTAGTAATGTGCTGATTGGTAGTCTAAGCAGTGGAATAATTACATAGCTGGTTTTTAAAATAATTATTTTATTACAAATAAAATAATTCATCTATGTAGTTTTTATTCTACATTAAGTATGCTCAGCATCTCTGATAAATTTTCTATTTGCAGAACTAGAGGTAAATATGAAATAAAAAGCAGATCATCACTGATCTGCTTTATGGTCGGGAAGACAAGATTCGAACTTGCGACCCCTTGAACCCCATCCAAGTGCGCTA
>CAMLFX010000111.1 GCA_946479435.1 uncultured Sphingobacteriales bacterium | reverse complement strand
GCCAAATTGTTCTTTGATCTTCGCCAGTATTTTTATGCCTTTATCCAAACCAGGCCCATCGTAATAGCTCAGGTTGCTGCGGTTATCTTTTTGAAAAGATGATTTGTAGATGATAGGCAGGTTCATACGCTCGCCCACTTCTTTCAGCATTTCTGCTGTTTTCATCATGGTCAGCTCATCTTCTATAACACAAGGGCCTGAGATAAGGAATAACTCATCGGCACCTACACTAATATTTCCTACTGCAATTTTTTTTGCGCTCATAATTACATACGCTGGTACAGCGCTTTTATAGTATCAATAGATATTTTTTCTTTCCAATCGGGGCCAATGGCGTGGTTCCACATGTGTGGCAGATTATATGCTACATGCGCCATAGCCGTTATCTGCTCGTCGCTCCAGTTCTTAGCTAAGCCTTGTGGCAGCGTTACATTGTGTCTCTTTAGCATAGCGTTGAACTCTATCAGTGCATCGCCATAATAATCTTCCAAATGCTGAAAGGCGATACAGTTAGCATAGCAGTGCTTTTCGCCTAATATTTTTGACAAGCCGTAAGACAACGCATGGCATACACCTACTTCAGAATAAGTAAGACTAAGACCGCCCATTAACGAGGCTACCATCAGCTTATCATCATTCTCCGGTGTTTGTCCTGCATCAGGGCCCGTATATATATCGCGGCAAAGCTTTAATGATTGCTCTGCATACGCATGACTAAATGCATTGTTCAGGATACCGCTTTCTGATTCTATGCAATGGATATAAGTATCCATACCTGTGTAGAACCATTTACCGGTTGGTACGCTTGCTATTAATTCAGGATCCAGTATCACCTGGTTGAATACAGTCCAATCACATTTAAGACCTAGCTTCTTTTGGGGTCCAGTCAATACTGCGGTCATAGAAACCTCTGCTCCTGTACCTGAAATAGTTGGTACACCCAAGTGATAGATGCCCGGTTTTTTTATAAGGTTCAAGCCCTGGTATAAAGTTGATGAACCTTCGTTCGTAAACATAAGTGATATGGCTTTCGCAATATCCATAATGCTGCCACCACCAATACCTATAACGCCTGATGGCAAACCTTTGCTTGACAATATTTCATCGCGCAGGTTGTCTATTTGCTCGGTTGTTGGTTCGTGCGGATCAACGTCTATGAATTTGATAACATCTGCTTCTGTTGCAGGCAGGCGTTTAGCCAATTCTTTGCCGTTGAAATAATCGTCGACTATAAATAAAAAGAAATGATCGTTCTGTTCGCGTACGGGAGCAAGTATGCCCTCCATAGTATCGAAACTACCGCGACCGTAAACTACTTTCTCAATGTTCTTAAAATTCTTATGCATGTGCTACCGAAACTACTTTTTTAACGCAATCGGATATTTTGGCTGCGAGGATCTTTACGTCTTCTTCAGTCCATGTGCAGCGGATACCAAATGATATCAGGCGCCCCAATACTTGCTGCGATTTTGGTAATTGCAGGTTAGCATAATCTTGTGGTGCACCCAATACTTCGATAGCCAGTTTAGAAGCCGTACGCATTTCCTTGATATGATCCCACTGGTTAATGAAGTGATACATATTCAGGAACCAGTAATCGAAACCTGCTACACCAGCATTGTTGAACTCTTCCACTACACGTTGTGCGGTAGCCGTATCAGGCATTAATAAATTCAGGAATGTTGCTGAGTCACCATCAGGGTCAGCCAGCTTAGCAAAGCCAATACCTTCCGTTTGTGAAAGCAGGTCAACCAGCATCTTCTTGTACTTACGGTTCGTTTCGCGTATTTGTGGCACACGGCGTGTTTGGGCTACACCTACAGCGGCATTTAGCTCACCTATACGGTAATTGAAGCCTAATATCGGATGTTGCTCCATACCACGTTTAGCACCTACGTGGCTATGTCCGTGGTCGGAATAATAATCTGCTTTGTTGTAAGTTTCCTCGTCGTTAGTAACCAATACACCACCCTCGCCTGCTGTAGCTATCTTAAAGAAATCGAAAGAATAACTACCTGCTTTCCCAAACAAACCTGTTGGGGTGCCCTTGTACGATGCGGCAAACGCCTGTCCGGCATCTTCTACCAATATCAGGTTGTGTTCATTTACCACTTGCATAATGGCATCCATATCGGCCATGCCGCCGCACATGTGCACCAGGCAAATACCTTTGGTTTTAGGTGTGATGGCTTTTTTGATACCCTCTGCGCTCAGGCAAAGGGTTTCGTCTATTTCAGCAAATACAGGCAAGGCACCTATAAACAATACCGCTTCGATAGTAGCTATGAATGTGAACGGAGGAACAATTACCTCATCGCCCGCACCAATACCTGCTGCTGCCAACGCTGCTGCAACCGCAGTAGAACCGCTGCTCATTGCATGCGCATATTTAGCGCCTGTTATCTTTTTTACTTCGTTTTCAAATTCTTTGGCTTTCCAGTGGCCGTTGCGTTGTGCATCATGGCCATAACGGAAAAGGATGCCTGTTTCCAGTACATCATTTACTTCTTTCCTTTCTTCTGCTCCAAATAGTTCGGTTCCGGGCATAAGTATATAAAAAATTAGACCGCAAAAGTAAGCATTATATACGGATAGTGTATGTACTGAAGGAGGTAGGCTAACGCAGGTAGTTAGCCGATAAATGGCTCATAATTTTACCAGTAGCGCCAGTATGGGCCTGCATATAGACCTTTATTTCGCTTTGCAGCTTTTCAAGATCTTGAGCAGTAAGGCGCTGCAATGAATTGTTAAATTCCGAAGCGTTATGTACAGGGAAAGCATAACCATTTGCTACCAGTTCTTTTGCCTCGATAAACTTCTCGTAAACAGGGCCAAAAAGCACAGGTAAGCCGAATATTGCAGGCTCTAAAGCGTTGTGTATACCACCTTTCTGAAAACCACCACCTACAAAAGCTATTGAACCATAGCTGTACAGGCTGGAAAGCATACCGATATTGTCAATGATCAAGACCTTTTTGTTGGCTGCATCTATTGGATTTGAATATAACGTACAAGCATCGCCAAACAGGTCTTGTACCTGCTTGATATGCGGCGTATCTATTTCGTGAGGAGCGATGATTAGCTTCCAACCTTTCAGTAAAGTTGACAAACTCTCTTTCAATATATTTTCATCATCGGGCCAGGTACTGCCTGCTACCAGTAATTTATTGCCTGCCGCAAACTGTTCTACAATAGGAAATTGTTTAACGTTATCAGCTATCTCAGCCACCCTGTCGTAACGGGTATCTCCTGAAACACTTATTGCATCCTTAAGGTCAATTCCCGCAAGCAAATCCTTTGATTGCTGATCTTGTACGAAGATGTGATTGAAGTTGCGCAGCATTTTACGGAACAAACCACCATACCATTTGAAGAATCCTTGTTCTTTTCGGAAAGCAGCTGATATAATAAATGCGGGGGATTTTCTTGTGCTTAAATAGCAGAGGTAGTAATACCAAAACTCATACTTCACGAAAATGGTCATTACAGGATCTACCAGCTCCAGAAAACGTTTTGATTTCTTCTTACCATCGAGCGGCATGTAGAAAACATAATCGGCCAACGGTGTATCCTTACGCACTTCATAGCCTGATGGCGAGAAGAAGGTAAGTACAATTTTATATTGTGGGTAGTCGCGACGAAGTGCTTCCATTATAGGCCGCCCCTGTTCAAATTCGCCCAACGATGAGCAGTGTATCCATATTCTCCGCTCCCCATGCCGGATCATTTCCGTAGCTATCTTATCGAACAAATGTTTCCTGCCTTCCCTCCATTTTTTTGCTTTAGGATTGAAGTTGGATGCGACACGTATGCCTAATCTATAGAGAAATAAAAATATCCGGTAAAGCAGTAATTGCACGCCTTAAGATAGTAAGTCATTTGTTAACATTCTGGTAAGCTCTGCGGAATATTGGTAGCCAAGCCCCCCTCAGCGGTTTCTTTGTATTTATGATTCATATCCAGGGCAGTTTCCCACATGGTATTTACCACAGCATCCAATGACACTTTTGCATTATCAGGATTACTTTGTAATGCCAGTTGCGATGCCGTGATAGCTTTGATAGCACCCATAGTATTACGTTCTATGCAGGGCACTTGCACCAGCCCGCCAACCGGGTCGCAGGTAAGGCCCAGATGATGCTCCATAGCTATTTCAGCGGCTTGCATAGCTTGCCTGGCAGTACCACCAAGACTTTCGGTAAGTGCTGCTGCAGCCATAGCCGACGATACACCTATCTCTGCCTGGCAACCACCCATAGCTGCCGATAGCGTAGCACCTTTTTTAAAGATGCTGCCAATTTCTGATGCAGTAAGCAAAAAATGGATGATCTTTTCTTCGTCGTACCCATCGCAGAAAGCAATAAAATATTGCAATACTGCAGGCACAACACCCGCAGCTCCGTTGGTAGGTGCAGTTACTACACGGCTAAAAGAAGCATTCTCTTCATTAACCGCCAGTGCAAAACAACTAACCCAGTCGAGCGTATATTGGAAACTTTGTCCACCACTGCGAATAGCATCGACCCATTCTTTATGGTTACTGTATGTTTTATCTTTCAGTAATCTCTTATTCAGTTTGGCAGCACGGCGTATTACATTCAAACCACCGGGTAACACACCATCGATATGCGCCCCCCTATAGATACAATCGCGCATTACCCCCCATATTTTCAATAATCCCTCCTTTGTAGCCTGTTCACTGCGCCAGGCATGCTCATTCTCCATTACTATTTCAGAGATATTCAAGCCAGTTTTGCGGCACCAATGCAACAGGTCGGCAGCATTATCGGTATGGAAAGGCAGCTCAACTTCATTGCCTGCACCACCTTCTTCCCCTTCTTTTATTACAAAACCGCCACCTATAGAATAAAATGTTTCGGCTATTTCTTCTCCATTGCTAAATGAGCATAAAAATGTAACCGCGTTAGGGTGATACGGCAAACTTTCATCCATCAGGAAAACAACATCTGCAGCGGGGTCAAAGCTGATAACTTTTCCCAGCCCGAGGTTCAGCTTTTTTTCGGTAGCTATTTGCTGCATTCTTGGCGTTATCTCATTCACATCGAAAGTAACGGGATCTTCTCCATTCAAGCCAAGTATTACAGCTACATCGGTGCCATGACCCTTGCCTGTTTTAGCCAAAGAACCGTATAATAAAGCTTTTACCGAGACTACATTGTCAATACCACGCTCTTTTACAGTATCAACAAAACGCATGGCTGCACGCCAGGGACCAAGAGTATGAGAGCTGCTGGGACCAACGCCAATCTTAAAAATATCGAATACCGAAATACTCTCTTTCTTCAAAGGATATAAAAATTAAAAAGGGGGAAAAGAATTTCCCCCTAAAGATACTATGAAGCTAATAAAAAACGCTTTTTTCCAGCAGATACTTATGGCATTAGTACATGATCTACCACATGTATCACACCATTGCTCTGGTTTACATCGGCAATTGTAACTTTCGCGGTGTTTCCTTTCGCATCTTTCACCCAGATATTGCCTCCTTTTTCCATTACCGTAAGCTCTTCACCCTGTACAGTTTTAAGCTTAGCCATACCATTGCCTTTTTTGATCTTCGCTTTAAGATCTTTTGCATTCATTTTGCCGGCAACCACGTGGTAGGTAAGTATACCTGTAAGTTGGGCTTTATTTTCGGGTTTCACAAGGTTATCAACCGTTCCTTTAGGTAACATATCAAATGCAGCATTGGTGGGTGCAAATACTGTGAAAGGGCCATCGCCTTGCAGTGTTTCAACCAGGCCGGCGGCTTTTACGGCGGCAACTAAAGTGGTATGGTCTTTCGAATTAACAGCATTCTCAACAATGTTTTTAGAAGGGTACATTGCTGCGCCACCTACCATCACGGTTTTTTCCTGTGCAATACTGTTAGTAACATTAAAACCTAACATTGCTATTGCCATTACGGGAATCAAAAAGATACGTTTCATAAAATTTTGTTTTGTTTGTTTTTCTTTAAAATTGTTTACATATACACTTACGGCATGTTATTGAAAACGGTTTTTGAGAACTACTAAAAAATAGCCCCTTGAATTTTACATTCAAGGGGCTAACAAAACCTGACTTTTATTTTAGTAAACTTTCACTTTAAACGGTAAAGCCATCATTGTTTTACCATTCATGTTGTATAAGCTTTTTACCTCTTTTAAATATTCATATTCGGGTGCCATCTCTTCCTGCAAGGCCGCCTTTAGCATAGCCGAAGATGAAAAACGTTGCATGCTTTGTACCATTTTTTCAAACCTGTCGGTAGGTGAAGGATAAGTAACAATTTGGTAATCTTTCAGCTTGGCCAGTTTCGATGCACTTTCAATAGCCCTGTCGAGGTCGCCCAGACCATCAACCAGACCCAAATCTTTGGCGTCGCTACCTGTCCATACGCGGCCCTGGGCTATACTGTCCACATTTTCCATGCTCATGCCACGGCCTTTTGCCACCCTGCTTTTAAATATCTCATAAGTATTATCAACCGAGCGTTGCATACGTTGCATTTCATCGGCGGTCATAGCACGGGCAGGTGAAGGAAAGTCGGCATAAGGCGTATTTTTAACACCGTCGAATGTTACACCCAGTTTATTTTTCATCAGGTTCGATGCATTGAACATGATACCAAATACACCAATACTGCCTGTTATAGTATTAGGCATAGCAAAAATGCTATCGGCCTGGCAAGAGATATAGTAACCACCTGAAGCTGCTACATCGCCCATAGAAACAATTACCGGCTTTTTTTCGTGTAGCAGGTTCAGCTCGCGCAGTATCACTTCCGATGCCAATGCGCTGCCACCGGGAGAGTTTACGCGCAATACCACAGCTTTCACCTTATCATTCTTTGCCAGCTTGCGTATCTGCTCCGTCATACCTTCCGACGATATGATCTGTGCATTGTCATTACCATCGCCACTTACTATATCGCCTTCAGCAAACAATACGGCTATCTTATCATCGTTAGTTTTATGTTTTCTGCGCACGTTATCGGCATATTCATCCAGCTTTACATAGTTTATCTCATCGTCTTCTTTAGTGCCGGTTTTTGCGCGCATGCGCTTTTCTACTTCATCCCAGTACAAAAGGCCATCTACTAATTTATGATTCAATGCATCGGTGGGGAAAAGTATAGCACCTGTAGCTGCCCACTGGTGTATAGTAGTCGTATCAGCATGTGTATGCTCCGATGCCGCATTTAAATAAGCGCTCCAGAAATCAGAAAGAAATTCGGTAACCTGCTCACGATTGGGATCGCTCATTTTATCGGCACGCAAAGGCTCTGTAGCGCTTTTGAACTTGCCTGCATAAAATATTTCGGGTTGTATCTCCAGCTTTTCAAGCGTACCCTTAAAGAAAGGTATGGTAGTGGCAAAGCCCTTAAGGTCAAAATCACCAACTGGATTCAAATACACACTATCGGCAGCCGATGCTACAAAGTAGGCCCCCTGTGTTATATTTTCGCCATACGCATATACAAACTTATTAGCCAGCCTGAAACTTTGAATGGCCTGGCGCAGTTGCTGCATAGTAGCCCAGCCATTGGGGCTTGGGGCGAGTTTTATCAATACACCTTTAATATGATCATCGCTTTTAGCATACTCTATAGCCCTTAAGGCATCGTACAAACCTGCGGTATAAGCATTCTCCTTGTTGAATACGGCAAATGAATTGCGCTCGCCCAATTCATGAAAATTGCGGTTCAGGTCAACAACCAATACACTTTTTGCCTTAACAGTACTTGGTTCAGAATCGGGGGTAGTAGCTTTGCTGACAGCGCCTACAATGAGACCTATCGATATACCCACAATGATAACCCCTGTAACAATCATCGCCAGCATTGAGGCGAAGAACATCTTAAAAAATTGTTTCATGCTGTAAAGCCATCATATTTATTGTATGGCAGGCACAAATATACGTGCGTTCCTATACAATGTATGGATACCTATTCGGTGAATAGCAGGTATTTATCGGTAAAACTTAATTAAAAGAATAGCGGCTTTGATAATCACGAAGAATTCTAATGATCTCTTTATTTTTCCCTTTTATAAATAAAAGATTACGTCTTATAGTTATCTCGTCTTTAAATAAGCTAAATAACAAAGAGTAGACAATGCTCCTTTTTGTATCTAAAATTGCTTTGGCATCAAATACCTTAAATTTTACAAACGTTCCATAACGATCATCAATTACGTCAAAACGTTTAATATTCTGCCATCCGACTTTTAAACCATTTGCAAATTCTACACCTTCATTACTAACAGCTATCGCTGGTCGTTTTGCAATGAAAAACAATAACATTTTACCAATAACAAGCCCTAGAAGTAAACATATTGATAATGACGCTATTTCGAGAAAACGCAGGTCTTTAAGTATAACGAGAGGTAACATCATAAAACCTAATATTGCGACAAAAAATATTGCAGGGGCAGAATTGTAATAAAATATCTTTGCATCCATATTTTCATAAAATTAGTGAATACCGCATACCTTTTACTCGGCAGTAATGAAGGCGACCGCCTTCAATGGT
>CAMLFX010000110.1 GCA_946479435.1 uncultured Sphingobacteriales bacterium | reverse complement strand
TCGTTGTACTTTCATGATTGAAGATGAATAGAAATAATAATATTAATACTCATAAATCAACTTCAGATCGACCAGGTGCTACTAAAAAATAATCAATTCAATTAGGTAAAAAAAGAAGCGGCCCGCAATGCGGGCCGCTTCTTTTTATTATGGGTTATATTATTGTTTGCTATAAGTACCAGTGCAATTGTCAACGTCGCCTATAGCAGGTGTTACGCTGTAAACAAATTGCATTGAACTACCATTGAAGGTCATTGTACCTGTTAAAGTCCTACCACCACCAACACTAGCATTAGTGAAAGTCAATGTAGTGGAGCTGCTTACTGCACCCGTTATATTTACAGCACTACCAAAACCACCAGCATTGCTTACAAGGGCATTTATTGCATTAGCAGAGCTAGATATAGTAAGTGTGATGTTGTAGTCGCCAGAAGAACAAGCATCAGAGCCAGTCCATGTTCCTACAAATTTGTCACGAGTTTTATCTGCACATAAAGTTCCTTCATAGCCGGTAGGGCAATTACATACACCTGCGATACAAGTACCACCGTTGGCACATTCTACACCTTTACACTCATCTTTATTACAAGAAGTGTAGGTTACTGCACTGAAAGCGCCGATCGTAAGGATGGCAGCAAAAGCAATGTTGCGGATTGATTTCATAAATAGTCGATTTTTGTTGGTTAAAAGATAGTTTTCAAATGCTATGCCAAAAATAGCTGTTAGGCTATTTAATTTTGTTTTATATCGTTTTTGCTAACGCAAAAAGATTTGTGTGGCAAAAAAGCCACATAAATCTTGTGAAACAGATACATACAAATACTATACCTCATATCAGAACTTCACCATAAATATAAAAATTGTTTTGTAGTATTTTTGCGCTGCTTTGAAACAAATACATGTCAAATATACACTTACAATTATCTTTTTGGTATGTAACCAGTGGTTGTACGCTACGCCTAAGTATAGTTATCAATATACTCAGGGTTGCCAAAAGGCATACAACCACTATCTTTCTCTCCGTATAGCGCAAGGTAATTCAGCTATCAGGCAGGAAATAATTGCTAATCCTTATAATTTGATGGCTACCTATATAGCTGATTACGAAGATTGTGTGCTATTGCTTTTTAATGGTGATAGAAACGATTTTATACAGCGTAAGGCACACCAGGAAGAGCGGTTAGCATTACTTCAAAAAGGTGATGAACATTCTCCGTTACATCGTTTTTGCCAGGCAGGAATTTATTTACATTGGGCATTTGTAAATATACGTTTCGGTGAAGACTGGAAAGCCGCCATGGCTTTCAGGAAATCATTCCTTCTGTTGAAAGAAAATAAGGAGCGTTTTCCTCAGTTTGAGTATAACAATGTGTTTTTCAGTATGGAAGAGGCAGTATTAGGTGCCATACCCGATAATTATAAATGGGTAGCTTCTATTTTTGGTATGAAGGGGAATATAAGACATGGTATTGGAGAGTTGGAAAAGTTTGTAAATAATCATAGCCCAGATGATCTGCTTTATAATGAGTCGGTACTATACTATTGTTATTTGAAATTCTATTTACAGTCGAAGCAGCAAGAGGTTTGGACTTTTATGCATACCCAGAAATATAATACAGACAACAACCTGATGAATGCTTTCGTAAAGGCGAATATAGCAGTAAACTATCGCAGGGCAGATGAGGCTATACAAGTATTAAACGACATGCGCAATGAAGTTGAATACAATATGTTCCCCATATTTGATTATGAAATGGCATGTGCTTTGCAAATGAAACTGGATGACGATTGTCTTTCATATTTTCAGAAATTTATAAAACGATTCAATGGCAAGTTGTTTGTAAAAGATGCGCTACAAAGAATGGCCTTGCAGTATTATATGCGCAATGATATGAAGCAAGCAATATATTGGAGAACTAAAATTATGCAGACGGGCAATACCCAGGTTGATGCGGACAAGCAAGCACAACGCTTTGCTGAAAATAGCGATTGGCCTAATAAAACTCTCTTGCAGGTGCGGTTGTTAATAGACGGGGGTTATTATACTAGAGCACTAAATAGTATCGCCGGAAAAAACGAAAATGATTTTTCTGAAATAATAGATAAGGTGGAGTATAATTTCAGAGCAGGTAGAATATATGATGAGTTGGGCCAATACAATAACGCAGTACAATATTATAAACGAACTATAACTATTGGCAAAGGACGTAAGGAGTATTTTGCTGCGCGCGCAGCATTGCAGCTGGGCTTGATGTTTGAAAAAAGAGGATTAAAAACAGACGCCATTTCGGCATATAAATTATGCCTTACTATGAAGGGGCACGATTTTCAAAATTCGATAGATCAGCAGGCAAAGGCCGGACAGAATAGATTGACTGTTCAGTAAATCTATTTTAACAATCGTTGTGTTCATCTTAATGTACAAAGCGTTATTTTTGCTATACGATTGCATCTGTTTTGCTTTAGTAATTAAGTATAGATTAATCCATTTTCTGGCCTGTAAGGGAGGGCAGTTTGGTAACAAACAATCAATTTAGAAAATACAGGCACTTGCATGTAAATATTCTATTCATGTAGCCTATATTTTAATGTATAACTATTGTTAACTCTATTTTTATGAGATACATAAACTTATTTATCCTATTCCTAACTGTATTGCTGGCTGGTATGAGCAATGCAGTTCAAGGACAAACACCACAATATGCCTATACCGGCCCAGGTGCTACCAGTAGTAATTCTATACCATTAGGCTCAAGTACAACTTATAATGGTTACCGTTCTCAGTGGATATATCTTCCTGGTGACTTAGGAAGCAATGTATTGCCTGGTATGATAACGACAATATATTTTAGGATAGGGGCTAATAATAGTACGGTAAACCATGTGTTCAATAATTTTGAAGTAAGCATGGGGCAAAGCGCTGTTACAAACCTTAATACAGGTTACCAAACAGGGCTTACTACCGTTTACCCTGCAAGTACATTTACAGTTACCGGGCCATTGGTAATAGACCAATGGATACCAATTACGTTGACTACGCCATTTTATTTTGACCCTGCACAAACATTAATTGTTGATATAACGCATGGCACAAAAACATCAGGCGGTTTTACACTTAGATCAGGTGGATCGCCAGTTGATCCTGCCTACGCAGGTGTGCATACTCAGCGCTATGGTAAAATAACTACAAATCCTACCGGTACTTCAAGAGAATATAGTTACCAATTTGGTGTAGATATTATTCCTGCTGACAGGCCAGATAATGCTGGTTTAGGTAGCCTGGTAGGCCCGATAAACTTTTGTACCAGTACACAGGATATACAAGTAGAGCTAAAAAATAATGGTACTAATGAAATAAATACTGTAGAAATAGATTGGCTGTTGGATGGTATACCGCAAACACCATTTACATATAGTGGTGCTCCGATCCCTTCATTATTAGGCCCAGGCAGTAATACCGTTACTGCAACAATAGGTACAGGTGTGACTTTTGGGAATGCGCCACGCACAATTAAAGCCTGGACAACATTACCCAATGGCAATGCGGATACAGTGAACACTGATGATACAATGACGTACATTATACAAAAATCATTGATCGGCGATTATTATGTTGGTGGGGTAAACCCTGATTTTGTTGATGTAAAAGAAGCGATAGATGCGCTTAATCTTGCAGGCATTTGCGGCCCAGTAAATTTCATCATCAGGGATGGTAGTTATACCGATGCAGGTGTTATAAATGGGCCAATTGCAGGTAGCAGCCCAACCAATCGGGTTACATTTAAATCGGAGAGTGGAATAGCAGCCAATGTAATTATTGATGGTGTGAACGCTGCATCTGTTTTTGGAATGAATAATGTATCATACACAACTATAAAAAAAGTTACCCTTCATCCCGTTGGCACTACAGCTATTACAATAGCTGGTACAACAACTAAAGATTCTATTGTTGGTTGTGTCCTCACAGGCCCTGTAAGTACATCTACTACAGTTGCACAAGGCTTAATAACTTGTGTGAGCTCAAGTAATTATAAAGGCGACAGTAATGTGTTTATAAAAAACACTTTTGAAAATTCTATCTCAGGCTTGTATTTATATTCAAGTAGTAGCAATCATGCATTGGATAATATAATTGACAGCAATGTATTTACTGGTCAAAATTATACGTCAGCGTACTTATATTATCTCGATGGTACAAAAGTGAGAGGTAACACTGTTAATATGTCGCCCAATACTTATGGGTATGGCATGTATATATATCGTCAGACAAATAACGGCAGTAACATAGTGGAAATAACAGATAATGATATTACCAATAATCCCGGTACTTATGGTTATT
This sequence comes from uncultured Sphingobacteriales bacterium, assembly GCA_946479435.1. Next base: position 4,954 of record CAMLFX010000110.1, on the reverse strand, counting down.
CAGCATACTTCGCGTATATAATCGGTAATAGCACAAACCGGAATATCATTGCACGCAATAAACTGCATATCAACTCCGGTACATATTTCTATAATCACCTCTCTTATTACAGCGATTTTAATGATGTTTATGAGAATGAGGTAGTAGGTAACGGTACTTATGGAAGTGTGTACTTGTATTACAGTGATAATGTTAGGTTTTATAACAATACAATAAATCTTACAACTACTGCTCCTAGCAGTAATACTTACGGTGTGTATTACTATAATACTGATGAATCTCAATTTTATAATAATACGATAAGTGTAGATGGGCAGTCGCCATCAGCTTATGGGGCCTATTTCTACACAAGTAGCAGTACCTATAGCAATAATTTGATCAGGAATAACATATTTGCAAGTGTTGGAACAAACGGGGCAGGGTTGTATTGGTCTAACTCAGGTAATAATAATACATCCGACTACAATAATATTTATGCTAAATCGGGAGATTATTTCTCAAATGCCGGTACAGTGGAACCATCACTTAATCAGTGGAGGTTGATAAACAATTCTGAAAAGAATTCGATATGTTATGATCCGGGTTTAATTGGGAGTGGTAATGTGCACCCAGACCCTGCAAACCCGGCAAGCTGGTCTTTGAACGGACGTGGTGTGCAACTAAATGGTAACAATCTTGATAAAGATGGTAATAGCAGAGAAACCGATGTGACTATTGGTGTGCCTGATATTGGTGCTTATGAATTTACGCCCACAACCATACCCCCATTAGCAGAAGCTGTGCCTTCAACTTTGGCGGCGGGTGTAAACCAAGTATTTACTTTTGGCCAGGATACAGTTATTACTATTAACTGGACTCAGAATTCAGTTGTATCAAATACAATAGAAGTAAGACAGTATAGCGGCGTGAAAGGACCTTCATACCCTGCTAATACCAGCAACATGTTTTTCTATACTGATGTAAACACGCAAAATGTTACTTCAAATTATACTGCCAGTGTTTATTATCATGATAACTGGCTGGGGAACATTGCTACTGAATCAGATTTACGTATGCTGAAGAAATTGCATCCCGATCCATGGATTGCTTATAATGAAAGTTTAAGTAGTGTTGAAACTAGTGCTAACTACATAACTGCGAATAACCTAACCAGCACAGGTTTATTTACCGGTATAGAAAATGGGTCTCTTTTTTCAGCAGTCATTATACCAATGGGGAATACTACATTTTGTCCTGGCGGGAGTATTGAAATGCATGCAAAATTAACTTCCCCGGATTATACCTATCAATGGTATCATAATGGCGTAGCGATTCCGGGTGCTACTGACACGCTTTATTCAACTTCAACTGATGGCGATTATGAAGTAGCTATTACCCGTCCTACGCCGGGTGGTAGTGAAACAACAACATCTAACATAGTAGCTGTAACAAAAATACCAGCACCCAATGCTGATATCACAGTTGATGGGCCCTTGGTATTTTGTTCAGGTGGGAAACGTATATTGATGGCAGCACCAGGCGCGGGATTATCTTATCAGTGGCAAATGAACGGCCTGGATATACCTGGCGCAACAAACGATAGTTTGGACATAAATACAGACGGAAGTTATACAGTTGCTGTAAGTAATATTGGTTGCTCTTCTATCTCATCTGTTACAACTATATCTGCAGGCCCACTTAATGTTAACCTTGGGTTAGATACATCTTTTTGTGAATCGAAACCATTGATCTTAGATGCAGGTTATGCAGGGGCGCATTATTTATGGAGCACAGGTGATACTACAAAAACCATAACCATTTACGATCGTTCAGGAGATTATTCTGTTGTTGTAGATGGCGGTATTAATTGTAAAGATGCAGACACCATTAATGTCCAAATAGATCCTTTACCATCTGTTGTAGGCATATCTTATATAAGAATGAATACGAGTACATTTCAATTTAGTCCGAGCGGCCCGCAGGATGTAAATAACTATACATGGATATTTGGTGATGGAACTGTTGACTTTACCATGTCACCAACACACACTTATGCTGCAAATGACCCTTGGGAAGTGACTCTCGTGGTTGCTAACGACTGTGGTTTTGATACAAGTCAACTTGACCTTCGTAGTTTAAGCGTAACTGATGTAAACGATATATCAAGTCATCTCATTTTATATCCCAATCCGGCTAAAGATCTGCTTAATATTAAAACCGATGTTGACGCAGTTATTGAAAGAATAACAATAGTGAATAATATTGGTCAGGTTGTGTACGCCGCTGAAAATACTAAGGGAAAAGCAAAAACTATTGATATAGGCAATTTATCAGCAGGTAATTACATTTTAAAAGCATATATGAGTAATGGCAAATTAGCTGTAAAGAAGTTTAATATTCTTAAATAAATAAGATACTACCCAGTTATAATAAAAGGATCGGTGAAAACCGATCCTTTTATTGTTATAGAAATTGCAGAAATGACAAAAACTAACCCTAACTCTTTTGAATTGCATGCTGTCTATTTACTCAGCAGTTAATATGGTACAATTAAATAAATTATTTTTTTTCTTTGAACCTATACGTAATGTGTTAACAATCAATAGGTAGCAGTTTAAGAGTTTTAAATCTGGCTATTCTATGACTATATAGGCAAAAAAAAATTTCGTAATTAATCTACTTTGAACCAATTTTATGACGCCCAAACAACAAGTTTTAGCTAATATAACACCCCTTTTAAAATTACATAGTATGGCACATTTTTACAAACTGAAAAGTTTTATTTGCAATGCTATCCTACTCCTATTCCTATCAGTGGCAGCCAACGCACAGCCTTTGAGTGGTACATACACAGTAGGTGGCGCAGCCCCTGATTATCCAACATTGACCGATGCCGTGAACGACCTGCAAACAAATGGCGTATCGGGGCCAGTTTCTTTCAATTTACGTACGGGCACCTATTCCGGGGCTCAGTATTCAATTTCCGCTATTACAGGTGCAAGTGCAGTTAACAGGGTTACTTTTCAATCTGAAACGGGTGTGGCTGCAAATGTTACCGTAAGCTATCAAAGTGCAGGTTCCGGAGATAATTATATATTTCAATTAGATGGCGCTTCTTTTATTACAATAAAAGATATTACGCTAACCAACAGTGCGACAGCAGATTATGCCTGTGCAGTACAGCTGTTAAATAACGCATCTGGAAATTCTATAATTAATTGCGATATTAATACATCGATTACAGGCTCTACATCTACAGATGCAGCTTTAATATATGCTGATGCATTTGTAGGGGCTGATAATGAATTTACTGGGAATACATTTACCGCCGGCAGTTATGCAATATATCTAAACGGTAATTCTAACACCGATTTCTCAAACAATACAACTATTGCCAATAATACATTTACAGACCAAAGCTATTATGGTGTGTATAATGTTTATGGTAATGATCTAAAGGTTATCAACAACACCTTTTCAACAAGTACAGATGAATATACCGGTATATATTGCTCTAGTAGCGAAGGTGTTATTAGCATTACTAATAATACTATTTCGGTTAATACGGGCTTCTGGTATAGCGCTTATGGTATTAATGTTCAGGATTGCTATGGCACATCAGGCGATCCTTTAAAAATTGAACATAATACGGTTGAGGTAACAAACAGTAGTAGTGGCTCCGCTTATGGTATATATACTTACGGTGTAGAATATCCTTCCATACTTGAAAACACAATTACAACCGCTACTGTCGATGGTTACAATGCTGCTTTGTACAACGCATCTTCACCAAATTCAAACATTGCTAAAAATACAATAACCAGTACAGCTGATTGGGGTACTACCGAAATATCGATGCTGGATGATTGTGCTGATAGTTATTTTGGCGAAAATAGTGTGACTGTAACTGGTGGTCAGAGTGGTGATGTATATTTAAGAGGTATAACCTGGGGCGCAGATAATTCTATAATGTACAAAAATACATTTGATGTGACTGGCACAAGTACATGGGCATATACAGAGAATATAATGTCTCAGGATGCTTCTAATTGTACTGTTAGAAAAAATACAGTTAATATCACTTCTGAATATAAATTGGAAAACTATGTGAACTACTACACGTCTGATGCAACTGTTGACAGTAACGCGTTCACTTTTACGGATAATTCCACTTCATGGGATGGTGAGATGAGTAACTTTATGGGTTACGGCTCAACAAATGGCTTGATTGATAATAATAGTATAGATATTGTTAGCCCAGCTAGGATATATTCTCTTTATGCTGAAAATACCGATGGCACAACTATTAGCAATAATACTATTCACAGTGAGCTAACTAATAACTTTAACTGGGAAATATATGGCTTGATGGCTTCAAACTCTAATGCCGTTAATGTTCTGAACAATGAAGTCTTTGTAAAATCCTCCAATTCCAATGGAGCCACCACATATGGTTTTATGGCATATGGAGCAAACGGAATTCAAGTAATGAATAATAGTATAGCTACTAATAATGTAACCAGTAGCGGTGCTTATGGACTCTACATTCAGGATAATAGAAACGGGAAATACCTTAATAATTCTGTGTTTATGCAAGGTAGCCAATGGGGTTACGTAGTATATGCCGATAACTGGAGTCCTGATCCGGATTATGTAAATACTACATTGTACAATAATATTTTCATTGGCACCCAAGGTAATGCATATGCGCTTAATCCCGGAAGTGGCAAAGTATATACTTCTGATTACAATTTGTTTTATACCCCTTCCAATGTATTTTTCAATACAAATACCTGGAGTGGTATGAACTTATCTACTTTCAGAGCTACCACCGGCAATGATAAAAATTCATTGCAATATAATGCGCTTGCGGCGCTACCTAACAGGGCAACCGGCAATTTGATGCCTGACAACGCAGTACCTGAAGTGTGGGCTATCAATGGCCGTGGTGTACATGATGCATTGGTTCCTGCTG
>CAMLFX010000109.1 GCA_946479435.1 uncultured Sphingobacteriales bacterium | reverse complement strand
ATGCTGGCCAGCATCGCAAGGGGAGAGCCGGTACCACAATCGGTACCCGTTGGTAATGATATCTGGCGTACCGGTGCTATGTTGCCCACTATCAACCAGCGGCTCAAAGCTATAGATATCGACAACAAGATATCGGGCCTGTACAACAAAACAGAAGCAATGGATGCGGAAACCGAACAGGAAATAGGGGAGCTGTACACCGAAATTTACCACCCCGAAACAAATGGCAACAAAATAGAACAGGATACAACAAATGGCACGATTTTGCCGTCATCACAACAAAACACAACAATTGGCAATAAACAACGCAATATATTCCACGAACTGCCGGCATTCATCATACCCCCGGTCAACCCGGTTTGGAATATACCCGCAAACCTTAACGTACCTTAATGATTTATCCCTTTAAATTCGCAACGCTTAAAAACTAAACGACAATTATGGAAAAGCACGACTGGAGCAAATTCGTACTTAAGATAAATATAGATGCAGATGTGGAAGATATCTACGATGCATGGTCAATACCGGTTCTAATGGAAAAATGGTTTCTGCGCAGGGCAGTGTTTTACCAGGATGGTAAAGAACTTATATCTGCAGAAAGTGTTCGTGAAGGCGATACTTACGAATGGTACTGGCATGGCCATAGTGATGAGGCAGTAGAAAAAGGGCAGGTATTGGAAACCAACCATACCAATAAGATACAATACACATTTGTGGGCGGGGCAGAAATAACAGTAGAAATAGGTGTAGTAGGCGGCGAAAGCGTGGTAATGCTGACGCAGGAAGGCATACCTACCGATGAGCATGGCATGGTGAACTACAATGTAGGCTGCCAGGTAGGCTGGACGTTCTATCTTACCAACCTGAAATCTTACCTGGAAGGCGGTATCGATCTGCGCAATAAGAATATGCTGTTTACAGGCGTTGTTAACTCTTAGTAACACTTCTTAAACCGCGCTTATTTTCGTACCTTTGCACCGCCTTTCAAAAGGAGGCCACCTCCTTTTTGTTGAATTTTGACTTTTGAATTTTTAATTAGTACATGCTTTCAGTAAATAATTTATCGCTTCGTTTTGGCAAGCGCGTGTTGTTTGAAGATGTGAACATCCGTTTCACAGAGGGGAATTGTTATGGTATCATAGGTGCCAATGGTGCGGGTAAATCTACTTTCCTGAAGATACTTTCAGGCGAAATAGACCCAACCACGGGCCGCGTAGAAATAGGTAAAGACCAGCGTATGAGCGTTCTTACGCAGAACCACTATGCGTTCGATGATTTTCCTGTTTTAGAAACCGTAATAAGGGGTAATGGTAAGTTATTCGACATTATGAAGGCTAAAGACGACCTGTATGCCAAGGAAGACTTTACCGAAGAAGACGGATTGAAAGCAGGCGAGCTGGAAGGATTATTTGCCGAAATGGATGGCTGGAACGCTGAAAGCGATGCCGCTACCATGCTGAGCAACCTGGGTATAAAAGAAGAATTTCATACAAAACTGCTGAAAGAGCTGGATGGTAACCAGAAAGTACGTGTGCTATTGGCGCAGGCGCTGTTTGGTAACCCCGATATCCTGCTGTTGGATGAACCTACCAACGATCTGGATCTGGAAACGATAGCATGGCTGGAAAACTTCCTTGCCGATTACGATAAGGTAGTATTGGTCGTATCGCACGATCGTCACTTCCTAGATACCGTATGTACGCACGTTGCTGATATTGACTTTGGCAAGATCTCAATATTCACCGGTAACTATTCATTCTGGTACGAGTCGAGCCAACTGTTGCTGAAACAACGTACCGATTCGAACAAGAAAGCTGAAGATAAAATAGCGGAACTGAAAGAGTTTATCGCCCGTTTCTCGGCCAATGCCTCTAAATCGAAACAAGCTACCAGCCGTAAAAAAGCTTTGGATAAGATAAAGCTGGATGATATGGTTGCATCGAACCGTAAATACCCGGCTATCTTGTTCAATAACCAGGTACGCGATGCCGGCGACCAGATAATTGAAGTAAAAGGGTTAGGCAAAAAACTGAACGGCGAGCAAATGTTCAAAGACATTAGTTTCGACCTGAAACGTGGCCAGAAAGTGGCTATACTTTCTGAAAATGGCCTGGCAACAACCGCGTTCTATAAAATATTAGCAGGCGAGGATACTGATTTTGAAGGTAGCTACAAATGGGGGGTAACCATTACACCTACATACCTGCCTGCCGATAATACCGAATATTTTGAAGGTAAAAACCTGAACCTGATCGACTGGTTACGCCAATACTCGGAAGAAAAAGATGAAACCTTTATCCGTGGCTTCCTTGGCCGTATGTTGTTCTCAGGCGAAGAAACGCTGAAAAACTGTAGCGTGCTGAGCGGTGGTGAAAAAATGCGTTGCATGATAAGCCGCATGATGATGCTGAAAGGCAATGTGCTGCTATTCGATGAACCAACCAACCACCTTGCCCTCGAAAGTATCACCGCCCTAAACAACGCTATGAAAGACTTCAAGGGAACAATACTGTTTACCACACGAGATCATGAGCTGGCGCAAACCGTAGCCGACAGGGTACTGGAGCTAACACCAAGCGGGCTTATAGATAGGGAAATGAGTTTTGATGAGTACAGGGCAGATGAAAGGGTTAAAGCCTTAAAGGCTGAGATGTATGGCGAACTGGTATAAAAAATGTTAATAAGTTAACCCGATTATTTTTGCCTTTTCATACAGTTTGAATTATATTTACATATCTGACCGTTTAATGACAAACGAGGTTATTTTATAATTCAATTGATAGGATTCTGCGTATGAAGCTAATGTGAGGTATCAAAATAAAGGGATAACAGTTATACAATTTTTAAACATCTGCCGTTATGAAAAACTACCAAAATCAATTGGATAGGTTTAGTGACATCGCTAAGCAGCTAGTGGATAATCACTCTGCAGATATGTTCAATGTAAGCCGTGCGGCCACCAATGCTCCTGAAGGTAATCCTTATGCTGCCTACAGCAATCATCTCGATCTGTTAGGAAAAGAATTGGACGAACACGCACAGCAATTTGCACAGAAGGTCAGCGATGATAAATTGAAGACTGACATATGGGGGGTATGCAAAAAATACCTGGATCAGTTCGTGAAGAGGAACCAGCCAAGTGAAGACAACTATTAAGAGAAATCAATTACAAGTTCATTAGCGATCTCAGATAGGTCGCTATTTTTTAAACCATAATTTCTATTTAACATAATATAAATTATAGAACAAAATAATAAAAATGAATTCTTAGATTTGGGGCATGACTGATAGAAAACCATTTACATTAGATGAGGCAATTGAGATAGCTGAGGACTTCGAAGACCTGGTAGACAGTGAGTTAGGTAGCATGCCTCCCATAGATTACGTAGCGGTTGGCCCTGCATACCTGGAACTTGATAATGACTACATAGCTACCATAAAACAGAACTCGGGTATTGATGGCTATCAATATATGCACTCATCCAACCTGTACGATGTCTATGCTATATGGATAAATGATGACTCAGGCAATGGAGAGACTTTAGATATCCGAAGCCTTGCCCAGGAAAATGGTATTCAATACAACTTTCCGGCTTAGCTCTTTGACATATTGATTAGCTCCACTCAGTCTGAAGTTTGCTGAGATTCTTATATAGACCATCCTCAACAGCCAGCAACTCCTGATGGGTGCCAGATTCACGGACCACACCATGTTCCAATACCACGATCTTATCGGCATTGCGGATGGTTGACAACCTGTGGGCAATAACAAATGAAGTGCGGTTCTTCATAAGATTATACAGCGCTTCCTGCACCAGTGCCTCAGATTCTGAATCGAGCGAGCTTGTAGCCTCGTCCAATATAAGGATAGCTGGATCCTTCAAAATGGCCCTGGCAATAGCTATACGCTGGCGTTGGCCACCCGATAGTTTGATACCACGTTCACCTACAACTGTATCGTAACCTTCAGGGAAGGTAACTATAAAGTTGTGGGCATTGGCTTTACGGGCTGCTTGTTCAATCTCATCTTGCGTAGCATCAGGTTTGCCATAAGCTATATTCTCGCGTATAGTTCCGCCAAAAAGCATAACATCCTGTGGTACCAGGGCCATTTGCTTCCTGAGTTGCGATAATGGTATCTGGCTGGCATCTTTACCATCAAATAGTAGATGACCACCTTCAGGATCGTAGAAGCGTAATAATATAGATACTAATGTACTCTTGCCGGCGCCACTTGGGCCAACTATAGCTATCTGCTCACCGGGCTTGGCTTCTATATTAATATCTTTCAATACATTTATTTCTTTACGTGTTGGGTAGCTAAAGGCTATATGCGACAATTTGACATGGCCATTTAGCTTGAAGTTGTTATCGAGGTGTGTTTCTTTAATCGATACATTTTCAGAATCTTCCTTCAAAATTTCGCGTATGCGCTGTGTGGCACCTAAAGTCTTTTGAAGCTGGCTATACAAATCTGCAAAACCAGCCATTGTACCACCAACAAATGCTGTATAAACGACGAATGCTGTCAAATCACCGAAGGATAATTGACCCGTTTGCATGAGCCCGGCACCATACCAAACCACCAAAACGATGGCTCCAAAAACACTAAACAACAAGAACGATACAAAGAACCCACGGAACTGACCATTCTTCACAGCCATCTTTACTACCTCATTTATGCTCTTTGTATAGCGGTTGACTTCATACCACTCATTAGAAAAAGACTTAACATTACTAATACCCTGTAAAGTTTCCTGAACTATGGTACCTGAATCCGCAAGCTTATCCTGGGCATCCCTGGATACTTTCCTTATACGTTTACTGAATATTACTGCAATAATGATGATGACCGGCACTACCGATAACATCAATAAAGTAAGCTTAGGTGATATATAAAAAATAAGACATAGGCCAATTATAAGTACCAGCACCCCCCTTAGCAATTCAGCCAAAACCGTGGTTACCGCATCTTGTATTTGTGATACATCGGCACTAATGCGGCTCGATAACTCACCTACACGCCTTTGGGCAAAAAAGTCCATAGGCATAGTGATCATCTTGCTATATATATCTTTCCTTAGATCGGCCAGGGCATGCTCCCCTACTGATGTAAACAGATATACACGCATGAAAGAAATTACCATTTGCAGTGTAAGCAAACCCATCATAGCCAAAGCTATTTGGGTAGGCGTAATGGTGGCTATTCCTTTGCTTAAGTCGTGAGCACTATCTATCAACTTCTTTAACAGGTAAGGGAAAGCCATAGTTGTACCGCCCGACAAAGCAATAAATACCAAACCCATAATGAATTTGGTGCGGTAAGGCTTAACATACTTGAATATCATCAAGCCTTCCTTAATATTCTCTTTATTGATCTTTACTTTAGGCAGTTCAGCTTCAGAGCTGCCATTGCTGTGCGGATTAGGACGGGCCATGTTTCTATGTTTCTAAAACTGTAAGATGGGCAAAGGTACGGCGATACCCCACCCTCAACAAACAATTTCGGTGAATATAGCTTCTTTATCGGTGATTATAGCCTCGTCCAATTCAGTCAATTATAGCAAACTCAGTAATGTGTTCTTTTATATAAACCACGATCTTGTTAACTGTATCGTCATCAGCTTTTCTAAACCTGTCATCTATGATCTCGAATTCTTTTAATTCATCGTACAACCTGGCAAATTCTTCTACCGAGGTTTGCTTATCCAGCAACTCCCTGTTTAGCACATATACCTTCAAGGCATCATCTATTACTTGTGCCATATCGGTAGCACCAATCATATTCAGCCAACCGGGCATATCGGGCAAAAGGCCTAAATAACCATTTTGTATTAATTGTATAAAACCACCCAGCTGCACTTGCATACGCACATAGTCGTAAGATATAAGTAACTGCTGCCCTTCTGAAAGCTCATCCAGGAAATTGAAATCTTGTCTTTTATATAGTTCCTGATGCAATGGTGCTGATAACAGCTCATACAAATCAAAAATCCGTTCAGAGCTTTGTCGTTCGTCATACTCCGTAGCTGATATATGTGGAAGAAATTTATTGCTCATCAAGGTGCAATTTATAAAAACGCTTATTAAAACCATTCCTACCTTTACCATTATGAAAAAGATAAAAGACATCTTTTCTAAACAAGCTGACAGTTACGCAAGCTTCAGACCGGTATATCCTGATGCGCTGTTTGATTACTTATACAGTATTACGAATAATTTTGATGCAGCCTGGGATTGCGGTACAGGCAACGGGCAAGTAGCAACAAAACTAAGTGAACGCTTTAAGCAGGTACAGGCAACCGATATAAGCCAGAGCCAGATAGATAAAGCCCCTCATAAACACAATATTACTTACCGCACAGCAAGAGCTGAGGACACGCCTTTTGAAGACAACAACTTCGACCTGATAACTGTTGGCACAGCACTACATTGGTTCGATTTTGACGCCTTTTATAAAGAACTGAACCGTGTGGCTAAAAATGGTGCACATATTGCCGCATGGGCCTATGCCCCTTTCAGGACTGACACCAATATCGATGCCATTCTTGATGACTTCTATTTTAATATAATACACGACTATTGGGATGCCGAGCGTAAATATGTAGATGAAGCATATAAGACTATCCCCTTCCCATTAAAAGAATTGACGCCACCAAATCTTGAAATAAAAGCCAGCTGGACCCGTGATCACTTTACCGGCTTTCTAAATTCATGGAGCAGCGTACAGCATTATATTAATAAGAACGGCACCAACCCGGTTGCATTGATACAGGACCGGCTTAATGAATACTGGCCCGATGGCGTAGTGAAAGAAGTAACTTTCCCTTTATTTATAAGGGTTGGGCAAATAGTAAAATAACTGCGGTTTCACACTTGATATAAGTTTAGTAATTTTCGCCCATGGAAAAGAAAGAAAGGCCCCCTGTTTACTATAGCGAATACCTGCAACTGGATAAAATACTGGATGCACAAGCACCTGAAAGTGATAAAGAAGGCATACGTGCCAACGATGAAATGCTCTTTATCGTTATACACCAGGCTTATGAGCTTTGGTTCAAGCAAATACTTTTCGAACTGAATGTAGTACGCGACGTTTTTAAACAAGAAAGTATCCCTAACAACTCACCCGATATTTACAATTCGGTACACCGCGTAAAAAGGGTATGCCGCATTCTGGAACTTATAGTTATGCAGATGGGCGTTATTGAAACAATGACCCCACTCGACTTTCTCGATTTCCGCGATCTGTTAAGGCCTGCATCCGGCTTCCAAAGCATACAATTTAAAATGATAGAGGCTACACTAGGCCTAAACTATGCCGACCGCCACGGGAAGAATTACTACCTGTCTCAACTAAATGAAAAAGACATACAACGTGTAAAAGAGGCTGAGTCGCAAGAATCGATCCTGGTACTTATTAACCGTTGGCTGGAACGTATGCCTTTTATAAAAGACTATTGGGGTGATGATGGCAAGAGCTTCTGGCAAACTTACCGCCAGGCTTATACCGATAGCCTGCAAGAGGGTGAACGACAAAACCTGGAAGCATTCGATACCCTGTTCATGGACGATGCCAATTACGATACTACACGCAGGCTAAGTGCTGAAGCAAACAGGAGTGCACTGTTTATAATGCTGTACCGCGACTACCCTATGCTGCACCTGCCATACGAACTGGTGAGCAGCCTGCTGGAAATAGATGAACAACTGGCGATGTGGCGCTACAGGCACATACATATGGTACAGCGCACCATTGGAAAGCGTGTAGGTACCGGCGGTAGCACGGGCGCCGCTTATTTGCGCGGCGCCGCTGAAAGCCATGCTATATTTAAAGAAATAGCCGAGCTGACATCTTTCCTGATACCGAGACATCTTTTACCCACGCTACCTGAAAAATTGGTACAAGGCTTAGGTTATAACTAATAGCGATACAATATAAATGGCATTTGCTGTAGAGATAGACGGACTGAAAAAACAGTTCAGAGATTCCTTTGAACCTGCGTTAGATGGGTTAACACTACGCGTAGAAGAAAAGCAGGTAATAGGCTTGCTGGGCCCAAACGGTGCAGGTAAAACTACCACTATCAATATATTGTGCGGGCTGGTATCGCCCGATGGCGGTACTGCAAAAATATTTGAAAGAGATTGCACTAAAGAACAAACCTACCTGCGCAATATTGTAGGAGTAGTACCACAGCGCATTGCCTTATTTACACACCTTACTGCCTGGGAGAACTTCAAATATATTGGCAGACTGTATGGATTGCGTGAAGAGACAATAAAGGAACGCACACAACAATTGCTGGAAAGACTTGGACTAGAGAAACATGCCGATAAACGCATTGGTACATTCAGCGGAGGTATGAAACGCAGGGCAAATATCATTGCATCTATATTGCACCACCCAAGGTTAATAATATTAGATGAACCTACTGCAGGGGTAGATGTACAGTCGCGCGCACTGATATTAGAATTCCTTGCTGAATACCGGGCGTTAGGTAAAACAATATTATATACATCGCACATGATGGAAGAAGCTGAACAACTTTGCGATGAAGTAGTGATAATTGATGAAGGGAAGTTTGTAATAAGCGGCACGCCTACCGAATTGATAAAACACACTGCGAATTGCGAAAAACTGGAAGATGTATTTCTTCATTATACCGGGCATACTTTAAGAGACTAATAAGTGAAGAAAATATACGCTACCATAATAAAAGAGTGGATACTGCTAAAGCGGGATATGGGTGGCTTTATGTTGCTATTCATAATGCCTGCTATACTAATAGTAGTAATGGCATTGGTACAGGATGCGCCATTCAAAGACTACCAGGAAATGCATTTCGACCTTTTATTGGCAGATAACGACCATGGCAGCCTGGCAAAAGAGATAAAAGAAGGCCTGCAACAAAGTAAAAATTTTACAGTAATAGACAGTATAGATGGCAAGCCACTTACCACTGAAAAACTACAGGAACTACTAAAAGAAGGAACATATAGGGTTGGCATATCGATACCCAAAGGAGCCACAGCAGAGGTGGTGAATGCAGCGAACATTATAGCTAACAGTATTGCAAAAAAAATAGGCATAGGCACCCTGCCCCACCGTGAAATACGCGATAATGCATACATCCGCATGTACTTCGACCCGGCTACCAAACCTACATTCAGGGCGTCCATCAGCAATGCGCTGGATAAATATATCACCTATTCATGCAGTAACATGCTGGTTGCGCGTCTATCCAAAATGGGAGGTGCATCAGAAGATGATACAACAGAGCAGCAAGATTTCAAACAGGTATTCAAAGGCAT
>CAMLFX010000108.1 GCA_946479435.1 uncultured Sphingobacteriales bacterium | reverse complement strand
CCCGGTCAGATTTAAGACGTTTAATACTATCTATAGCTTCATGATAACTGGTAGCGATTAATGCTGGCAAGTCTTGTATAGCAGAGTCGCGCATTAGCTGCATGGTACGTTCAGGCGATGGACGAAGACCATCGGGAATGTTTTGAAACTGCTGTTTCCAGATATCGTTGTACAGCATCGACCACCAAATCTGATAGGTAGTAGCCGCAGTACTATTACTTTGCAACATATAGTGCCATTGTCTCAGGCTATTTAAGTACTCATTATTATCACTTTCAGTAACGGGTGATAAATAACGCAGCATGATAGGTAGTGTTACAGAAGCGAGTATTGAATATGTATCGTTTTGCATGGCAAACATGTCCTGAACAGTTCCTTGCTTCATGGCATTCAAAAATTCATTGATGCGCCATGCACGGAATTCGTAGAAATAACCATTGTACCAATATGGATAAGTGCTATCAGTTACTGTTTGGTTAGCTGAACTCAAATACCCTTGTGCGGGATTAAGTACATGTGGATTTTCCTGCGTTGGTATCAATTCGCGCCAAATGGTTGAACTATCTGTCCCTTTCATTATGTATTTGCCCTGGTCTTTCCATTTGTTAACAAACTGGCCCTGGCCCCACAATGCAATATTGCCTTGCTTGTCGGCATAGATTATATTCTGACCCGGACATTGAAATTTCAATATGGCTGCTACAAATTCATCATAAGTTTTGCTCCTATTCAGCAAATAAAGTGATAACAATTCATTGGTGCCTTTGTGCGCCATCCATGTTAGTGCCAATGGCTTTTTAATACCACCGGGGCCATGAAAATGTTCATCGTATATAACAGGGCCATGCAATGTATAATGTACGGTGTCTATATACTCGGGTTTACCTTGTATACCTATATGCTCTACATGGTTTACAAAAGCAAGTTGCCTGCCATTGAAGGTATAGTTATCACCATGCTGATCTATTGCGTAGAAATCTTTTACATCGCGATAGTTATTAGTAAAACCCCATGAGATATCATCGTTGAAGCCGATAACCACACCCGGTGCGCCGGGCAGGGAAACACCATATACATTTATGGTTGGTGAATGCAGTTGTACTTCGAACCAAAGTGATGGGAGATTCAAACCCAGATGCGGATCGTTGCAAAGAATAGGTGCCCCGCTTTTTGTGCGACTGCCACTTACAGCCCAGTTATTACTACCCTTGCCTTCATTATCTTCTTTTTCAAAATCAGTTGCATTTAGTTGAATTCTCATTTCACTATCTGCAACCGGTTGATATGGTGCGAGCGATGGTTTTGCATGAACAGTTCCTGCAGGTATTACCGGTGTACTTTCATTATTACGCTCAGGGAAAAGATAATTGAACTGTTGTTCATCCATCATGCCCCTGATAACTGTTAGCGGAATATCTTCAGTATAACCTGTCAGGTCATCGGCCATGTACTTAAGCAATAAGGCACACTTAAGGTTGGTCCACGGCTCTGGCTTGAAACCCATTAGTTTATACTCAAGTGGAAGACTACGATAATTTAATGAATTGATGAGGTCATTCACACCCGATGTGTAAGCATCCAGCATACTCCGTGTACGCGGGTCAGCCTCCATTACTTTCAATGAATTCTGCGCACCATATACCATACCCTTGCGGCGTTGGGTGCGATCGAATTTCAGGCCTTTCTCCCCTATTACTTCACTTACCCTGCCTGCGGCAGCACGTGTTTGCATATCCATTTGCCATAGCCTGAAATACGCATGTATGTAGCCTTGTATATAGTACAGGTCATCATCGTTAGCGGCATATATATGCGGAACTAACCTATCATCGAAACTTACCCCTACTTTTTGCTTAGTATGTAGGTTGAAGTTGGCGCTGAATGATCTATTGGTCGCTTCAGCATTAGCCCATGAGCCATTAACAGGATCGAGCAGCCGGCCCAATGCCGGCAGCTTACCAAGGGGGCGATCGAGCAGAAAAATTAATATCGTTGTTAAAACCAGTGCAAGTATGGCTACAACCTTACGCATATAACAATAGGCATTTAGCTATTTAAAGCTACATAATGTAATGCACACATACTATTAACTGTTAGGTAACTGTATAGTATAGGTTTTACCTGGCTTAACAGTCAGGCTTTTATCGCGCAGCCAGGGGTTGAGTATTTTAAGCATACGGTAAGTAGTACCATTGTCAAGCGAAAACTGTGTAAGATCTTTAATCGAGCTATCGACGGTAATATTCCTTGTATTCAATGGCTTAAAAGCATCAATGCTCTGCATGATAAAACCTATACTATTAGCTTGGGACAATATATGCTTGAAGGCCAGAATGCGGAAGACATAACGCATGGTTTCTTCAGGTAAAAGCAGATCGTAATAATTAGTACGCTGCTGCTGCGAAGAGAATTTGCTATATCCGGCCATACCACAATTATATGATGCAGCAGCAGCCGTCCAGCTTCCAAACTTATTGTATGCATCGCGCAGGTATCTGCAAGCAGCAAGGGTTGCTTTTTCTACATGATAGCGTTCATCTACTTCATCATTTATCTCAAGGCCATATCTCGGACCTGTATCGCGCATAAACTGCCAGAAGCCTACCGCGCCTGCACTGGAGGTTTGATTGCGTAAGGCGCTTTCAGCCACGCACAGGTATTTAAAATCATCGGGAATGCCGTTAGCTTTAAGTATTGGTTCTATAACGGGGAAATAGCGTGTACTAAGCCTTAAAATATATAGTGTACTGTATTGCGCATAGTAGTTATACAGCAATTCCCTGTCCATTTGTTCTTTTACATCCCAACGTTCCAGTGGTACTTTTTCACCAGCGAAGGCGATAGATTTTGGTGTTTGGGGCACATACCACTTATACTGTAAACGTCCGTCGTGTTTTACTTCTACGGTTTCTTCATTTTTATCTGTTTCACGGAAAGCAAGCCCGGTAATGACAGATGCGCCAATAGCTACACCACATACAACATATAAAACCGATTTAAAGCGCTGATTCATACCTAACAAATTTTCGGGGTTATTCTAAATTTACCGATAAATGCTTACAAGAAAAAAGCAGTTTTTGCACATTACCATTTATTTATCAAATGAATAAGGCGAAGAAATACTCTTCGCCTTATTGGAATATAAAATTAAAATTTATTTACCCTCACGTATCAACTGCATCAACTCATCCAATTTAGGTTCCAGTATTATCTCAGTACGTCGGTTTTGCGCCCTTCCTGTTTCAGTAGCGTTATCAGCAACAGGATCAAACTCACCACGGCCACTGGCAGTAATGCGTGTAGCCTGTACCGAATAATCTTTTACAAGTATGCGTGCTATAGAGGTAGAACGCGCTACGCTTAAAGCCCAGTTATCGGGGTACAGCTTAGTGGCAATAGGTTTATTATCGGTATGCCCCTCCACTTCTACATTTATATCAGGGTTGGTCATCAACACGCCGGCAACTTTAGCCAGGGCGTCTTTACCTTTCTGGTTAACAACCGCACTACCCGATGGAAATAAAAGGCTTTCCTGCATACTTACATATACTTTGCCATTTTTCATCGATATAGTCAGTTCATTGCTGTTGAAATTGACCAGTGCATCAACAATCTTTTGGCGCAACGCTTCCGTATTACGACGCTGAGCATCAATACGCTCCTGCAGTTGTTGCAAGCGCCTTTGCTGGTCAACAATTTGCTCTTTACTACTGCTTAGTTCCTGGTTAGTATTGCGATACACATCGCCCAGCGCATTGTTGTAGTTACGCAGTTTATTAATACTATCGTTAGCTACATTCAGTTCAGTTTGCAACCTTTGCTTTTCAGACATATTGGTTGCCGCCGCAGATCTTGCGTCCATATATTTTTTATTGGAAACACATGAGGTGGCTAGCATTGCAGTTATACATATGGTAGTGACAGCTAGCGTGATATTTTTCATAAATGTTGGATTTGTACATATAGAAATGTTAAAAACCATGCCACCTAAAACCAGACTAGCATATACAACGTAATTAATATGGAAGCACTTAATGAGTCAAATGAGATCTTTAAAAAACATAATAGCCTTTGCCGCACTCATATCGCTAAGCATTACCAGTTGCGCACAAGGAAGTGATAATGATAAGGGTGACAAAAAGGATAACCCATATTATTCGCATACCGATACAAAACCTGTTAAGTTAAGCGATGCTCAATGGCGAAAAATGCTATCTAAAGGGGTTTATTATATAGCGCGTGAAGAAGGTACGGAAAGGGCCTATTCGGGCGACTTATGGGATAATCATAAAGCAGGTACCTATTATTGTGCTGCTTGTGGCAATACGCTGTTTACGTCTGA
The DNA here is from genome assembly GCA_946479435.1 of uncultured Sphingobacteriales bacterium. Next base: position 4,982 of record CAMLFX010000108.1, on the reverse strand, counting down.
TACTAAGTTTGAAAGTGGCACGGGTTGGCCTAGCTTCTACAGGCCTGCTGCGGCCGGTAGTGTAATAGAAAAGACAGATGCAGATGGCAGCCGAACCGAGGTAGAGTGTAAACGTTGTGGTGCACATCTGGGCCATGTATTTGATGATGGACCGAAACCTACGGGATTAAGATATTGTATGAATTCGGATGTGCTTGATTTTGAAGCAAAAAAATAGTGGGATGTTTTCATAGTTTTAGTGGTAAAAAAAGAAGCGCGGTACGTCTGTACCGCGCTTCGCATTTATGCTTATAATGTAAATTAAGCGTTGTTTTCTTCAGTAGCTGCGTCTTGTGCAGGAGCTTCGGTAGCAGGTGTTTCTGCAACCGGAGTTTCAGCTTCTGCAGCAGTCTCAGCTTTCTTAGCAGTAGCTGCGCTACGACGGCTACGACGTGTTTTCTTGGCAGCAGCTTCTTTGCCATCTTTATTGTAGATCTCGTTGAAGTCAACCAGTTCTATCATTGCCATATCAGCAGCATCACCCATACGGCGAGGCAACTTGATAATACGAGTATAACCACCCGGACGAGCAGCAATTTTATCGCCAATAGTACCGAACAATTCTTTGATAGATTCTTTGTCTTGCAGGTAGCTGAATACAACACGACGGTTGTGCATTGTATCTTCTTTACCACGTGTTAGCAAAGGTTCTACATATACACGTAAAGATTTAGCTTTAGCAAGCGTAGTAACTATACGTTTGTGTTCAATAAGCTGGCTGGCAAGGTTTGATAACAATGCTGCCCTGTGCGAGGCTGTACGGCCTAAATTTTTGATCTTGTCTCCGTGACGCATGACGTTTTAAATTTTAGTGCCTTTCGGCGGTTTCCCTCATACCGTGTCAAGGAGTTATGAGGTACTTTGTTAAATAAAAAGAAAAATGCAAAAGCTGGTTTCCAACTTTTGCATTTGAAGTTAATTAGTCGTTGCTGCGGTTGAACTTGCTGATATCCATACCGAAGTGCAAACCACGCTCGCCCAGTACTTGTTCAATTTCAGACAGAGATTTCTGACCGAAGTTGCGGAATTTCATCAGTTCTTCCTGAGTGTATTGTACCAGCTCACTTAGTGAATTGATCTTAGCAGCTTTCAGGCAGTTGAATGCACGTACAGAAAGTTCAAGATCTTCAAGCGGAGTGTTCAGTACTTTACGCAGTTGCAGTGTCTCTTCATCTACCACTGCTTCTTTTTCTTCACGTTTAGTATCCAGAGAGATGTTTTCATCTGTAATGATCATCAGGTGCTGGATAAGTATACGCGAAGCTTCTTTTACAGCTTCTTCAGGATGTATAGTACCATCGGTAGCTACTTCCATTATAAGTTTTTCGAAATCCGTACGTTGTTCAACACGTGTATTTTCGATGCTGTACTTTACGTTTTTGATCGGGGTATATATAGAGTCGATAGCTATGATACCAAGAGGGGCCTCTTTAGGACGGTTCTCTTCAGCAGGTACATAACCACGGCCTTTACCTACATACAGCTCTATCTGAAAGTTAGTACCAGGTTCCATGCTGCATATTACCAGTTCAGGGTTCATCACTTCAAAGTTAGGAAGTGCTTCGCCTATCATACCGGCAGTAAAAGTTTCCTGGCCTTTGATGTTCAGTTCCACTTTATCAAAAGAAACGTCACCTTCAACGGCTTTTTTCAAACGTACTTGTTTCAGGTTCAGGATGATCTCTGTAACATCTTCAAGCACGCCTTTAATAGTAGCGAACTCGTGGTCGGCACCGGCAATTTTAATAGCTGTGATCGCATGTCCTTCCAGAGAAGAAAGCAATACACGGCGCAAAGCATTACCAATGGTTACACCGAAACCGGGTTCCAACGGACGAAATTCAAACTGAGCTTCGAAATCAGTAGCTTTCTGAAGAACGATTTTATCCGGTTTTTGAAAATTCAATATGGCCATATTGAGCTAAATAAGTTTACAATTTAAAAAAAACTACCTGTTGCAGGCTAAAAGGTTGCTAATATAATGAATTTCACCCATTCTAAAAAACAAGTAAAGCCCCCACTTAAGGGGGCTGTCAAGTTATTTAGAATACAACTCAACGATCAGCTGTTCCTTAATATTTTCAGGAACACTATCACGTTCAGGATGAGCCATATAAGTACCTTTCATATCCTTTTCGTTAAAGTCAACCCAGCTGATTTTAGGGTTTTTACCACGCATAAGGCTGGTAACAGCTGTGTTTACTTTACTCTTAGGTTTCAATTCAATTACATCACCTGGTTTCAAGCGGTAAGAAGGGATATTAACAACCTCACCGTTAACCATTACGTGTTTGTGCGAAACCAACTGGCGTGCAGCAGGGCGTGTAGGTGATATACCCATGCGGTAAACCGCATTATCAAGACGTGCTTCCAGCAGTTTGATAAGGTTTTCACCAGTTGCGCCTTTCAGGCGTGCAGCTTCAACGTACGTATTGCGGAATTGTTTTTCCAGCAAGCCGTAAGTGTATTTAGCCTTTTGTTTTTCCTTCAGCTGTACAGCGTATTCACTTGCAGACTTGCGTTTGCGTGAAGGGCCGTGCTGGCCTGGAGGATTGCTATTCTTTTGCAGGTTTTTGCCTGAGCCTAGAATAGGTTCGCCGAAAATGCGGCAGATTCTGTTTTTGGGTCCTGTATAACGTGCCATGACGATTTTTGTTTAAACTGCTCCGTCTCCTTTAAAAATCGTAAAACCCGATCCGGCGCAGCGTGTTATTAATAAAATATGATTGATAATCTTTGTATTTGGTAGTTCCTGTAAAAAAACAGTGATTATACACGACGTTTTTTAGGAGGACGGCAACCATTGTGTGGTAAAGGAGTAACGTCTTTGATTGAAGTAACTTCCAAACCTATATTAGCTAAAGAACGGATAGCACCTTCACGGCCTGAACCCGGACCTTTAACGAAAACATCTACTTTTTTCAAGCCGGCATCCATTGCTACTTTACCGCAATCTTGCGCTGCCATTTGAGCTGCATAAGGCGTGTTCTTTTTAGAACCACGGAAGCCCATTTTACCAGCTGAAGACCAGGAGATAACCTGACCTGTTTTGTTGGTAAGAGAGATGATGATGTTGTTGAACGTAGCGCTGATGTGTGCATCACCGTGTGCGTCAACCTTTACAATACGCTTTTTAGCAGCTGTCTTTCCAGACGATTGTCCTTTTGCCATTTTGTTTTAAATAAGGTAGTCAAAAAATGTTTAAGCCGTTTTTAAGCGGCCAGGGCCATCCCTCCCCGGTGCACCTCACCGGATCCGGCGATAGCACTAAGTTTATTTCTTAGGTGCTTTTTTCTTACCTGCAACTGTCTTACGCTTACCTTTACGGGTACGGCTGTTAGTACGGGTACGCTGACCACGTAAAGGAAGACCTTTACGGTGACGAAGACCACGGTAACAAGCTATATCCATGAGGCGCTTAATGTTCATTTGCACTTCAGAACGCAATTGTCCTTCAACCTTGAACTCGGTGGAAATAATATTACGGATAGCAGATTGCTCATCATCATTCCATTCAGCAGCTTTCTTGTCATAATCAATTTCTGATTTGTTAAGAATATACTGAGCAGTGCTACGGCCAATGCCATAGATGTATGTGAGCGCTATTTCGCCACGTTTGTTTTTCGGAAGGTCAATACCAGCTATACGAGCCATGTATATATTTAATTTAAAAAATTCTTAATACTTAAATTAACCCTGACGTTGTTTAAAACGAGGATTCTTTTTATTGATGATGTACAGTTTACCTTTACGGCGAACTATTTTACAATCAGCACTACGCTTTTTAATGGCAGCTCTAACCTTCATGACTGTTTGGTTATTTAATTAGTTTATTTATAACGATATATAATACGGCCCCTGCTTAAATCATACGGACTCATTTCTACGCCCACTTTATCGCCCGGTAGAATACGTATGTAGTGCATGCGCATTTTTCCCGAAATAGTTGCCAAAATCTCGTGCCCGTTTTCGAGGCGCACACGGAACATAGCGTTCGATAAAGCTTCAATAATTACTCCATCCTGCTTGATTAAAGACTGTTTAGCCATATTAAAAGGACTGCAAAGGTAAGAAAAAAATTGTTTTTAGAAACAAATTTCTTGCAAAAAACTCTTATTAATATGAAAAACCATTTATAAAATGCAAAATATACAATGCTAGCCTGCCATTTCAGGCTTTCTAATTGTTTTTGCCCATGTTATTAATGAAGGAAATTGTTCGTCTATAAGGTCGTGCGGAAGTTCATAAGGCTCATGTTTTGTAGTTAAAAACACCGAATACATACCAACCCGCTTCCCAAATTCCATGTCGGTAATACTATTGCCAACTATTACACTCTGCTTAAAGTCAATTTCCGGGAAGTCTTCTTTTGCCTGCATGGCCATACCTATATTAGGCTTCCGGTTATGGTCGGTATCGCCTACGGCTGTACAAGAGTATATTTTATCTATGCGGCCACCAGCTATATGTATCGAATCAGTCATTTTAGCACTTATCTCCCTGAGGGTCTCAAGGGACATTATACCCTTACCTACACCACGCTGATTGGTAACAATAACAATACGGCCAAAAATACTATTCAGGTGCGCCAACGCGTCCAATGCTCCATCACAAAATTTAAATTCATCCCAGGTAGTTACGTAAGTACCTACTATCTCTTCATTTATCACACCGTCCCTATCTAAAAAAAGCGTCCAGTTTTTACCAATATCTGCTGACATATTAAATCCCACCATAATTCTTTCATTTTTTTAAAACAATGCTTCTTCAACAAGCTGGCAAACAATATGTCCCAGGGTTATATGCGATTCCTGTATCCTCGGCGTATCATTACTAGGTACATTCACAAGATAGTCGCACAACGTTTTCATTTGCCCTCCACTTTCACCCGTAAAAGCTACAGTAACCATGCCTAACTGCTCTGCCTGCTGCATAGCTTTTAT
>CAMLFX010000107.1 GCA_946479435.1 uncultured Sphingobacteriales bacterium | reverse complement strand
CCGAACCCAACGAACGTACCTATTGGATGCCCTTAAGCGCATTGAAAGAAGATACGTTTACGCTGCCTATCGATACAGTAGTGGGGAAGATGCTGATGGGTGTTTAAGATTTAGATCTGTTAAGTCTTATATCAGTATGACTGAAAGGAGTTATTTCACCAAGATTAATGCCTTTATCGTTAACAGTAACAAAATATTGACGCTGACTATTATCAGTGTATATTTTTGTGTAAGATAAAAGAGTTTTACCTGCATAGCTTTTAATATCTTCTTCAATTTCTCTCTTTAAATTAAAATGCTTAGCAATTCTTTTTACTACTGCATTCGCTCTATCCTCCGAGCTAAGACTTGAAGAATAATTATCTAATACTTTCAACAAGTCCGCAACAAATTGCTCTCTTTTATTTTTATTTGCAAAGGCCTCTTGAATTTCCTTCTCTAACTTCTGACGAGCTTGTAAACTTTCTTTCCCTTTAATTTCGTAAGAGACGTCTCTGTCAGAATTAATAGGTATTCTTATTTCAATATTTGTTGCTTTCCCGTTTATTTTAGCATATGTAGTTTTATGGATATGAATATCAGATTTTCTATCATCCCAATTATTGTCTTCTCGATTACCACTTTTATGAGCATCGATTCTTATTTTTTCATTTTCAATTAGTCTTTTTAGCATGTCTAATTTTGATTAAAATAGGCCGCTTTATCTAACTGTCTGTATAGAAAAGAAATGAGGCTTAAGATATCCAAACAATCCTTTTTATCAATTGGCCATGATATTGCAGGCTCATGTGCTGTCGGATTTCTTATAGCGCTCATTAAGCCTCCAGAAATGAATTTTAATCCATCTTGATAATCTTTATCAGTTTGTGTTTGACATGGTGTAACTTTAAGTACGCCATTTTCACATCCCCATACGTTCAACATTAATGCTTGTCCATCTTTATCACTTTTTGCTTTTTCCTTAACGTCTTTGTTATACGCTTTTGCTGATTCAAATACAGCATGGAAGAAATTCTTTTGAATAAATAAACTCTTAGAGTGCTTAATTACTTGCGCATGGAAATTTCTATTCAAAAATTCATCCATACTATCCTTGTATAATAGATTATATGGGCAATTATTTCTTTCTAAAATTTTAATAACAACATCTTGTTGATCCTCCGGCGTAAGTTCAAGGCAGAACTGAATCAAACGTTTTATCCTTTCAGCCGGTTCCATCGATGCTGCAGCTAACGATAATATCCAATTATATACACTACTTGCCCTAACCGAGCTAATAGAATGATTAGGATAATTTTCCTTTATTATCTTTAGAATAGATTGACCTAACCTGTCAATTTCTTTGGCTGTAATAGAATATTTTAATACATCTCCAATTTGGGTTGCAATTAGTCTAAAATTCACTTCACTCATAAATAAATATAATACAATAATCTACATCATATTTCGAATTTGAAAAGTAATACCGTATAATACAAATGAAACCCCTCGATAATTTCTATGCAAAACTGGAGGAGCCTGACAAAGGTTGCCTGCTGGCGTTAAGGGATATTGTCCTGGCACAAGATGAGCATATTACACACGAACTGAAATACGGCATGCCTTTCTTCTGCTACAAAGGCAAGATGTTCTGCTATCTCTGGGTGCATAAAAAATACAAGCAACCTTACCTCGGCATTGTAGAAGGCCAGCATTTGAATAACCCGGAACTAATCATTGAGAAACGTTCACGCATGAAGATCATGTTGCTGGATGCCAATAAAGACTTACCCGTAAAAACGATCAAAAGCATTTTGAAGCAGGCTTTGGATCTTTACAGAAAGGGGATCTTAGCTATAAAATAGGGGGTTCAAACTACCACAATTTTACACATTAGTTAATCAGATGTTAAGCAACATAAACCCACATTAAAAAACTTTAATCTGTGGTTATACCCTTTACTGGCATAGATAACTATCAGTTAATGACCCAGGTCATCTTTTTCAAGCACCTGTTGGCTCTATTTTCATGTCACTAAACAAAAAGATATGAAATACCCCTTATTCATTACCCTATTTGCACTGACATTTGCTTCCTGTAATACCGACAAACAATACGACTGGGTTTGCACTACCGATTCTACCTACACTAATATCTACGGTGAGCAACATGCTATTACCCGTACTACAGTTAAGTTCAAAACCAAAGACGAGATAAAGCTTATAGAAGAAAAAATGAGCGCTTCCGGTACCGACTCTAACAGTTTTGCAGGCAATGTAGTAACTACCTGCAAAAGATAAACTCCACCCTCTCCTAAAGGAAATTAGTAGCTAAGCAGGGTACATTTAGTGTACCCTTTTTGTGTTATGGTTATAAAAATTTCATAAGGCGTTTCTATGCCTGGCAAATGGCATAGCATATATTTCTATATTTGCTGCAATTAAACTTTAAAACTATGGCTTTAGTAAACATATATCTCAACTTCAATGGCAACTGCGAAGAGACGTTTAATTTCTATAAGTCGGTATTTGGTGGCGAGTTCACTTACATGGGTCGCTTTGGCGATATGCCGCCTTCAGAAGATGCATCGCAAACGGTACCCGAAGCCGACAAAAATAAGATCATGCATGTATCATTGCCCATCAGTAAAGAAACCTCGCTTATGGGTAGCGATACCGGTGGCGAATGGGCTGCAAGTTTCATTCAGGGCAATAACTTCTCTATTTCTATAAATGCCGATAGCAAAGATGAAGCCGATAAACTATTCAACGCACTTGCTGCAGGTGGACAGGTTACTATGCCTTTAGGAAAAACTTTCTGGGGCGATTATTTCGGTATGCTTACCGATAAATTCGGTATCAACTGGATGATGAGCTTTAACGAAGGCCAGCAAAATTAAATTTACAGATCACTTATAGAAATGATGGCTATGATATGGCCATCATTTTTTTATAAATAATTTTAGTCAATTTATCAACTTATTAACCTATTTTTGCTATAATAAAAACTCTATCATCATGGCAGAAATAAACCATGCCCACGAAACCTTTATAAGCGAAATGATAGCCCATGGCAAGCGCCAGGAGGCCTATCTTGCAGCCTACCCGGCCAGCAGTTACAATTCAGCAGCCAGCTCGGCCTACCGCTTGCTGGCCAACCCCGAAATTGCCACGCGCATACGCGCCGGTATGCTGGCCGCACGTATGCAGGCCATTGAAACCTACAAGCAGGCTTACCAGGGGCAACTGGCCGATAAAGAAGAAAAGCGCAAAGTACTGGCGCAGATAATCCGTGGCGAACTGCAGACCGAAAACGAAGTACTGAAATACGGGCGCAAACAAAAAATAAAACAAGTCCCTAAAACCACCGAACGCCTGAAAGCCATAGCGCTCGATAACCTGATGGAAGAGTACTGGAGTGGTGGGTTGTTCTAACCACCCATTTCTTATTTCGGCAACTTACGCAGCGCAGCAAGTACAGCGCCGCAGGTTATAAAAAGGCAACAAGTGTCGCAGCAGCGTACAGCCGCTTCGATCCCGCGGAGCGATTGGATCGAAGTCTCCTTTTCTTTGTTACTTTCTTTTTGTCTCAAAAAGAAAGTAACATTAAACAGATATGTTGTTCAATTTTGCTATAAACAGAAAAAATGCACTTGCTGCATTTCACCACAAAAACCCGCTTCCATAAAGCAACACAGCATCTAAATGCCGCATCAATTTTTTTTATTTTTTTATTTTTTCAACAAAATTGAACAACAGATATAAACAATTATCATTTAAAATATCTTTACTGTGCAAACACAACAATAAATTATAGATAATGTTTAAGTGGCTATTAACCGGGTAGCCTGCTAAACCCTTTACTTTTGCAGACTCTGATATGAAACTATTATACCAATACTTAAGCCGTTACAAACCCATGATAGCGCTGGCGCTCTTGCTGGCCACTATCAACCAGGTGTTTTCCCTGCTCGATCCGTATATCATGGGGCATTACATTATCGATCCCTATGCCAGTAAACCTACCCAGTGGACGCATAGCCAATTTATAAAAGGCATTATGCTGGGCCTGGGCATGCTGATAGGCACCGCCATGATATCGCGTATTGCAAAAGCCTTCCAGGATTATGTGGTGAACGTCATCATCCAGAAGTTTGGCGCCAGTATCTATACCGATGGCCTGCGCCATGCGTTACGCCTGCCTTATAAAGACTTTGAAGACCAGCGCAGCGGTGAAACATTATCGGTACTGCAAAAGGTGCGTTTAGATAGCGAGAAGCTGATCAACTCTTTCGTGAACGTCTTGTTCACTACCATAGTAGGTATCGTATTCGTGGTTATTTATGCACTTACGCTCAACTCATGGCTGGTGGTTATATACCTGGGTGGTGCATTATTGCTCTCTTACCTGATGAATATATTGAGTAAGAAGATCAAGATCATTCAGAAAAGTATTGTAAGCGAGACAAACGCCTTAGCGGGCTCTACTACCGAGTCTTTAAGAAATATTGAACTGGTTAAAAGCCTTGGCCTTACACAGCAGGAAATACGCAGGCTGAATGATACTACTATTAAGATACTGAACCTTGAACTGAAGAAAGTACGCAGCATACGTACCATAGCATTTGTACAAGGCACGTTCGTCAACTTCCTGCGCCAGTGTATCATGTTTGCATTGCTATATTTCATCTTCCAGGGCCAGTTGACTTTGGGCCAGATGATCACCATGCAGTTCTATTCGTTCTTCATATTCGGCCCCCTGCAGGAAATAGGTAATATCATCATTGCTTACCGCGAGGCTGAAGCATCGCTTACCAACTTGCAAACGCTGTTTGAAAAACCGGTGGAAAGCAAACCTGCAAATCCACAGCAGATAAACGCTATCGAACAATTGCGCTTTGATAATGTAACATTTCAGCATGGCAGCGCCACACGCCCTGCGTTAGAAGAAATATCTTTCGAAGTAAATCTGGGCGAGACTATAGCATTTGTTGGCCCTTCAGGCTCAGGTAAAACTACCATGGTAAAACTATTGGTAGGTTTATATCATCCTGATAAAGGACATATTTTATACAACAATCACGACGAGGCCAATATCGATTTCGATGAATTGCGCCACCAGATAGGTTTTGTAACGCAGGATACCCAATTGTTCTCGGGCACCATCAAAGAAAACCTGCTGTTCGTAAACCCCGGCGCTACCGATGATGAAGTGAATGAGGTATTGCAGAAAGCAGCTTGCCAAAACTTACTGTCGCGTGCCGAAAATGGTATTGATACGATGATAGGTGAAGGTGGCTTGAAATTATCGGGCGGTGAACGCCAGCGTTTATCAATAGCGCGCGCGTTACTGCGCCACCCTAGGTTGATGATATTTGATGAAGCTACTTCTGCGCTCGATTCACTGACCGAAGAAGAGATATCATACACTATTCGCAATATCACCAACCAGCGCCAGCACATCACGGTTATGATCGCGCACAGGTTGTCCACTATCCTGCATGCCGACCGCATATTTGTACTGGAGAAAGGTCGCATCATCGAAACAGGTACGCACCAGTCGCTGCTTGAAGAGAAAGGTTTGTACTACGCTATGTGGCGCCAGCAAATTGGCGAACGTAAAGACGATGCGCCAAGGCTGATGAAGACAGTATAGTGTATTTAAAGCACTATGTTTTGTAGTAGTTCGCTTTTGTTAGGATAGTCGGTGTTGTAATGAAGGCCCCGGCTCTCCTTCCTGAACTGGGCACTCTTCACCACCAGGAAGGCAGCGGTGATCAGGTTGCGCAACTCACATAGCTGTGGCGATACCGTAGTAGTCTTATACAGCTCCTCTGTCTCCCTGTGCAGCAGGTCAAGGCGGTTCATAGCGCGTTCAAGGCGTACATCGTTACGAACGATACCTACATAGTCGCTCATTACCTGTTGCAGCTCTTTAAGGCTCTGCGTTATCAGGATCATCTCCCTGGGTTCGGTAGTGCCAGCGGTATTCCAATCGGGTATCTGCTCTTTGATCGGGTTCATATCTACCTTACCCGCAGCGTCTTCCGAACAGCGGTGGGCAAATACAAGGGCCTCCAGCAGCGAGTTAGATGCCAGACGGTTGGCACCATGCAATCCCGTACTGGCGCACTCGCCACAGGCATACAGGTAGCGTATAGATGTACAACCCCGGATATCCACCTTTACACCCCCGCAACTATAGTGTGCTGCCGGTGCTACGGGTATCATTTGGCTAAAGACATCAATGCCTATCGACAGGCACCTGGCATATATATTAGGGAAGTGTTCTTTGAACTTATCCTGGTTCATAGCACGGCAATCGAGGTACACATGCTCGGTACCCGTGCGTTTCATCTCGTTATCAATAGCGCGGGCAACTATATCGCGGGGGGCAAGGTCAGCACGGGCATCATAACGCGGCATGAAAGCTTCACCTTCCTTGTTGCGCAAGATGGCGCCATCGCCACGCACCGCTTCTGTTATCAGGAACGATGGAGACACGCCTGCTTCGTATAGTGCCGTTGGGTGAAACTGGATGAACTCCATGTTCTCTATACGTGCCTTGGCGCGGTAGGCCATGGCCACACCATCGCCGGTAGCTATGCGTGGATTGGTAGTGGTACGATACACCTGCCCCGCACCACCCGATGCCATAAGTGTAACGCTGGCCAGTATCTTCTCTATATGATTGTTGGTAAGGTTCAGGGCATATACACCGTAGCATTCTATATCGGGTGTCGATTTGGTAATGAGGTGGCCTAAATGGTGCTGTGTAATGATATCCACCACGAACCAATGGTTGTGTATCTGTATGTTGCTGTAGCGTTGGGCTTCTGCTACCAAAGCTCTTTCTATCTCGTAGCCGGTAATGTCCTTGTGGTGCAGTATCCTAAACTCGGAGTGGCCGCCTTCCTTACCACGCATATAGCCGCCTTCCGAATCCTTATCAAACCGGGCCCCCCATTCTATGATCTCGTTTACACGTTGCGGCCCTTCTTTGATCACCGCTTCAACCACAGCCGGATTGCATAAGCCATCGCCTGCTATCAAAGTGTCTTCTATATGCTTGGCGAAGCTATCGTTCTCAGGGTCGTTCACTACGGCTATACCACCCTGTGCGTACTTGGTGTTGGTCTCGTCGGTATTAGCTTTGGTAAGTATGGTGATGGTCTTATCGGGGAAGCGGCGTGCGGTCTTAACAGCGAAGGTTAAACCTGCAATACCCGAACCTATAACAAGGAAGTCAGTCTTAATCATATACGGCGGCTCTTAGCAAATGAAGCAACGGCCCCTTGAAAAGGAGCCGTTGCAAGTTAAGCCTTTATGTGTATTGATTGCTAGAAGCTGGATGTGAGCCCTAAACGAACACCACTAAACGCTGGTTCGTAACGGCAAACACCACCCGTACAGTTGATACCTTCTACCTGCTTTACATAAGCAGCTGTGAAACGGTGCGGTCCTTTTGTATAGGCAGCAAATACATTGTAGTAATGGTGCGAACCTGTTAAAGCAGCAGGCCCGGGACTTGTATTGTACATATCGGATACAGAGAAAGAGAACTTGGGCGATATGTTGTACTCTATCAGTCCGAATATCCACGAGCCATAGTCTTGCTCAGTATGCTGGTATTCCCACTCTGTGCGTATGGAATGCTTATCGTTGATACGGTATGTCAATTCGAAGAAAGGTATCAGCGATTCAACTATTGGCACATTAGCCTTTACCTGGTACAGCTCCTGGTTGTACTGCATATACTGCGTACCTACCTGAAGTATGAACTTGTCCCAGCCACGGAATTCGGCATCGAAGTATGCTTCACGGTACAGCTTTACATCTTCAAGTGTATTGATATGTGTGTAGTTCAGGGTGATGCTTATATCATCGTTAGGCGACAGTAATACATCGCCACCCAAAGCTTGCTCCGATATATCCTGCGATGCAGGTGTGTAACGCGCCATCAAACGTTGCGGACGAAGACGGGCTACAATCGGCTGCCAGTTCATCAAACCACGTATCAATACTTCGTTTGGCGATGTGCGCATCACGAAGTTCTCAGTACGTTTACCCGTAACATTGACCGCAATGCCTTTGCGTGCGTAACCCAACGTACTATACACCACATTGCCATCCAGATCTTGCAGCCTGTTATCTTTAACTACAGCTTCGTGTGTTTTATACGCACCTTCCACATACCATGAGAAATCGCCCCAGGTAAGTGTATTGTAAGCCGTTACCGCATACATATTGTATTTAGGTACAAAACGGGTGGCTACATCCTGGCTATTGATAGTGGCTGCTACCTGGTCGATAGATGTCTGATCGAGCGTACGGTTCAGTACACCTACACCCGGTATGATATGGGCTTTATCCCCAAGGCTGAAATCGCCTTCTATATTCGCGCCTTTTATTACCGGCTGGTACCTATCGAACAGGAACTTTGTTTGCCCCGTAAATGCCTTTACAAATACGTTAGGAGTAATGTCATACCTGAGGTGCACCCCAACCAGCGCATTATCAATAAGTAAGCCCCTGTCTTCGTAGGCGCGGAAAAGGATACCACTACCTATCTGATCGTATATATAACCGGCGGTAACTGTAAGATCTTTCCATTTCTGGCTGACACTCCAAGCACCCACGCCCGATTTGTTGAGCGCTTGTATAGGATTATATAAGTTGGAGTTGTGAAAGGCATCGAAACGCAGGGTTGCGGTAAAACCTTTGTTATTGTTATAACGCAGCCCCAGCCACGCTTCACCACCACTCAGGTAGTTATCGTACAGTGGGTTGTTCGCAGCATTGATGGCCGAATCTCTCTGGAAGAAATTGACATTCATCATAAGGTCGCCCGAAAGGTTACCTTGTGCGTACGCGCCCGTGCCCAGCATGCTGAGGGCACAGAGTAGCCTTAGTTTTTTCATTACCCGTTGTTAATTGCTAAAATTTCCCGAAATTAGACCGTTTGCTATACTTTGGCAAGATTTTGGATTATTTATTTTAAAAACAAGCTATTATGAAGAAATTGCTGGCTGTAGGACTGGCCCTTTTTGCGGCTGTGTCGCTACGCGCCCAAACAACTGAATTGCCCGATACACAGATAAAAGACGTGAATTCAGGCAAGAAGCTGGCATTTAACGAGACGGTGGAGAAAGGTAAAGTGACCCTAATAAATTTTTGGGCTACCTGGTGCGTGCCCTGCAAGAAAGAAATAAAGAATGTAAGAGGCAAACTTGCTGACTGGCATAAAGAAACTGACTTTAACTATATGACGGTTTCTATAGATGAATCGCGCGCGGAAGGCCTGGTACGCAGTTATGCTAAATCGCAGGGCTGGGATTTTCCGTATTATATCGATAACAATTCAGACCTGAAACGTTC
>CAMLFX010000106.1 GCA_946479435.1 uncultured Sphingobacteriales bacterium | reverse complement strand
CTGAAACGTTTGTCCATACGGCCAAAGCGTACGTGGCTCAGGTTTTTCAACCATTCGAAATAAGAAACGGTTACACCACCTGCATTCAGGTACATATCAGGAACTACAACCGCACCCTTTGCCAGCAGTATTTCATCCGCTTCGGGAGTAAGAGGCCCGTTAGCACCTTCACCTATTATTTTAGCCTTTATGCGCGCTGCATTACCTGCGTTGATAACATTTTCGAGTGCTGCTGGTATGAGGATATCACAGTCCATTTCAAGTGTATCAAAACTGTTTTTGATATCTTGAGCACCTTCAAAACCAAGTATAGAACCTGTTGCTTTACGGTGAGCAACAACTTTTTCAAGATCAAGGCCTTTTTCATTATAGATACCGCCTTCAAATTCAGCAAGGCCTACTATTATAGCACCACCTTCCTGGAAGAATTTAGCAGCATGATAACCTACGTTACCCAAGCCTTGTACAATCACTTTTTTACCGGCAACACCTATTGAAAGTCCTAATCTTTTCATTTCATCAGGAGTGTTGCAAACTTCACGTACACCATAGAATACGCCAAGGCCAGTAGCTTCAGTACGGCCTCGCACACCACCCTGGCTTACCGGTTTACCTGTAACGCAACCTAGTGCGTTAACATCGCCGGGATTTAGGGATGCATAAGTATCAGCTATCCAACTCATTTCGCGTGCACCTGTACCATAATCAGGAGCTGGTACGTCGATACCCGCGCCAATAAAGTTTTTCTTTACCAGTTCGGATGTATAACGACGTGTGATCTTTTCAAGCTCGTATGGAGTGTAGTTTTTGGGGTTGATCCTAATACCACCTTTTGCACCACCAAATGGTACGTTAACAATAGCACATTTGTAAGTCATCAGCGATGCAAGGGCCATCACTTCATCCTGGTTTACATCCATGCTATAACGGATACCGCCTTTACAAGGAAGCTTGTGGTGCGAGTGTTGCACACGGTAAGCTTCGATAACTTCAATTTTATCGCCAATGCGAACCGGGAATTTCATTTGATAAACTGAATTGCAGGCTTTGATCTGCTCCAGTATACCTTTCTCGAATCTTGTAAGGGTCGCAGCTTTATCAAAGTTGCGCTCTACGCCATGAAAGAAGCTGTAATGTTGCTGCTTATTGGCTTTGGCAGTAGCTGTTTCTACCATATGGTTTTAATTAAAAAGAAAAATTATTGATTATTAATTTTTTTCAAACTTACTGATCTTGCGGTCAAGCCTTACGAGGTAAGTGATAATCCCCGCAAAGATAGTAGCTAATACCAAAACAACAACGTATATTTTACCGTTTGAACGCATGGTATCTGCCATTTCAGGCTGTGCTTCCTGTGCTATAGCAGGCAGGGCAGCCAGAAAGAATATTACATTTAATAAAGATGCTTTACGCATGAGCAATTATTTTTAAAATATCTTATTATCCTTGTTATATTCCAGCAGTCGCTGCCGTACACAAAGCGTGCTTATCCATATACCCAATAGTATCCATCCAACACAGGCTGAATAGAACACTATGTTCATATTAGTATCCCTGTCATATTGTTTAAATGCCGGGTTGCCGCCGTTACCGGGGTGTAGTGAATCGACCATACGAGGTAAAACACCTATAAGTGGTATAATTAAAGCAAAGGCAAATACATTATAAACAGCGCTTACCTTTGCGCGCTTTTCAGGGTCTTTTATACCACTACGTAGTATGGCGTAGGCAAAGTAGGTAAGCATACATAACGCCGTACCCAATTCTTTAGGATCATTGCTCCAGGGTTCGCCCCAGGTATAATTAGCCCACTCCATGCCTGTTATCATGCCAAATATGCTGAATGCAATACCTGTATTGGTAAACTCTACAGCATATATATCATCCTTTAAATCGTTAGAACGCAGGAATTTAACAGAATAGATAACACCAAAGGTGAATAATACCATCATGGTGAACCACATGGGCACGTGGAAGTATAAATTGCGTATTGTTTCGTTGAGGATATGCAAGCGGGGCGCCGGCATTAATATGCCTCCAATTATAGCAAAGCCTAAGAGTAAAACACAAAGCACTTTCCACCAGGAGCTGCGCATAGGGACTTAAATAATTTTTGCAAATGTAGGGTATTAATGTACAATGTGTTCATATTGAAAAACATGAAATAAAGTGCACTATTCCTGCCATAAAAACGGGAAAAGTATCAGGCCCAGCACAACTATGAGCATATCAAACAAAAGTAGTACACCGGCAAGTTGCCCCCACCCTGCCTGGTAAACCGGGGTAATTGCCACAGCAGCCAGCTTACTGAGCATCATAAGCAAAGGTGTAACCAGCGGGAAGCCGAGGATAGCCATTAGCGATGCATTTTGTTGTGCCCTCGCAGCTATCGCAGAAAGAAAAGTAAAAATTACTGATAGACTAAGGCTGCCTATTGCGGATACTAACACGAACAGTGCCGTTTGTACCAATGGGCTACCCAGCAAAACATTGAATAGTAAAAGGCTGACCATGCTCATAGCCATGAGCAATACTGCACTATATACCATTTTTGCCAAAAGAAAAGTTGTTGGCTTTACTATGGTAAAGTAATAGCGAAACCTTGCTGCGGACTCTTGCAGAAAACTCTTAGCCACAGAATTGACCGCTACAAAAAGCTGTGTTAACCAAAACAACGCATTCCATACTTTCGCATCGGGCTGGCCATTCATCATATACACCACAAACACAGTACTGCCTACATATAACAATACACCAAACAGCGTGTGTTTTTGCCGCCATTCTATAAGTATATCCTTCCTTATAAGTGTAAACAAAGGGCTTTTCATTGGTCGCAAAGATATACTGCAAAACTGTATAACACGCACCAATGTTGCAATACACGCCTTAAAAACAATTGAAAGAAAAAATTTTATGAAAATGAATTTGGAAATTATTTCTCCTCCTCTATCTTTGCAGTCCCAAAGTTCTTAACACACAAGCGGAAGTAGCTCAGTTGGTAGAGCATCACCTTGCCAAGGTGAGGGTCGCGGGTTCGAGTCTCGTCTTCCGCTCTTAAAAAATTCCAGGCCTTATGGTTTGGAATTTTTTGTTTGCGCATGTATTACCTCGTGCAGCAAAATAGAAGGAAGCCCTGGTGGTGGAACTGGTAGACGCGCAGGACTTAAAATCCTGTATGCAGCAATGCGTGTGCGGGTTCAAGTCCCGCCCGGGGCACATGAAACCTCGCTCTAGTAGCGGGGTTTTTCTTTTTCAACCATACACGTTAGGTCTACGTTCAAAATTCAAATATCATAAAGGATATGCAAGCAATAATAGTTTTGTAAACTATTTGTCATTTATGCCTGAGCACGACCCAACCCCTTTAAATATAAGACTTTCATGACAAAAAACTTTTCATTTTCTTAACAGAATAAGTATCTTTGAAGCTTCAGTAAATGATTTATTTTTTACTAATAAACAAACAATGATAAAAAAAGCTATTCTACTATTGTCTGCCTTAGCTGGGCTTGGCAGTACAGCAATCGCTCAACCATGTGCTACTGACCAGGTACATGCGAGACTGATCAAAGAAAACCCACAAGTAAAAGCTACTGAAGAGGCTTTGAATGCCTACCTCAGGGGTGCTTTTAATAAACTGATCTCTTCTTCTCCTGATTACGACAAGTACTTCGACTCAATGTACACTGAGGCTACAAAGGAAACACTTTATATTCCTTTGGCTGTACACGTAGTACACGACTATGGTACTGAATATGTGACAGATGACGAGATATTTCAAATGGTAAAAGACCTCAATACTGTTTGGCAGCAAAAAAACGATCTGTCGAGCGTTATAGAACCATTCAAAAGGTATATTGGTAAAATGAATTATGAATTCCGTTTGGCTCGTAAAGATCCTAATGGTAATCCAACTACCGGTATCACCCGCCATCAGTCATATCTTACAAAAGGCGGTGATGAACAAGCCAAATTTGATCTTTGGGCTCCTGATAAATATGTAAATATCTGGGTAGAAGGTGTTATTGGTTCAAATCCGGACAACGGTA
Organism: uncultured Sphingobacteriales bacterium; assembly: GCA_946479435.1. The sequence continues at coordinate 5,310 of CAMLFX010000106.1, read as the reverse complement.
TCACGCTTGCCTACGCCTTTAAACCTTCAGGTGGCGCATCTAATCCTCAAGGTGATGGTATCATTGTTGCCGCTCCTTACATTACTGACGGTGGTACAATACCACACGAAATGGGTCACGTATTCAATCTTGATCACCCATGGAACAGCAGCGGCGTAGGCCCTGGTGAAGCTTGTGGGAATGATGAAGTAGATGATACCCCGCCTACCAAAGGGCATTTTAGCACTTGCCCGCTATATGATAGTGTTTGTGCAAATGGCTACAAACAAGTATATAATTATGCTCCTCCAGGTGGTGGTCCGGTACAAAGTGTAATAGTTGATTATCCTGATACTACTAACGTACAGAACCTGATGGACTACTCTAACTGTACTAACATGTTTACTATGCAACAGGTATTGCGTGTACGCAATGCTAACCATAGTACAGTAGCAAACAGGGTTAACCTTTTAAGCGATCTTACGAAGACTGTTACAGGTATCATGGATCCTCAGAATGACCTGGCACCTGTTGCTGATTTTTCAATAGAGAAAAAGGGGGCGGGTAGCACTGCAGAAAGATACTATTACATGTGTGCTGATAATGCACAAGAGTTCCTGTTTAAAAACCAAAGCTGGAGAGATACTATCACCTCTGTAGCATGGGAATTTTCAAACAATGCTAATCCATCTACTTCAAGCCAAAAGACAGGTACATTAAAAGTGAAATTTGGTGATCCAGGATGGGTTACTGTTAAACTGACTGCTAATGGTAACAATACAGGAAGTGGTACAACTGAACGTAAAGTAGTTTATGCGGCAGACAATAACTATAAGTTGAACCCTATGGCAGGATATGTTCAGGAGTTTGACGCAAATAGTGATAAAGACAAATGGCCTACTTTCAACTATTATAATAACCCAACCAGCTGGACAACATCTGAAACTGGTTTTTATGATAATAGCTGTTTAGTGCATACCGGCTTTGACAAGCGCGTTTTCCCTGCAACTTACACCGGCAACTTTGGTGGTGATTTTGATGATTTCTTCTCACCAAAATTTGACTTAAGCAGCATGACAAATGGTGACTGTAATTTGAACTTTATGTCTGCCGGTGCTTACCGTGTAACTAATCCTGACTTAATGAATGATGCACTTCTGATAGCATATTCAATAGACTGCGGCGCTACGTGGAAAAAGCTGGATAGCCTGAAAGATGGTGAGTTAGCTAACTACGGTACTTATTCTAATCCTTTCCGACCTTTATGGACTGGCGATTGGAAGCTACATAGCATTAACCTACCTTCAGAAGCCCGTACAGGCAATACATTGTTCCGTTTCCGTTATAGGTCAAGTGTTGACCCTAACACAGCTGGCCGTATTGCAACAGGTAATAACTTCTATATTGACCGTATCAACGTTAGCCCATACCCACTGGGTGTTAATACACTGCTTAACGATAAACAAAATATTGTATTAGCGCCTAACCCAACAACAGGTAGCACGTTCGTTGTAATTAAAGACAACGAAAATAAAACTGCCTCTGTAGTGGTAACTGATGTAACCGGCAAACTGGTTTACAAAACACAATCTAACCTTACTAACGGTGTTAACCGTATAGAAATACCGGCAAATGCAATATCAGTAAAAGGCATGTATATGGTTCAAATTGTTACAGGCGAACAAGTACATACTGAGAAACTGGTTTCTTATTAGTATTCTTAATAGAAATAGCTTTAATAAAATGGCCCGCAAAATTGCGGGCCATTTTATTAATTAGTAACCATCCTTCGCTTACTTCTCAGCGTATTTTTTAAAGTTGTTCAATATAGCCTGCCAACCTTGTTGCTGCATTTCTATAGGGTTTTCGTTTTCAGGATCAAAAATTTCGTGTATCTCGGTCTGATTCCCGTTAGGTAAAAAGGCGATCTTCACTTTCCTTCCATCACCCATAGTGTATGCTATTTTTTTGTGTGTATCAACTTCATCATACACGCCACCAAAATCAAATCCAAAACTTCCGTCCTTTGCTTCCATTCTCGAAAGGAAGGATCCACCTGTTCTAAGGTCATTTTCAGCGCGTGGTGTGTGCCAATCGTCCGATGCACTACTCCATTGAGTAATATGCTCAGGCTTTGTCCAGTATTCCCATACTTTGTTAACAGGGGCATTGATAGTGCTACTTATTGTGATGGGTGATTTGTTTTCTGTACTCATTTTACTTTGTTTTAATGGTTTAAATGACTGTTGTTATAAGGCAAATTTAGATACTGTTCTGGTACGATAAGTGGTGCAATTCCGACTTACTAAGGGGAATATTTTACTATTATAATCTTAAATAGAGGCCACTTCTTATAATGGACAAATAAAGCTATATATTTTCCGATAAGTATCGGAGGCTATCCAGCACAGTAATCATAGGTTGAAACAGGCAAATTGAGTACATTATGGTCTTCATTTTATCCTTATACATAGTAGCATCAGTTCGAATTTGTTCACGTTTATTTTTTCGGTAGCGTTTCTTTCCCTGACCCTGGCAGTTTTTCGTATTGAGGTATGTACCTCACTGGCAATGATATGATTCACTTCTGTTTCATAATGTTTCCCCGCAGAATATGTGTCAGCGGGGTAAGCTTGAATGAATTGACCAACAATAGCACCTCCCCTGTTGCCATACTGAGAGGTGACCCATGATTCTTGTAAAGGGATCTTCACCGCTTTCTATATCACCTCGTACTCCAGGCGCCAGTCAAATGCCACAGAAGTTTTCTGTTGCATCACAGCTCTATCTTCGGCAATTACATAATCGCATGTCACAATCTTTGCGTTGGCTGTTATAGGCTTCATAGATATAGCTTTACATTATGATAGAAGAGTTACACCCTTGAATTAGATTCCTGCATGGTTATCGCTTTTGGAAACAGGATATTGTTTTCCAGGTGAATATGTTGTAGCAGGTCGTGCTCGAATTCCTCCAGTTTATAATAGAGGATTTTCATGCTATTGCATGCTTCTTCCGGGGCTGTGAAGTCATGAGTAAGGAATCGTATCTCCTTAATGAGATCACCTGCTATATCGTGTTCGCTTTCCATCAGGTGTATCAGTTCACTGATTGATGCTACTGACCCAGCGCCTCCTGCCTCGATGAGCTTAATGGTAGGGAAAAGCACTTGTTCCTCCTTTTCCATATGATTGAAGAGCTCTGCACGCAAGCTAGCCATCATTTGATATACCCTCGGCAGAGCAGGTATATGGCCACCATGATGGCCAACCACCTTCTGCGCCAAATCTTCTATTACCGGTGCCTGTTCAATAACGTATGCATGATGTACATTAACAATATAGTCTGCTAAAAATGATAACGACAGGCTATTGAAATTAAGTGGATTTGCCGATACCGGCTGTCTGGTAGCATCTTCAAGTTCTTGCTGCACCTTGATCACATCCAGTCCTTTGTCCTGACAGGCCTGTTGCAGTGATTTTTTCCCGCCGCAACAGAAGTCAATTCCCAGTTCTTTTAGCCGCGCCGCTTTACGCATATCCTTGGCAGCAATTTCACCAACCGTTTCTGTGTCGGTATTATGCTTTCGAATCTCTACCTGCCATTCTTGTGGCCCTTCGGAAAGATATGTCCAGGAAAAGCAATTACCACGCTGTGCCAATAGCTGGTAATATAGCGGTTTAGGATCGTGATCATTGTGTATGACTACAGCTACACCAGCATTTAAGTGGTCGAATGCATCAAATATGGTTGGATGTTTCAATCTGGGCTCCAGTTGAGTAACATTGATGATTACGTCTTCCATTGTTTTTAATTTTATGATTATGAAATAGATTGGATATGTTTGAGTTTATTACCTTCTAAGAAACAGACCTACTAGTGCCACTAATGCCAGGTTAACCGGGCTCATCCGTATCCAGAAATTAAAACGTTTCATATGTCTTTACACAAAAGACAAAATCATCCTTTATTTAAACAAAAAAATTTACATCAGAACGGTCTCTCCGTTTTTTAGTTTATCGGCAAGTATTTCTATGGTTGTAGCATCCATCATTTTGTTAAGCTGATTCCTGATTGCCTTGAACTGGTTGTGAATGGGACAAGGCTTGGTTTCAGAGCATTGTTTAAGCCCCAGGCCACAGCCTGTAAACACCTCGTTCCCATCAATAGCTTCAACGATATGCTTTATTGGTTTCCTTTTCTGATGATCATCGAGGTAGAAACCGCCATTGAGTCCTTTCTGGGAACTAATGATATGACGGCGGCTTAATGTCTGCAGTATCTTGGCAGTGAAATGTAAAGGAGCTTCGATATGATCGCATATCTGCTGGATACCTACCTTATGATATTCTTTTGCCTCAGAAGCGATATACACTGTTGCTCTAATTCCGTATTCACAAGCCTTTGAAAACATAATCAATTAATTTTTTTTCCAAAATTCATCTTCCCATTGCAGTTGACCTACCTGTTGGCAGGCATCGATCTCCATACCTGCAGTGTGCAGTTTTGCTGTATCAACGGTTTGTTCAATGAAAGGGAACAGTTGTCTTTCTTCGAAGCGGATATGTGTATCTAGTGTATCTGCAAAAGCCAGCAGAAGCATTGTATCCAATTGTTGTTGAGACTCTATCTTCGTTACTTGCTCCCACAGACTGCCATGTTGCTCCAATGCTTGCTGCTTTAGTACTTCCTCATCAGATAATAAAGAAAACAGGATCTCTTCTTCCTGTCTGAAATGCTCGCTCAATTCTTCCCTGAAAGAAAAGATAATATACCGGGAGATCCGATTACTGTCGATATGATTCTTTACACCATTCCTTATCTTCCAACACAGCAGCAAGCCATGATGATGATCGCGCGATAAAGGCGCCAGCTCCTTACTTCTTTTTATGGGCATTGGTTCCATTCATTACAAAAATACAAAAACAATTTATACAAAAGACAAAATTGTCTTTATTCTAAAATGTGACAATGCTGTATCACTAATTAAGTTGGATCAGTAAGGGTTTAAAGAAAAGCAAGCAGATGCTGCTTGTCCTCATGTGTTAGTTATAAACCATATTCTTTGCCCGGCTTAGTCATGATAGGATCAAGATTACCTACACGTGAACACTGCCATTGTTATAGAATTCGATAACCTCTTCAAGCGATTTAAGTCTGCCATCATGCATAAACCTGCTCCGTAGTGCTACGTTTCTCAGGTTTTGGAGTCTATTACTATTCAAATTAATCGCATCAGCGAAGCAGCCAAACTTATATATTTATAGACAACGATTAAGGTGGAAATAAAAAGGACAAAACAGTATAAATCTGTTTTGTCCTTTTAAGTCG